>NZ_JARXWD010000004.1:0-288670 GCF_029892765.1 Stenotrophomonas sp. 1278
CTTCACAAGATACCTGCGCATACTTTCAAAGATCGTGGGAAGTGGCCTCAGCGCCATTCCCGTGTGCTGCGAAGTTTCCTTCGTAGCGAGCCGCCTATTATGCCGGACTTTTCGAGTCCGTCAACACCTTTCGTTCGATCATCTCGTTCGTCGGTGGTGGCGCCCCTTGTGTCGCTGAAGCCCCTTGTTGGCGACCCCTGCGACGGGGGAGGGAAAGTATGTCCCTATTCGCGGCCTTTGTGAAGGGGGTGTGGCAACTTTTTTCATCGGATGTTGCATCCGTTCATGCAAAGGCGCCGCCACAGGCCCCGCGAACAGCGGCAGAGCGTCAGCGCCGCTCTGCAGGAGCAGAAGCAGGGGCCGGCTGCGCCGGCCCCTGCCTCCGGTCAGGCAGCGACCAGGCGCACGCGGGCGAAGGTGCGCTTGCCGACCTGCAGCAGCCCCTCGAAGCCGGGCTGCAGCACCTGTTGGCCGTCTTCCACCACTTCACCGTCCACCTTCACCGCACGCTCCTTGAGCTTGCGGTTGGCCTCGGAGTTGCTCGGGGTCAGGCCGGCGGCGGTCAGCAGGGCCGCGATGCGCAGGCCCTCGGCCGGGATGGCCACATCCTGCAGCGGCAGCTGGGTGATGTCGCCCTGCCCGGTAACGGCAGCTTCCCAGCCGGCAATCGCCTGCTCTGCCGCTGCGGCATCGTGGAACCGGGTAGCCAGTTCACGGGCCAGGCGCAGCTTGACCACGCGCGGATTCAGGCCGGCGGCGATCTGCTCGCGCAGGGAGGCCGCTTCGGCCTGGCTGATATCGAAGGACAGCAGCTCGATCCAACGCCACATCAGGGCATCATCGACCTTCATGGTCTTGGTGACGATGTCGATGGCCGGCTCGCTGATGCCGATGTAGTTGCCCAGCGACTTGGACATCTTGTTGACGCCGTCCAGGCCTTCCAGCAGCGGCATGGTCAGCACCACCTGCGGCTTCTGGCCGTGGTGTTCCTGCAGGCCACGGCCCATCAGCAGGTTGAACTTCTGGTCGGTACCGCCCAGCTCGACGTCCGCTTCCAGGGCCACCGAGTCGTAGCCCTGCACCAGCGGGTACAGGAATTCGTGGATGGCGATGGACTGCTGGGCGGCATAGCGCTTGGCGAAGTCGTCGCGCTCGAGCATGCGTGCCACGGTGTGCTGGCCGGCCAGGCGGATCATGTCGGCCGCGCTCATCTTGCCGAACCACTCCGAATTGAAGCGGACCTCGGTGCGGCTGCGGTCCAGCACCTTGAACACCTGCTCCTCGTAGGTACGGGCGTTGGCCAGCACGTCGTCGCGGCTGAGCGGCTTGCGGGTCAGGCTCTTGCCGGAGGGGTCGCCGATCATGCCGGTGAAGTCGCCGATCAGGAAAATGACCTGGTGGCCGAGGTCCTGAAACTGACGCATCTTGTTCAGCAGCACCGTGTGGCCCAGGTGCAGGTCAGGCGCGGTGGGGTCGAAGCCGGCCTTGATGCGCAGCGGGCGGCCTTCCTGCAGGCGCGCGCGCAGATCCTCGAGCTTGAGGATCTCGTCGGCACCGCGGCCGATCAGGGCAAGGGCTTCTTCAATCGAGGACACGTGACTACTCCCGGCAACGCCGTTTCTTATGTGGGGTGTTAAAGCGAAGTTAACCCGATCGGCTTCACAAAAGCCAATAGGCACAAGGGTTTGACGCGAATTTGTTAGGTGTCTATGTTACCGGCGTTTGGGCCCGCGTTCCCGGGTCAGCCAGAGACCGACATCTGATGCTCAATTCCGATCAAGGCCGCGCTCGCAAGCAGCGCTTCCAGGAACGACTCCACGTCCTGCACGACAACGCCCTGCACCGGAAGCTGAGGCAACACCTTCCCGCTGCGTTCAATGAGCGCTGGACGCGGCGTCATTGGATGCACGCCAGCCTGTTTGTGACCATTGGCGCGCTGGTGGCCACGATCGTGCCGGGCTTCTCGCACACCATCGATGCGCCCTACGCCGACAGCCACACCAGCCTGGCACTGCCGTTGCCGCCGTTGGCAATGGCACGCCAGCAGCAGATCCCCGGCGACAGCTGGCAGGTGCTGCGGGTGCAGCGCGGGCAGACCCTGAGCGACCTGTTCGACAAGGCCGGCATTTCCGCCACCACCCTGCACCGGGTGCTGGACCATCCGGGTGCGCGCGAATCGCTGACCAAGCTGCGCCCGGGTGCCGAGATCGCCTTCGACATGCCGCTGTCCGGTGACCTGCGCAGCATCCGCTTCGACCGCGATGCCGACAACCGGGTCGAACTGAGCCTGAGCGGCGATGACATCAAGGAAACGGTGACCAAGCGCGAGACATCCACGCGCACGGTGGTCACCAGCGGCGAGATCACCAGTTCGCTGTATGCGGCCGCGCGCCGCGCCGGACTGTCACCGTCGGCGATCGCGACGATGACCGACGACATCTTCAAGTACGACATCGACTTCTCCAAGGACCTGCAGCCGGGCGACCGCTTCAGCGTGGTGATGGATGAGACCTGGCGCGAGGGCGAGAAGGTCGATACCAGCAAGATCCTGGCGGCGACCTTCACCACCGGCGGCAAGACCTATTCCGGTTTCCGCTTCGACCGCAACGGCAAGTCCGAGTACTACGACATCAGCGGCCGTTCGCTGAAGAAGAGCTTCATCCGCATGCCGATCCCGTTCGCACGGCTGAGTTCGACCTTCGGCGCGCGCAAGCACCCGGTGCTGGGCAAGATGCGCATGCACAAGGGCGTGGACTACGCCGCGCGCACCGGTACCCCGATCATGGCCGCCGGCGATGCGCGGGTGCAGTTCGTCGGCGTGCAGCGCGGTTATGGCAACGTGGTGATCCTCGACCACGGCCGTGGCCACACCACCCTGTACGGCCATATGTCGCGCTTTGCCGGGATCAAGAATGGCCAGCGCGTGGCCCAGGGCACGGTGATCGGCTACGTCGGCTCGACCGGCCTGGCGACCGGCCCGCACCTGCACTACGAATTCCGCGTCAATGGCGAGCACCGCAACCCGCTGACGGTGACCATGCCGCCGCCGGAGCCGCTGAAGGGCGCCGAGCTGGTGGCCTTCCGGGCGCAGACCGCGCCGGCGATGGCCCGCATCCAGGGCATGGAGAAGCTGATCTACGCCGACGCCAGCCCCGCGCCGGCCGCCGAAAGCGCGAGCACCGAGGTGGCCAGCGCCAAGGACAAGGCGCCGGCAGGCCGCAAGCGCGGCTGAGCCCTGCGTTGACGAAGGAGGACACGGCAGCACAAGCTTGCCGTGTCCTTTTTTTATGCCCGCCATGAACACCACTGCCGATCCGTCCCTTCCCCTCTACCTGGGCCTGATGTCGGGCACCAGCGCTGACGGCATCGATGCCGCGCTGGTGCAGTTCCCGGCCGATGGGGGGTGCCGCTTCGTGCACGGGCTGACCGCCCGCTGGGAGCCGGTGCTGCGGGCGCGGCTGGTGGCCCTCGGCGAAGGCGGCCCGCTGCAGTCGCTGGAGGAACTGGGCGAACTGGACGCGCGGATTGCGATCAGCTTCGCCGCCGCCGCCAACCAGCTGCTGGAAGAAGCCGGTGTCGACCGTTCGCAGGTACGAGCCATCGGCTCGCACGGGCAGACGGTGCGCCATCGACCGTTGGCCGACCCGGCCTTCACCGTGCAGCTGGGCGACGGCAACCGCATCGCCGAGCTGACCGGCATCACCACCGTGTGCGATTTCCGCCGCCGTGACGTTGCCGCCGGCGGCCATGGCGCGCCGCTGATGCCGGCTTTCCACCTGGACATGCTGGGTGCGGCCGATGAGGACCGTGCGGTGCTGAACCTGGGCGGGATCGCCAACCTGACCCTGATCCCACGCGAAGGCGTCGTGCGTGGCTTCGATACCGGCCCGGCCAACGCGCTGATGGATGCCTGGTGCCAACGCCATACCGGGCGCAGCTTCGATGCTGACGGCGCCTACGCAGCCAGCGGTGCGGTGGATGACAGCCTGCTGGCCGGCTGGCGCGCGGACCCGTGGTTCGCGCTGCCGCCGCCCAAGAGCACCGGGCGCGAGCAGTTCCACCTGCCGTGGGCCGAAGCACACATGGAGGAAGGCCAGTTCGCCGCAGCCGATGTGCAGGCGACACTGCTGGAGCTGACCGCGGCGACAGTGGTTGATGCACTGCTGGCCCAGCAGCCGCACACCCGGCGGGTGCTGGTGTGCGGCGGTGGCGTGCGCAATACGCAGTTGATGCGGCGGCTGGCGGCGCGGTTGCCGGGCGTGGTGGTGGAGTCCACGGCGCTGCACGGACTGGACCCGGAGTATGTGGAGGCAATGGGGTTTGCCTGGCTGGCGCAGCGGACGATGGACGGGCTGCCGGGCAACCTGCCGAGCGTGACCGGGGCGACGGGGCCGCGGATTCTCGGGGCGATTCATCCGGCGTGAGGTGACGCCATCCGCCGGGCATGGCCCGGCGCTACCCGTCGGCGGCGCGCGGTAGCGCCGGGCCATGCCCGGCGACCCGACATCAGATCAATCGAAGCCCTGGCCGGCCGGCAGCGCCTGCAGTGCGGCGATCGCGTCGGAAAGCGCGTCGACTTCGGGATCGCCGAAGCCCGAGCGGACCTCCAGTTCACTGCTGAACAGGCCCTGCTCCAGCAGGACCGCGCAGGTCTGTTCGTGGGTCCAGCCACGGGCCACCGAGACCCGTTTGATGCGTTCCAGCAGCAGCGGGTCCAGGTCCCGCAGCACTACGTCGGCCATGCTCACTTCCCCGTTCGCAAGGCACCGCCCCCTCGGCGCGTCGGGGCGATCATCCCGCAGTAAGCGCACACAGGCAATCAGGCGGCGGGGGACGGCCCACGATCAACGATGCGTGGCCACAGCCAGGCCAGCAGCAGCATGGTGGGCACCACCGTGACGGCGCTGAGCATGAAGAAGGTGCTGTACGAGGTGGCCTCCACGATGTAACCGGAAACGCCGCCGACGAACTTGCCCGGCAGGTTGGCCAGCGATACCAGCAGGGCATACTGGGTTGCGGTGAAGTTGCGATCGGTCAGCGAAGACATGAAAGCCACCAGCACCGTGCCGGCAAAGCCCTGGAACAGGTTGTCGGCGCTGAGCGCGGCGTAGAACGCCCACAACTGCCCCGGATTGTGCGCCATCAGCAGGAACGCCAGGTTCGACAGGGCCACGCCCAGCGCCGCGACAAGCAGCATCCGGCGGAAACCGAAGGCGGCGACGGCGATACCGCCAAGGAACGCCCCACCAATACCCATCCACACGCCGAACAGCTTGGAAACCGTAGCGATGTCGGCCTTGTCGAAGCCCGAATCGAGATAGAAGGGTCCGGCCATCACGCCGATGACCTGGTCGGGAAACTTGAAGAACCCGACGAACGCCAGCAGCGCCAGCGCCAGTGCCATGCCGTTGCGGGTGAAGAAGCTGGTGATCGGCTGTACGAACGCTTCGGCAATGTCGATGCGGCGCTGCACGGCGTTGGCCGGGCGCTCCGGTTCGCGGCAGAACAGCGTGGTGATGATCGGCAGGATCATCAGTGCGGCCATGGCCAGATAGGCAATGATCCAGCCTTCGAACTGTGCCAGGTACAAGGCGCCGGCACCGGCCAGGATCAGGCCGATGCGATAGCCCAGCGTGTACGTGGCGGCCAACGCGGCCTGCGCGGTCTGCGGCGCGATCTCGATGCGGTAGGCGTCGACCACTGAATCCTGGGTGGCACCTGCAAACGATGCCACCAGTACCCAGGCCACCAGCGGCCACACGCCCTGCTCTGGCCGCACGAACGCCAGTGCCACCAGGCCCACCAGTACCAGGGTCTGCGAGACCAGCAGCCACGAGCGGCGGCGACCGAGGAACCCCAGCAACGGAAACGCGTAGCGATCCAGCAGGGGTGCCCAGACGAACTTGAGCAGGTAGAAGAAGCTGGCCAGGCTGATCAGGCCGATGCTGCCCAGATCGAGGCCGACATCGCGCAGACGGGTGGACAGGGTCTGCGAGGCGATCAGCAGGAACGGCAGGCCACTACCGAAGCCCAGCAGGGCCATGGTCAGCGCCGAGGGCGTACCGAACGCACGCTTGATGCCGGCCCAGCCCTTGTAACCGGCAGGCTTGGCAGCCTCGGTCACAGGTCGTAGTCCACGATGAACGGCGCGTGGTCGGAGAAGCGCTGGTCGCGATAGATCGAGCAGCTGCGCAGGCGGTCACGCAGGCCCGGGGTGATGAACTGGTAGTCGATGCGCCAACCCACGTTGTTGGCGCGGGCGGCGCCACGGTTGCTCCACCAGGTGTAGTCCTCGCCGGTCGGGTTGAGCAGGCGGTAGGCATCGGCCCAGCCGCGACCTGCGCCCACATCGGTGGCCTGGCCATGGTCGGCACACAGGGCATTGAGCCAGTCGCGTTCCTCGGGCAGGCAGCCGGAGTTCTTCTGGTTGGACTTCCAGTTCTTGATGTCCAGCGCCGAGCGGACGATGTTCCAGTCGCCACACAGCACGTAGTCGCGGCCGCTGCGCGCCCATTCCTCGAGGATCGGCCGCAGCCACTCCATCACGTCAAACTTGAAGCCCTGGCGCAGGTCGCCCGAACTGCCGGACGGAATATAGAAGGAGACCACGCTGAGGTTGCCGAAGCGGGCCTCGATGTAGCGGCCTTCGTCGTCGAACGGGGCCCAGCCCAGCGAGGTGATGACCTGGTCCGGTTCGCGCTTGCTGTAGATCGCCACGCCGCTGTAGCCCTTCTTGGTGATGGCATCGCGGTAGAAGCAATGGTGGCCGTCCGGGCGGAACATCGGGTCGGTCAGCTGGTCTTCCTGGGCCTTGGTCTCCTGGATGCAGAGGACGTCGGCGTCCTGGCCACGGAACCAGTCGAGGAAGCCCTTGGTGGCGGCCGAGCGGATGCCATTGGCGTTGAAGCTGATGATGCGCATGCGGAAGAACCTACGGCGGGAAACCGGGCAAGCATACCGGTTGCCTGCCGGGCTGAGCAGCCCGCGGGGGCAGCTGCGGATACCTGCGTGAAGGGGCCGGACGAGCGCAGAAAGCCCAGCTGGATTAGGATTTGCGCTCCAAATGAAGATGAATCGAGTTTTGATGAGCGACCACCGTCACCGTTTCCTGCAGCTGGCCCTGACCGCCGACGCCCTGCGCTTCGGCCAGTTCACCCTCAAGTCCGGCCGGCTGAGCCCCTATTTCTTCAACGCCGGCCGTTTCGACTCCGGTTCCCTGCTGTCGCAGCTGGGTGCGTGCTATTCCGACGCCATCGACGCCACCGGGATCAAGTACGACGTGGTGTTCGGCCCGGCCTACAAGGGCATTCCGCTGGCCACCGCAATGGCCTGCGAGCTGGCCCAGCGTGGCCGCGACCTGCCGCTGTCGTTCAACCGCAAGGAAGTGAAGGACCATGGTGAAGGCGGCCAGTTGATCGGCGCCGACATGACCGGCAAGCGCGTGCTGATCGTCGACGACGTGATCACCGCCGGCACCGCCATCCGCGAGGCGCTGGCGATCATCCGCGCTGCGGGCGGTATTCCGGCCGGCATCGTGGTCGCCCTGGACCGCCAGGAGATCGCCTCGGACAGCGACCATCGCTCCGCCGCACAGGCCGTGGCCGAAGAAGCCGGCATCCCGGTGATCGCCGTGGCGACGCTGGCCGACCTGCTTGATTTCGCGTCCGGAAATCCGGAACTTGTGGGCTACCGGCAGCCGCTGGAGGCCTATCGCGCCCAGTACGGCGTCCGTTCCACGCGCTGACCAACAGGGGGAAGGTCGCATGTTCCGAGTTCCTGCCATCGTCGCCGCCAGCCTGCTGCTGGTGATGCCGCAGACGCTGCTGGCACAGTCCAGCGGCAAGGCCGCAGACAAGAAGCTGTACTGCTGGAACGAGGGCAAGGAGCGGATCTGCAGCGACGCGCTGCCGGCCGATGCGGTCAACCACGCCCGCGATGAGTTCAGCGCCAACAGCGGCCTGCGCAACGCGCAGGTGCAGCGCGCGTTGAGCGATGAGGAACGCGCTGCCGCCAGCACGGCGGCGGCGCAGGTCCAGCTGGACCAGATGGCCGAGCAGACCCGGCAGCGTACCGAACAGGCGATGCTGACCACCTACGGTGATGAGAATGCGCTGCGACGCGTGTTCGCCGAGCGCCAGGAGGTGCTCGACAACAACCTCAAGACCGCCCAGTACAACGTGGCCAGCCTGCGCGAATCGCTGGTGGCCCTGCTTGCTGCCGCCGGCGACCGCGAACTGGCCGGCGGCAAGGTGGCCGACAAGCAGGCCCAGGCGATCGGCCAGCGCCATGCGCAGCTGCAGTCGCAGCAACGGCTGCTGGCCAGTTTCGAACAGCAGCAGCAGGCATTGAAGGTCGAAATCGAAAGCAGCCTGCAGCGCTATCGGCAGCTGAAGGGATTGGCGCCGGTGGACGTGCCGGCACAGACCCCGGCGGGTTGAGCGGCGCGCTGCTCGCCCGGCATGGCCCGGCGCTGCCGCTTGCCGGGTTACGGCCTGGACCCTGAAATTTATGCACTCTTTACGCGTCGGCCCTGTCCGGCGCGTAGTGCGTTTATGGGGGCGGGGACGACGATGACGGCCTGAGGTGGAGGGGTTCCACCAGGTCTCAAATTCCATGTCCCCCTGGCTGTCGTTGCTGTGTGGCGTGCTGGTGCTGGTTGCCGCCGCCTATCTTCTTTATGTCGTGCTGCGGCCCGAGTCGTTCTGAGCGGAGCCTGCCATGACTGAAATTCTTGCCATTCTTGCCGCCAGCCTGGTGCTGGCCTGGCCCCTGGGCCTGTACCTCGCCCGGGTGATGCGCGGCACGCCGATGAAGGTCGACGTGCTGTTCCACTGGATCGAAAAGCCGCTGTACAAGGTGCTCGGCGTTGATCCTTCACGTTCGATGTCCTGGCGGGGCTACGTGCTGGCATTCGTGCTCAGCAACGTGGTGATCGCGGTGCTGACCCAGGCCGTGTTCATGACCCAGGCGTGGTTGCCGTTGAATCCGGACCAGATCCCGAACATGCGCTGGGACACGGCGCTGCACACGATGATCTCGTTCCTGACCAACACCAACCAGCAGCACTACTCCGGCCAGGCCCAGCTGTCCTACTTCTCGCAGATGACCGGTATCACCGGTCTGCAGGTGGTGACGCCGATGATGGGCCTGGCGCTGGCCGTGGCCACGTTGCGTGCATTGTTCTCGCGCGCGCCGAAATCGGTTACTGCGCCCGCCGCGGGCGATGACCGCCAGGTGGCGGTGGGCAATTACTACGCCGACGTCGTGCGCCTGTGCGTGCGCTTCCTGCTGCCGCTGTGCCTGGTATGGACGCTGCTGCTGACCAGCCAGGGCGTGCCCTCCACGATGGCCGGTGGCCCGCAGGCCACGCCGATCGATGCCAGTGCCGGCATGGCGCAGCAGAAGCTGCCGCTGGGCCCGGTTGCGGCGATGGTCGCGGCCAAACAGCTGGGCGCCAACGGCGGCGGCTGGTATGGCCCGAACAGCAGCTTCCCGCTGGAGAACCCGACCCCGGTGTCGAACATGCTGGAGGTGATCGGCATCCTGCTGGTGCCGATGGCGGTGATCTTCATGATCGGCGCGTTCACCGGGCGCCGTCGTTTCGGCGCGCTGGTGTTCAGCTGCATGCTCGGCATGTCGCTGCTGTCCACCGGTGCGATGGTATGGAGCGAGGGCCATAGCGCCAGCGCGGCCACGCCGCTGCTGATGGAAGGCAAGGAAGTACGCTTCGGCGCCGATGGCACCGCGCTGTGGGCGGCGGTGACCACCCAGGTCTCCAACGGTTCGGTCAACGGCATGCACGATTCGCTGAGCCCGCTGTCTGGCGGCCTGGCGATGGTCAACATGCTGGTCAGCGCGATCTGGGGCGGCATCGGCTGCGGCCTGCAGCAGTTCATCGTGTACCTGCTGCTGGGTGTGTTCCTGGCCGGGCTGATGACCGGCCGTACACCGGAACTGTTCGGCCGCAAGCTGGAAACGCCGCAGGTGCGCCTGCTGGCACTGCTGGTGCTGCTGCAGCCGATCACCCTGCTGCTGTTCACCGCGATCACGCTGGCCGTGCCGGGTCTGGCGGGCACCTCCAATCCCGGCTTCCATGGCATAAGCCAAGTGTTCTACGAGTACGTCTCGGCCTACGCCAACAACGGCTCGGGCTTCGAGGGACTGGGTGACGCCACGCCCTGGTGGAACCTGAGCTGCTCGCTGGTGCTGCTGCTGGGCCGCTTCCCGCTGCTGATCATCCCGCTGGTGGTGGCCGCACAGCTGGCCGCCAAGCGGCAGGCCCCTGAATCGGCCGGCAGCCTGCAGATCGAAACCCCGACGTTCGCCCTGACCCTGGTCTCGGTGATCGTCATCCTGACCGTGCTGCAGTTCATGCCGGCGCTGGTACTCGGCCCGATCGCCGACCACCTGAGCCTGGGACTGCACTGAGGACACCCCATGAGTAGTCACGCAACCGCAAACCGTTCCTCTTCCGTGGCTTCCCGCCCGGCCCTGCTCGATGCCGCCGGCCTGCGCCGCGCGCTCATCGAGGCCGTACGCAAGCTGTCGCCGATGCATCTGGTGCGCAGCCCGGTGATGGCGGTGGTGATGGCCGGC
Organism: Stenotrophomonas sp. 1278; assembly: GCF_029892765.1. NCBI lineage: Bacteria > Pseudomonadati > Pseudomonadota > Gammaproteobacteria > Lysobacterales > Lysobacteraceae > Stenotrophomonas > Stenotrophomonas sp. 1278. The sequence goes on from NZ_JARXWD010000004.1 coordinate 10,597, forward strand.
ACGATCGTCGCCGCGATCATCACCCTGACCGGCAATGCACCACTGGGCTTCGGCCTGGCGGTGACCGCGATCCTGCTGGTCACCGTGCTGTTCGGCAATTTCGCCGAGGCCGTGGCCGAAGCACGTGGCCGTGGCCAGGCCGCCTCGCTGCGCCGCGCCCGCCAGGACCTGGTGGCGCGTCGTCTGGCGTCGGCGCAGGCCGGTGCCAGCGAGACCCAGGTGCCCGCCGCGGAACTGCGCCCCGGTGATCATGTGATCGTCAGTGCCGGCGAGCTGGTGCCGGCCGACGGCGAGATCGTGCAGGGCCTGGCCACCATCAACGAAGCGGCGGTGACCGGCGAGTCGGCACCGGTGCTGCGCGAGGCGGGTACTGATCGCTCCGGCGTGATCGGCGGCACCAAGGTGCTGTCCGACCAGATCGTCGTACGCATCACTGCCGAGCCGGGACACAGCTTCCTGGACCGCATGATCGCGCTGGTGGAAGGCGCCAACCGTCAGAAGACCCCGAATGAAATCGCGCTGACCCTGCTGCTGGCGGCGATGACGCTGACCTTCCTGGTGGTGGTGGCGACGCTGCCGGCGATCGGTGCGTCGGTGGGCGTCAAGGTGGATCCGCTGCTGCTGATCGCGCTGCTGGTGTGCCTGATCCCGACCACCATCGGTGGCCTGCTGCCGGCCATCGGCATCGCCGGCATGAACCGCGCGCTGGCGGCCAACGTGCTGGCCAAGTCGGGCAAGGCGGTGGAAGTGGCCGGTGACGTCGACGTGCTGCTGCTCGACAAGACCGGCACCATCACCTACGGCGACCGCCAGGCCAGCCACTTCCACGCACTGGCCGGAATCGACGCCGACCAGCTGCGTGAGGCGGCGCTGCTGTCATCGCTGGCCGACCCGACCCCGGAAGGCAAGTCGATCGTGCGCCTGGCCCGCGAACAGGGCTGCACCACCGCCGAGCCGGACCAGGCCGACTACCTGGCCTTCAGTGCGCAGACCCGCATGTCCGGTGTCGACCTGGTGCACGGCCGGCAGATCCGCAAGGGCGCTGCCGATGCGATCCGTGCCCATGTGCAGGCGCTCGGCGGCACCGTACCGGCCGAACTGGCCGGGCGCGTGGACCAGGTCGCGCGCAACGGTGCCACGCCGCTGGTGGTGGCCGAGGGTCGCCATGTGCTGGGCGTGATCGAGCTGTCGGACGTGGTCAAGCACGGCATGCGCGAGAAGTTCGCACAGCTGCGGGCGATGGGCATCCGCACGGTGATGATCACCGGTGACAACCCGCTGACGGCTGCTGCGATCGCCGCCGAAGCCGGTGTGGATGACTACATCGCCGAGGCACGGCCCGAGGACAAGCTGGCCCGCATCCGTGCCGAGCAGGCCGGTGGCCGCCTGGTGGCGATGGTCGGCGACGGTACCAACGATGCGCCGGCGCTGGCCCAGGCCGACATCGGCCTGGCGATGAATTCGGGCACGCAGGCGGCCAAGGAAGCCGGCAACATGGTCGATCTGGATTCGGATCCGGCCAAGCTGCTGGCGGTGGTGGAGGTGGGCAAGCAGCAGCTGATCACCCGCGGCGCGCTGACCACGTTCTCGCTGGCCAACGATGTGTCCAAGTACTTCGCGATCCTGCCGGCGTTGTTTGCCGCCACCGTGCCTGCGATGGCCGCGCTGAACGTGATGCAGCTGTCGAGCCCGCGCAACGCGGTGCTGGCGGCGCTGATCTTCAATGCCCTGGTGATTCCCGCCCTGATCCCGCTGGCGTTGCGCGGTGTGCGCTTCCGCCCGGCCACCGCAACGGCGCTGCTGCGCCGGAACATGCTGGTGTACGGCCTGGGTGGCGTGCTGCTGCCGTTCGCGGCGATCAAATTGATCGACCTCCTTCTTGTCCTGGTATTCGGCGCATGAACCGTTCTGACTCCCCTTCCCTTTCCCGCGAGCTGAAGCGCGAGGCGCGCGTGGCCACGCTGCAGGATGGCGCCAGCTGGCGCCCGGCCATCGGCCTGGGCGTGGCCACCCTGCTGCTGGCCGGTGCGGTCTACGCCGGCATCGCCACCGGTTTTGCCGGCCTGTCCTTCCCGGCGCAGGCCGAAGGCAGCCTGCTGCGCGATGGCAGCGGCCAGGTGCGTGCGTCGGCATGGCTGTCGCAGCCGTTCACCGGCGATGGCTACTTCCAGGCGCGACCGTCGGCCGCCAACTACGACCCGATGGCGGCGGCCGGCTCCAACCTGGCCCGCAGCAACCCGGCGCTGGCCGAGCGTGTGGCGGCGAGCACCGCAGCAGTGGCCGCGCGCGAAGGCGTAACGCCCGCGCAGGTGCCTGCCGATCTGGTCACCCAGTCCGGCGGCGGGCTGGATCCGCAGTTGTCGCCGGCGGCAGCGCAGCTGCAGGTGGCCCGGGTGGCGCGTGCGCGTGGCCTGCCCGTCGAGCAGGTGCAGGCACTGGTGAAGGCCAACACGCAGGGCCGGCAATGGGGCGTATTCGGCCAGCCACGGGTGAACGTGGTGACGCTGAACTTCGCACTGGACCACGCGGCACGCGCGCCGTGATGCAGGGCTGCACCCGCTGCGCGCACAATGGCGGCCATGACAGCGGCTCCCATGACTGATCTGCGGACCCGCCAGGCCAACGCCCTGGTGGAAGGACTGCAACGCGAAGCCGGTGGCAAGCTCACCGTGTTCCTGGGCGCTGCGCCCGGCGTCGGCAAGACCTACGCCATGCTGACCCGCGCGCAGGAACAGCTGCGCCGTGGCGTGGACCTGGTGGTCGGGCTGGTGGAGACCCATGGCCGTGCCGATACCCAGGCCCTGCTGGAAGGCCTGCCACGGCTGCCGCTGAAGGACGTGGCCTACCATGGCCACGACCTGCAGGAGATGGACCTGGACGCCGTGCTGGCGAGAAAACCAGCGCTGGTGCTGGTGGACGAGCTGGCCCATCGCAATGCGCCGGGCAGCCGCCACGAACGGCGCTGGCAGGACGTGATGGAACTGCTGGACGCCGGCATCGACGTCTGGACCACGGTCAACATCCAGCATCTGGAAAGCCTCAACGATGTGGTGATGCGCATCACCGGCGTGCGTGTCAGCGAGACCGTGCCCGATGGCGTGCTCGACCGCCTGCATGACATCGTGCTGGTCGACCTGCCGCCGCGCGAACTGATCGCGCGCCTGCAGCAGGGCAAGGTGTACGTGCCCGAGCAGGCCGCGCAGGCCCTGCAGGCGTTCTTCTCGCCGGCCAACCTGACCGCATTGCGCGAGCTGGCGATGCAGGAGGCCGCCGACCGTGTCGACAGCAGCCTGCGCGAAGCCCGCGCCGCGCGCGGTGAGAGCAATCTGCCGTTGCGGCGTGGCGTGCTGGTGGCGATCGACGGCGGTGGCCAGAGCGAATACCTGGTGCGGGTGGCACGGCGCATCGCCGAACGCCGCGATGCACCGTGGACGGTGGTGACGGTGCAGGGGCGCCGCCAGGACGAAGCGACCCGGCGCGAGATCGATGCTGCGTTCGCGCTGGCCCGCCGCCTCGGCGGCGAAGCCGAGCTGCTGCATGGTTCAAGCATCGCCGATGCATTGCTCGACCACGCCGCGCACAACGGCGTATCGACGCTGGTGCTGGGGCGTACCCGCGAACGGCCGCTGGCGCGGATGTTCAACCGCACCCTGACCCAGCAGCTGATCCAGCGCGGCGCGCACTACGAGATCACCATCATCAGCACGCCGCAGGCCCGTGCGCGTTCCCGTCGAGAGGGGCTGCTGCCACCGATGCGCGGGGGCAGCCACGAGCCGTTGCAGGCCCTGATCGCCACCGCCCTTGCCTGCGCGGTGGCGTGGCTGGTCGAACGCTGGGTGGGCATGGCCGATCTGTCGATGGTGTTCATCGTGGCGGTGGTGCTGGTGGCTGCACGTACCCGCGCCAGCGTCGCGGTGATGGCGGCGATCCTGTGTTTCCTCGCTTACAACTTCCTGTTCATCGCGCCGCGCTTCACCTTCGCCATCGGCGCGCGGCAGGGCGTGATCACCGTGTTCCTGTTCCTGGCAGCGGCGCTGGTGGCCGGACGCCTGGCGTCGCGCCTGCGCATGCAGGTGATCGCATTGCGCGCGGCCAACCGCCATGCACGCGCACGCCAGCAGCTGGGCCGGCAGCTGGCCAGCGCGGCCGGCAATGGTGAAGTGGCACAGGCCGGCCGGCATGCGCTGGAACAGGCCATGGACGTACCGGCCTGGCTGCGGATCGGCGCCGATACCGCCGCCGGTGGCCGCAGCCTGCCCGGTGATACCGATCTGGCGGCGGCCGACTGGGCCCTGCGCCATGGCCAGCCCAGTGGCCGCTTCACCGATACCTTGGCCGGCGCGCAATGGTGGTTCCTGCCGCTGCTGGACGGCGAAGACCGCGCGATCGGCGTGGCCGGCCTGTACCTGCCGGGTGCGCAGGCGCGGCTGCTGCCCGAACAGCGCCAGCTGGCCGAAGCGATGGTCGACGACATCGCCCAGGCCGCGTTGCGCACGCGCCTGGTGGCCGAGCTGGAACAGGCGCATGTGAGCAACGAGACCGAGCGGCTGCGCTCTGCCCTGCTTTCCTCGGTGTCGCACGACCTGCGTTCGCCGCTGGCAGCGATGATCGGCTCGGCCGACAGCCTGGCCAGCTACGGCGCGGCGATGGATCTGGCCGACCGCCGCGCGTTGCTGGACACCATCCTGGTCGAAGGCGAGCGCCTGGACCGCTACATCCAGAACCTGCTGGACATGACCCGGTTGGGCCACGAGGGCCTGAAGATCAACCGCGACTGGATAGGCGTGGACGAGCTGATCGGTTCGGCCGCCCGACGCCTGCAGCGCTACCAGCCGAAGGTGCGGCTGGAGCTGGATATTCCGGCAACGCTGGCACCGATATGGGTGCATCCGGCACTGGTGGAACAGGCGGTGTTCAACGTGATGGAGAACGCTGCCAAGTTCTCGCCAGCCGATGCCGCCGTGCAGGTGCTGGCGCGCGAACTGGACGGTCAGCTGCGCATCGACGTGATCGATGCCGGCCCCGGCATTCCCGACGACGAGCGCGCGCGCATCTTCGACATGTTCTACAGCGTCGAACGCGGCGACCGCGGCCGCCACGGCACCGGCCTGGGCCTGACCATCTGCCAGGGGATGATCGGCGCACACGGCGGCAGCGTGCAGGCGCTGCCCGGGCGCGACGGTCGCGGTACCCTGATCCGCATTACCCTGCCCCTGCTCAAGCCAGCCTCCCACGATGAGTCCGACCCCGACTGATGCCAGCGCGCCGGCCCCGCGCGTGCTGGTGATCGACGATGAAACCCAGATCCGCCGGTTCCTGGACATCAGCCTGCGCGCACAGGGCTACCAGGTGCGCCAGGCCGCGACCGGCCAGGAAGGCCTGCAGATGGCCGCCAGCGAGGACATGGACCTGGTGATCCTGGACATCGGCCTGCCGGACATGGAAGGCCACGAGGTACTGGAGCAGCTGCGGCAGTGGAGCCAGGTGCCGGTGATCATGCTGACCGTGCGTGCCGGCGAAACCGAGAAAGTGCGTGCACTGGACAACGGCGCCAACGACTATGTGACCAAGCCCTTCGGCACCCAGGAACTGATGGCGCGGGTGCGGGCGCTGCTGCGCACACGCAGCGTGCCGACCGATGGCACGCCGCCGGTGTTCGACGATGGCCACCTGCATGTGGACCTGGTGCGCCGTGAAGTGGCGATCGATGGCGAGCTGGTGGCATTGACCCGCAAGGAGTACGCATTGCTGTCGCTGCTGCTGCGCAATGCCGGGCGGGTGGTCACCCAGCCACAGATCCTGCAGGAAATCTGGGGACCCACCCACCAGCACGACACCCACTACCTGCGCATCCTGGTCGGCAAGCTGCGGCACAAGCTGGGCGACTCGGCGCTGGATTCGCGCTACCTGTTCACCGAACCGGGCGTGGGGTTGCGGTTCAAGGGGTGAGGCGTGCCGACCCACGGTCGGCACCCACCAGCCAAGTAGATCCACGCCATGCGTGGATGGACATCATCGAAGAGCATCCACGCATGGCGTGGATCTACTGTGTCGACCAAGGTCGACACCCACCAGGAGCGGGCCGTGTCGTTCCGGCAGATCGCGGAGATCTGTCGAAGGCGGGGACAGCAAACCTGCTTTTTGCCATTGCTTCTGAGGTTGCCGGCCAGCGGCCGGCACTACCGCGGGTGCCAGGCGCAGCCCGGCCTCACCTCAGAACCCCAGCGGGGTGTCGCCCAGCACCGGCTGCAGCTGGCTGCGGAACAGCGCCTGGATACGCTCCAGTGCTGCTTCGTCGTTGCCTTCGAAACGCAGCACCAGCACCGGCGTGGTGTTGGAGGCGCGAACCAGGCCCCAGCCGTCGGCGAAGTCCACCCGCAGGCCGTCGATGGTCGAGAGGCGGCCGCCGACATACGGGTTGTCCGGCGACTGCGCAGCGGCCACCAGCATCGCCACCAACGCATGCGGGGTTCCTTCGGCCACCGGCACCTTCAGCTCCGGCGTCGCCACCATTTCCGGCAGTTCGGCCAGCACTTCGTCCGGCGTTTCCTCGCGCTGGGCCAGGATCTCCAGCAGGCGTGCAGCGGCGTACAGGCCATCGTCAAAGCCGAACCAACGTTCCTTGAAGAAGAAGTGGCCGCTCATCTCGCCCGCCAGTTCGGCGTCGGTCTCGCGCATCTTCGCCTTCATCAGCGAGTGCCCGGTCTTCCACATCAACGGGCTGCCACCGTTGCGCAGCACGTGATCGGACAACCTGCCGGTGCACTTCACGTCGTAGATCACCATCGCGCCCGGGTTGCGCATCAGCACGTCGGCGGCGAACAGCATCAGCAGACGGTCGGCGTAGATGATCCTGCCTTCACTGGTGACCACGCCAAGGCGATCGCCATCACCATCGAACGCCACGCCGAGGTCGGCGCCAAAGCGCTTGACCGTCTGCACCAGGTCTTCCAGGTTGGCCGGCTCGCTGGGATCGGGGTGATGGTTGGGGAAGGTGCCGTCGACATCGCAGTACAACGGGATGACTTCTGCGCCGATCGCTTCCAGCAGCTGCGGGGCGAAGGCACCGGCCACGCCGTTGCCCGCGTCGGCCACCACTTTCAGTGGTCGGTCCAGCTGCACGTCATCGGCAATACGCTGGATGTAATCGGCGGCGACCTCGCGCTGCTGGTAATCACCCGGCTCCGCAGCCTGCACCAGACGGCCTTCGACAATGCGCTGGTATAGGTCGGTGATCGCATCGCCGGACAGGGTCTCACCACCGATGACGATCTTGAAACCGTTGTAGTCCGGCGGATTGTGGCTGCCGGTGACCGCTACACAGGTACCGGTGCGCAGATGGAAGGCGGCGAAATACACCACCGGGGTCGGCGCCAGGCCGATATCGATGACCGCACAGCCGGCACGCCGCAGGCCTTCGGCAAGACCGGCCGACAGTTCGGGACCGGACAAGCGCCCATCGCGACCGATCACCACCTCGCGCAGGCCCTGCTCAAGGGCGACGGTGCCGATGGCCTGGCCGATCAGCGCGGCGGTGCGCGCGGTCAGCTGGCTGCCCACGACGCCGCGGATGTCGTAGGCGCGGAAGATGCCTGCAGCCAGCTCGTCGGCCGGAACCGGTGGCGGCGGAGGTGGCGCAGCCTCGGCCACCGTCTCGCCGGGCACCGTTGGCGGGACCATCTGCAGGCTTTCACGCAGGGTCGGGCCGTGATCGGCGTCGGCCACCGCGCTGCGCCGACTGGGCAGCGGCAGCGACTTCGGCAGCCGGCCACGACCTACCACCAGCAGTACCGCGATGAAGCCCAGCAGCAGGGCGACAATCGCGCTGGCCAGGGCTCCCAGCCCCAGCGGGCCGGGTTCCACATTGGGCACCCCGGCGGCCAGCCGCAACGGCGTTCCCGCCACCGGGCGCGCCATTGCTTCGGCGCTCTCGGACAGGCCGGTATCGCCCTGCACCACGATGTTGTGTGCTCCCTGGCGCAGCGCCAGGAAGCCATTGCCGGGGGCGCTCACCTGATCCAGCGGCGCGGTCAACCGCAGCAGCGGCTGGCGGACATACACCACCGCCGGCCCGACACCGGCCAGTTGTACCGGCGCGGCCAGACCCAGGCGGTTGCCGCCGCCATCGCGGACCACGCGCAGGGTTGCCTTGCCTTCGGCCAGCGCCGATTCCAGCAGGGCCAGGCGGGCGAAACCAAAGGTGGCCGCATCGGCATAGCCTGCGGCCAGGTCAGCGCCCAGCACCTCCACCTGCTCGACGCCGGTCCAGCTCTCCCGCAGCGCCAGCGCGGCGCCGGCGGCATCACCGGCCTGCAGCGCCTGCTGCACGCGGTCGCCCTTCAACTGCTGCTGCAGCTGCTGCAACTGGCCGGAGGCCGCCTGCTGCAGCCCTTGCACGGCCTGGTCGCGGGCCTGTTCCAGCGCGTCCCCGCTGGCGGCCTGCCGCCACTGCTGTACCGCGCTCCAGCCGAACCAGGCGGCCAGCAGTACCAGCAGCACGCCCAGCAATGGCGCGCTGCGCCCCAACGTCGTTCCCCGCTGTGCTTCCCCGATGCCGCTCATCGATGTCCCCTGTCAACGCACCCCGGTATGGCCGAATCCACCCGTTCCCCGCACGCTGTCGGTGAAAGTATCCACCACCTGCAGGCTGACGCGGGCAATCGGCACGATCACCAACTGGGCGATGCGATCGCCCGGCTCGATGGTGAAGGCCTCGCGGCCACGGTTCCAGACACTGATCAGCAACGGCCCCTGGTAGTCGGCGTCGATCAGGCCGGTGCCGTTGCCGAGCACGATGCCATGGCGGTGGCCCAGGCCCGAACGCGGCAGGATCACTGCGCACAGATGAGGATCGGCGATATGGATGGCCAGGCCGCTGGGGACCAGTACGGTGTCGCCCGGCTGCAGGGTCAGCGCGGTTTCCAGCGCCGCGCGCAGGTCCATGCCAGCGCTGGCTTCGGTGGCATAGGCCGGCAGCGGCCAGCTGTCGCCGAAGCGGGGGTCGAGCAGCTTTACCTGCAACGGTTGCGGGGAGAGTCCGTGGGTGTTGCTTGCCTGGGTCATGCCTGAAGCCTCCGCGCGATCAGCGCCAGCAGTTGTTCGGCCAGCTCACGCTTGGAAGTAGCCGGGAATACCTGTTCGCCATCCTGCCAGAAGGCCGTGGCGGCATTGTTGTCGCTTTCGAAACCACCGCCGCTGATGCCCACCTGGTTGGCGATCACCAGGTCCAGGCGCTTGTCGACCAGCTTGCCGCGCGCATATTTCTCCACCTCGTGGGTCTCGGCGGCAAAGCCGACCACCAGCTTCAACGACTGCGTCTGCGCGGCAACCTCGGCCAGGATGTCCGGGGTGCGCACCAACTCGATCACCAGCGACTGGCTGTCGGCGGTCTTCTTCAGCTTCTGCGCGGCAACCTGGCGCGGGGTGTAGTCGGAAACGGCGGCAGCACCGATATAGATGTCGGCCGGCAACGCATCCAGTACCGCCTCGCGCATCTGCGCGGCAGAGCGCACATCGATGCGCTGCACGCCGGGCGGCGTCGGCAGCTGCACCGGGCCGCTGACCAGCACCACCTGGGCACCGAGCCCGGCGGCAGCGGCGGCCAGCGCGTAGCCCATCTTGCCGCTGCTGCGGTTGCCCACGTAACGCACCGGATCGATGTCTTCATAGGTCGGGCCGGCGCTGATCAGCAGGCGCAGGCCCTGCAGGGCGCGCGTTTCCGGCGCCGCGGCAGCGGCAGCGCCGTTGGCGGCCAGGGCGGCGACGATGTCGGCCGGCTCGGCCAAACGACCGGGGCCGGATTCGCCTTCGGCCAGCGGCCCATCGACCGGACCGATCACCTGCGCGCCGCGCTGGCGCAGCAGGGCGATATTGGCCTGGGTGGCCGGATGCAGCCACATCCGATGGTTCATCGCCGGGCACACGGTCAGTGGTGCGGTGCTGGCCAGGCACAAGGTGCTGACCAGGTCGTCGGCGTGGCCCTGGGCCAGGCGGGCCAGCAAGTCGGCGGTACCGGGCGCGATCACGATGCGATCGGCCCAGCGTGCCAGTTCAATGTGGCCCATGGCCTGTTCGGCGGCGCTGTCCCACAAGGTAGTGCGGGTCGGCTGGCCGGAAAGGGCCTGGAAGCTGAGTGGGGTGACGAACTGCTGGGCGCCGGCCGTCATCGCCACCTGCACCAGCGCACCGGCATCACGCAGGCGTCGAACCAGTTCCAGGGCCTTGTAGGCCGCGATCCCGCCACCGACACACAAGAGCAGTTTCTGGCCTTCCAGCGCGCGGGTCCGCGTCGGGGAAGCGTTGGGAGAATCAGCCACCTGGAATTCCTGTGCAAACGAGGGCGTTAGCTTACCCGAAGGCCAGCAACCTCCCGGTGCACGCGGCACATAGCGGGCGGCTATCAGCACATGGGCGGGGGCCGATGGAGTTTTCCGGGTTTGCTGCGCGCCGATTCGGAACTTTCCTATACCTCTTCGCGTCCCCGCTTTGCAGAATCATTGCTGGCCACCGAGGTGTGCCGTTCGATTTCCCAGGAGTTCCCCGTGCAACCGCGCATCATCATTGCCGACGACCATCCGGTCGTCCTGCACGGCATCCGAATCGTGCTTGAGCGTCACCAGATGGACGTGGCCGGTGCCGCTGCCGACGGTGCCGGACTGCTGCAGCTGCTGGTCCAGCAGCCCTGCCACGCCGTACTCACCGACCTGTCCATGCCCGGCCCCGGCCCGGACGGCCCTGAACTGCTGGCCGAGCTGCGCCAACGCCATCCCGACCTTCCCGTGGTAGTGCTGACCGGGGCCAGGCACCCGGGGTTGCTCGATGGCCTGCTGCGCGATGGCGTACACGGCCTTGTCGACAAGAGCGCCGACTTCGCCGAACTACCGCAGGCCCTGCATGCCGCCATGGCCGGGCAGGTGTTCGTTTCCGACCAGCTGCGGCGCCACCTGCAGGCCCGCGATCTGCTGTTCCCCCATCCACCGGCTGCGTTGTCGACACGCGAACTGGAAGTGCTGCAACTGCTGACCGATGGCCTGAACATCAATGCCATCGCCGACCGCAGCGGGCGCAGCCCGAAGACGATCAGCCGGCAGAAGGCCGAAGCCATGCGCAAGCTGGGCCTGCAGACCAACCAGGAACTCTACGACTACCTGCAGACCCGGCGCGACTGAGGGCTTGGCCGACCCGCAGGTGCGGCAAGGGCTTATGGGAGCAGTCGGCGATGATCGCCATGATGGGCGCCATGCCCATCCATGAATGGCCCGAAGAAGAGCGCCCCCGCGAGAAGCTGCTGGCCCGGGGTCCCACGGCATTGTCCGACGCCGAACTGCTGGCCCTGTTCCTGGGTTCCGGCATTGGCGGCCGGGACGCCGTACAGACCGCGCGCGACCTGTTGCTCGCCCACGGCCCATTGCGCGTGCTGCTGGACCGCTCCGCCCGCGAACTATCGAAACTCCCTGGGTTGGGGCCGGCTCGCAGCTGCACGCTGGCCGCAGGGCTGGAACTGGCCCACCGCTACCTGGCCGCTGAACTGCAGCAGGGCGAAGCGGTCGGCAACAACCCTGCCGCCGTCGGCCGTTACCTGCAGCACCGTCTGCGTGGGCAGGCACGGGAACTGTTCGTGGTCCTGTTCCTGGACAACCGCCACCGCCTGATCGCCTGCGAGGAACTGTTCGCCGGCACCATCAACGCGGCCCCGGTCTACCCCCGTGAAGTAGTGCGCAGAGCCCTGCTGCACAACGCCGCCGCGGTCATCCTCAGCCATAACCATCCCTCTGGCGACCCGGAACCCTCGGCCGCCGACGCGCAGATCACCGAGGAGCTGCAACGGGCCCTGGCACTGGTCGACATCCGCCTGCTGGACCACTTCGTGGTCGGCGAGGGGCGTCCGGTTTCGTTTGCTGAACGGGGTCTTCTGCCACCGCTCCAGGCCCGCCTGGTCGGATGAGCCCCGCAGCAGCACGCCGCGACGCGTGCCCTGGCAGGCAGGCCCCGGTCAGCGTTGAGGCCGGCATCTGCGCTAAAATGGGCGATTCCGCCGCTCATTCTCACAGCAGGCCTCGTGAAAAATCTCCTCCGCGCCCTGATCAGCCAAGGCATCGAAGCCTTGCGCGCCAATGGCACCCTGCCCGTCGACTCCCTGCCGCCGGACTTCGTGGTCGAGCGCCCGAAGACCCGCGACCATGGCGACTTCGCCACCAACGCCGCGATGCTGCTGGCCAAGGCCGCGCGCAGCAATCCGCGCGCACTGGCACAGGCGCTGGTCGAGGCACTGCCCCGCAGCGAAGACGTCAGCAAGGTCGAGATCGCCGGCCCCGGCTTCATCAATTTCCACCTGGCGCCGGCCGCGTACCAGCGCGAAGCCGTCACCGTCATCAAGGAAGGCGCCGATTACGGCCGCAACCTGTCCGGCAATGGCCGCACGGTAGGCGTGGAGTATGTGTCGGCCAACCCGACCGGTCCGCTGCATGTCGGCCACGGCCGCGCCGCGGCCATCGGCGACTGCGTGGCACGCGTGCTCGATGCCAACGGCTGGAATGCCAAGCGCGAGTTCTACTACAACGATGCCGGCGTGCAGATCGAGAACCTGGCGCTGTCGACCCAGGCCCGGGTGAAGGGCATTGCCCCGGACCAGGAAGGCTGGCCGGAAGGCGGCTACCGCGGCGACTACATCGCCGACGTGGCCCGTGCCTACATGTCCGGCGCCAGCGTCGACCTGGAAGGCACCCTGGTGGTCGGCGCCAAGGACCCGGACGACCTGCAGGCGATCCGCCGCTTCGCCGTGGCCTACCTGCGCAACGAGCAGAACCTGGACCTGGCCGCGTTCGGCGTGGATTTCGACATCTACTTCCTGGAAAGTTCGCTGTACGCCGATGGCAAGGTCGCCGAGGCAGTGGCCAAGCTGCAGGCGTCGGGCCATACCTATGAGGAAGGCGGCGCGCTGTGGCTGCGCAGCACCGACTTCGGTGACGACAAGGACCGCGTGATGCGCAAGTCCGACGGCACCTTCACCTACTTCGTGCCGGACGTGGCCTACCACCTGTCGAAGTGGCAGCGCGGCTACGAGCGCGCGATCACCGAACTGGGCGCGGACCACCACGGTTCACTGGCGCGCGTGCGTGCCGGCCTGCAGGCCATGGAAGTGGGCATCCCGCAGGGCTGGCCGGAATACGTGCTGCACCAGATGGTCACCGTCATGCGCGGCGGCGAGGAAGTGAAGCTGTCCAAGCGTGCCGGCAGCTACTTCACCCTGCGCGACCTCATCGAAGAAGCCGGCCGCGACGCGACCCGCTGGTTCCTGATCGCACGCAAGCCCGATTCACAGCTGACCTTCGACATCGACCTGGCCCGTCAGCAGAGCAACGACAACCCGGTGTTCTACGTGCAGTACGCACATGCCCGCGTCTGCAGCCTGCTGCGCCAGGCGCAGGAGAAGGGTCTGGTCTACGAACAGGGCACCGGCCTGTCCAATCTGGGCCGCCTGGCCGATGACGCATCGCTGGCCCTGATGAACGAGATCTCGCGTTATCCGGAAGTGGTGGAAGCGGCCGGCGTGGCGCTGGAACCGCATCTGGTCGCCCAGTACCTGCGCGAATTGGCGCACGCCTTCCACACGTGGTATCACGGGACGCCGGTGCTGGTGGACGACGCGACCGATCGCAATGCCAAGTTGACCCTGGCCTGCGCGGCGCGCCAGGTACTGGCCAACGGCCTCGACCTCCTGGGCGTTTCCGCCCCGGAAAAAATGTAAGCCTCAGGAGACGCAGTAGACATGGCAGCACGACGCGGCAAGACACAGGCTCGGCGCAACAGCAGCCAAGGCACGCCCGGATGGGTGTGGCTGGTTGCCGGCGTGGCGATCGCCGCCGTGGTGTTCCTGGCGGCGCCGAACCTGTTCAAGGGCGAGGGCGATGGCTTCCTGCGCGCCGGTCCGCAGCCGAACCCGAACGCGCAGCCGGCGCCGGTGGCCGATGGCGAAGGCGATGTCGGCACCCAGCCGGCCGCACAGCCGGCCACGCCGAAGCCGGCTGAGCCGGAAAAGCCGGCGGCCACCCAGTACGACTTCTACACCCTGCTGCCTGGCAAGGAAGTGGAGATGTCCGACGCCGAACTGGCCGCCAGCGCGCGCGCCGAGGAACAGCGCCGGAGCAAGGCCGAAGCGCAGCGCGCGCAGGCCGCACTGGAAGGCAAGCCAGTGCCGGCGGCAGTTGCGGCCGCAGCCCCTGCGGCGACGGCGAGCGTTGCCAGCACCGCGCCGGTGACCGCCACCAGCCGTCCGCTGCCGACGCCGGTGAGTGAACGCACGACGACCGCCGCGCCAACGGCCACCACCGCGCCGGCCAGCACCAGCACCGTTGCCGCCGCTCCTGCGGCACGCAGCGAAACCGCGCCGGCCACCGCCAGCACTGCAGCAGCCCCGGCACCGGCCGACAACGCCCGCTACATCCTGCAGGCCGGTGCGTTCGGCGCGTCCGGCGATGCCGAAGCGACCAAGGCCAAGCTGGCGATGATGGGCCTGGCCGCACGCGTGGAGTCGGCGCAGATCAACGGCAAGACCGTGTACCGCGTACGCATGGGGCCCTATGGCACCGCCGGTGAGCTTTCCGAAGCCAAGCAGAAGCTGGATGGCACCGGCCTGCAGGCGATGGCGATCAAGGCGCAGTAACCGTGCGGGCATAATGAAAAAAGCCGGGCATTGCCCGGCTTTTTTTTCCCCGTGCAGCGCCGGGCTCGACGCTGCAGACAGCGGATCAGCTCTCGCGGGCAACCTGGAAACCGGCGAACGACTGGCTGACCGGCATCAGTTCCAGGCGATTGATGTTCAGGTGCGGGGGCAGGCTCGCCACCCAGAAGATCTGCTCGGCGATGTCTTCGGCGGTCATCGGGTTGGCGCCGGTGTACAGCTTGTCCGACGCAACCTGGTCGCCATGGGTGCGGACCACGGTGAACTCGGTTTCGGCCATGCCCGGCTCGATGGTGGTCACGCGTACACCGGTACCGTGCAGGTCCGAACGCAGGCCCAGCGAGAACTGGCTGACGAACGCCTTGGTGCCGCCATAGGCGTTGCCGCCCGGATACGGATAGACACCGGCCACCGACGAAATGTTGATGATGGCGCCCTTGCGCTCCACCAGCTGCGGCAACAGGCGATGGGTCAGGGTGACCAGCGCGGTGATGTTGGTGTCGATCATCGTCGTCCAGTCCTTCAGGCTGGCGCTCTGCGCCGGCGCGGTGCCCTGGGCCAGACCGGCATTGTTGACCAGCAGATCGATGTCACCGAAGGCCGGCGGCAGCGCCAGCAGTGCCGCTTCCATCGCGACCGGATCACGCACGTCGAACACGGCCGCGTGCACCACCTCCTTGCCGTAGCGCTCGACCAGCGGCTGCAGGCGTTCGCTGCGACGGCCGGTGGCGATCACTTTCCAGCCCGCCTGGGCGAAGCGGTGTACGGCAGCGGCGCCGAAGCCGGAAGTGGCGCCGGTAATCAGGACGGTTCGGGTCATCAGACAACTCCGTGGGAAACCAGACCGCCATTCTGGCACCGTCGGCCCACGGCTGCGTTGCCTGATCGGCCCACTGCGGTGCGCGCGGTCAGCGCAGGCGGAACACGCGTGCCTTCGGCAGATCTTCGTCAACCTGCAGGAACCAGCGCCCGGCGATACCCGGAATCACCTCGATCTGCGGTGCCTGCAGGGTCTTGCGCAGCTTCATCTGGCCCTTCATCACCTGCCACTGCTGGCCGTTGTCGAGGGTGAACACCGTGCCCGGCTGCCAACCCGCAACGTCGCCGACCACGCGCGCGCTGACCGGCCCCTCTTCCAGGCCCAGGTGCATCGCCGCTGGGGCGGGAACGTTGGCCGGCAACGGCGCGCCGGTGTTGGCCGCAACCGCCGCCCGCGTGGGTACGGGCGTAGATGCCTCGGCCTCGCGCAGCACGCGGTTCAGGGTCTGCAGCTGGGTCGCGTCCAGGCCCACTTCGGCCAGCTGGGCCGCGCTGAGACGCTGCTCCACGGGCACGAAACGATCCTGGGCGGTGGCGGCGAAGCTGCTGGCGACCAGCAGAACGGAAAGGAGGTACCGGCGCATCGGAGAGGGTCTCTGCAGAACAGCGCTCACGATGCTGCAATCCGGTGACAGTCCGGTTACAGCCGCAGGGCCGGTACAATGGGCCATGATCAATAATGATGTACTGCGCAGCGTGCGCTATTCCCTGGACCTCGGCGACCACCACGTGGTGACCCTGTGCCAGATGGCCGATCCGGCGTTCGAAGTGGATGTCGACCAGGCCAAGGCCTGGCTGCTGCGTGAAGACGAGCCGGGTTTCCAGCCGATGAGTGACAGTGCGCTGGCGCACTTCCTCGATGGCCTGATCCTGCACCTGCGCGGTCACGATGAGGGCCAGGCGCCGCGCGCGGTGGAAACCCGCATCGACAACAACCTGGTGTTGAAGAAGCTGCGCGTGGCCTTCCAGCTGCGCGATGTCGACATGATGGAGATCTTCACCAGCGTCGGCTTCAACGTCTCCAAATCCGAACTCGGCGCGCTGTTCCGCCAGCCCGGCCACAAGAACTACCGGCGCTGCCTGGACCAGATGCTGCGCAACTTCCTCAAGGGCCTGAGCCTGCGCCTGCGCAGCTGAGCACGGCGTCGACGAAGGCGCGTGCGGCCGGCGTCGGCAGGCGCTGCCAGACCAGATGTACGCGCCGGGTCGGGGTCGGTTGCAGCGGCACCTGCACCACCCCTTCGAAACCGTCGGCGATCCGCACCGGCACGATGCCCACCGCCAGGCCGTGGCGGACGAAGCGCTCGACCAGTTCCATCAGGTTGACCTCGAAACGCACCTGATGCGGCAGGCCCGCTGCGGCGAACGCATCATCGGTCTGCCGGCGCGCGCCGGTCCCCCGCGGGAAATCGACCAGGGCCTCATCCTGCAGCGCCGCCAACGGCAACCGCTGGCGCGTGGCCAGCCGATGCTGCGGCGCCAGCACGGCCACCAGATCCTCTTCCTGCAGCATCTGGTGGCAGACGCCCTCCAGATGGGCCGACGGCGCCAGCCCCACCAGCGCCACGTCCAGTGCGCGCGACTGCACCTGCTGCAGCAGGGTCTCGCTCTTGTCCACCCGCAACTGGAACTCCACCTGCGGGTGCTGCTGCTGGAAGGCAGCCAGCATGGCCACCACGTCGACGCCGGTCAGCGACGAGATCTGCCCGATCGCCAGCAGCCCGCGCACGTCACCACTGACGGCAGCGACATCGGCACGCAGGTGGCGCAGGCTGGCCAGCACCTGCCGGGCGTGCACCAGCAACGCCTCTCCCGCCGCGGTGGCGCGCACCTGGCGAGGCAACCGCTCGAACAACATCGTGCCCAGCTCCTGCTCCAGATGGGCAATCTGATGGCTCAGGGCGGACTGCACGACGTGGCAGCGCGCGGCCGCACGGGTGAAGTTGCCCTCTTCAGCCAGGGCCACGGCGAATTCGAGCTGCTTGAGGTTCACACCCGTATCTCAATTCCAGATGACAGCGATGATGATGATTCATTTCCATCATGAGAGCAGCAGGCGGACACTGTGCTGCCCTGCTTCACGGAACATCGCGTGTCCCCTTCCCTTCCTCCCCTCCGGCGCTGGCAGATCCTGTTGATGTCGGTCGCCACCGGTATCGCGGTGGCCAGCAATTACTACGCGCAGCCGTTGCTGCATACCATCGCCGATGCCTTCGGCGTGCCTTTCGGCCAGGTCGGCATGGTGGTGACCGCTGCGCAGTTGAGCTACGCCGCTGGCCTGATCCTGCTGGTGCCGTTGGGTGATCTGTTCGAGCGCCGCCGGCTGATCGTGGTGATGACGTTGCTGTCGGCCAGCGGGCTGGTGATCAGCGCGTGCGCGCCGTCGTTGCCATGGCTGCTGGCCGGTACCGCGATCACCGGGTTGTTCTCGGTGGTGGCGCAGGTGCTGGTGCCGTTCGCCGCCACCCTGGCCGCACCGGAGCATCGCGGCCGCGTGGTCGGCACGCTGATGAGCGGGCTGCTGCTGGGCATCCTGCTGGCACGCACCGTGGCCGGGCTGCTGTCGAGCCTGGGCGACTGGCGCCTGGTCTATGCGATCGCTGCAGGTACGCTGGTGCTGACCGCGTTGGCCCTGCAGCGCGGCCTGCCGCGTTTCCACCACAGCGCCGGGCTGAGCTACTTCGCGCTGCTGCGCTCGATCGGCACGCTGTTCGTGCAGGAACGGGTGCTGCGCCAGCGCACGCTGCTCGGCGCGTGCAGCTTTGCGATGTTCGCGATCTTCTGGACGCCACTGGCCTTCCTGCTGGCGCAGCCGCCGTATGCCTACAGCGACGCCACCATCGGCCTGTTCGGGCTGGTCGGTGCCGCCGGTACGCTGGCTGCTGGCCTTGCCGGGCGCATGTCGGATCGTGGCCAGACCGGCCGGGCCACGGCCATTGCGCTTGTGCTGTTGCTGCTGTCCTGGCTGCCTCTGGGGCTGTCGGCGCATTCGCTGCTGGCGCTGCTGGTCGGCGTGGTGGTGCTGGACCTGGCCGCGCAGCTGCTGCATGTCAGCAACCAGAACCTGATCTACGCACTGCAGCCGGAGGCACGCAACCGCCTCAATGCCGGTTACATGACCGGCTATTTCATCGGGGGTTCGCTGGGCTCGCTGCTGTCGGCACAGGTCTACCAGCGTTTCGGCTGGACCGGCGTATGCGTGGCCGGTACCGCGGTGGCGGTACTGGCCCTGCTGGTGTGGCTGCCCAGTGCCTGGCGCGCACGCCAGGCCGCGTCGGCCGACTAGAAGCTGCCCTGCAGCGCCAGTTCCCAGCGTCCACCGGCATTGCCCGGGAACAGACGCTTGGCGGCGCTGTCGGTGTCATGCACGGTGGCGCGCAGTTCCCAGGCCGGCGTCAACGTAGCAATGGCACTGAGCTGGCCATGCAGGTAGTCCGGCCCCTGCGCGGTGGGCAGCCAATACTGCCCCACCGCCGCTTCCAACCGCACGCGCTCGTTCAATGGCACCCGCACGCCCAGCTGTGCGTAGTTGCCGCGACGGCCGCCGGCCAGGGCGTCGTTGGAGTGGGCAACCTGCAGCCAGGCGCGTTGCTTCCAGGTGGTGGTGACATTGAGTTCGGTCCAGTCCAGTGCGCGGCCAGTGCCCGGATAGACATACCGGGTGAGGTTCGCATCCAGGCTCCAGTCCGGCGACAGCGCGCCGGACCAGCCGGCGACGAGATCGAACTCGCTGCGTGCCCCGCTGTCCGGCGTGAACGAGACATTCGATCCCCATGCGCTGGCATACCAGCCCGAACCCACCGTCACCTTTGCCCCCACCTGCGCGGCCGGATCGCCCTCGCTCTGCGAACTGCCGCGCCAGACATAGTCGCTGGTCAATGCCGCCGTGCCACTCACCTGCACCTGCGCCTGCACGCTGCCGGCGCACAGCAGCCCCGCCAGTGCGGCCGCGCTGGCCACGATCATCCCCTTGCTCTTCACTGCACTCACTTCCTCGTCGAAGGCGGTCTGTCCGCCGGGACGGCAGTGTCGATGGCGGGGCCGTAACGGTTCGATGGCGATGCTGCCGTGCCAGCGCAAATTCAGCGTAAATCCGCGCTGCGGTGGGCGCGGTATCATGCGGGCCTATTTCCAGGAACCAACCACGTGGACGCCATCCTGACCCCGGTATCGATCGGCGAGCTGATCGACAAGATCACCATTCTCGAGATCAAGGCCGAGCGCATCGACGATGCGACCAAGCTGGCCAACGTGCGCACCGAGCTTGACGGCCTGCTGCCGCTGCTGCTGCAGCAGCTTGACGCGCAGCCGGCACTGGCCGCGCTGAAGACGCAGTTGAAGGCCATCAACGAGCGCATGTGGGAGATCCAGGACCAGCTGCGCGACAAGGAAGCGGCGCAGGTATTCGACGAGGCGTTCATCCAGCTGGCGCGCGGCGTGTACGGCACCAACGGCGAACGCGTACAGGTGAAGAACGAGATCAACCGTGTTGCCGGTTCGGCGCTGGTCGAGGAAAAGCAGTACCAGGGCGAGTAAGCGCGCCCGTCAGCCTCACTCCAGCAGGTGGCGGATGCGGAACAGTTCGACATCGCTGCGGATGCCGAGCTTCTGGTAGGCCGCTTTCTTCTGCGTGCTGATCGTGCTGGCCGAGCGCTGGAAGCGCCGGGCCACTTCGCCGGTGCTGCACCCCTGCAGCACCAGCCGCAGCACTTCGCGTTCACGCCGGCTCAGTGGCGTCAGGCTGGGCGCCGACATGCGCCGCGCGCGCGATCGATTCAGCTGCGTGCGCAGCTCCGGGGGCACGAACCGCCCACCGCGGGCCACCACGTCCACCGCGCGCAGCAGCATTTCCGGCGTGGTCGCCTTGGACAGGAAGCCGCGTGCGCCGGCCTGCATCGTCGTGGCCACGGTGCTGGCATTGCAGTGCGCCGACAGCACCAGTATCGGCAGGCTGGGCCAGCGCCGGGACAATCCGCGCAGCAGCTGCAACCCGTCGCCAAGATCCCCCAGCGGCAGCGCATCGATCACCAGCAGGTCAACGCAGCCGGATTCACGTTGCAGCAGTTCCACCAGGTCATCTTCGTTGGCGTAGCTGCCGCGCACGTGCACGCCGCTGTGCTGGTGCAGCAGCACTTCCACCCCCAGCCGCAGCACCGGATGCGGATCCAGCAGCGCCAGACGGCGCGGCCGGTCGGGGAGCAGCGGTGGGAGTACGGGCGGCATCGCGGTGTATCCGGCAGCACGGGATATCCACCGTAGGCCGCCACTGGCGGTGGCGGAATCCAATTCATTGCAATGCAACATGACGCCGCGCATCGCAGTCAGACTCCGTTCTGATTCCCCACAACGCAACAGGCCCGGCAATGCCGGGCCTGTTTCAGCGCGAACAGCGCGCGGGCGCGCCGTAGACGCAATTACCAGCTGAAGCGCGGGCCGACGGTGTATTCCTTGTCGCCGTGGCGGTTCATCTTCAGCTCGCCGTTCAGGCCCCAGTTCTGGTTCAGCTTGACCTGACCACCCAGACGGCCGTACCACTGGCTGTCGATGTCGACGCCGTGCTTCTTCGAATAGTCTTCGTAACCGACCAGGCCGTAGACCTCAGCGTGGGCACCGAACGCGGTACGGATACCGGCTTCAGCGCTGTAGCCGTTGAAATCCAGGCCGTGCTTCTGGTCGAACTTCTGGTAGGCGACGCGGGCAACGAAGTCGGTCGACGGAGCGATTTCGACGTTGTAGCCGGCACCGACCTTCCACTGGTCAACCTTGATGTTGGTGTGGTCGACTTCCTGACGGCTGTACTCGCCGAAAGCGTGGAAGTTCGGCAGGAAGCCGTAGGAACCCTTCACGCCCCAGCCATCAGCCTTGATGCCGTCAACGTCGGTCTTGGCGTAATCAGCCTCGGCGTAGTTGTAGGACAGGTTCTCGGCGGCCGAAGCGGTGAACGGCAGGGCAGCGGCCAGAGCCAGAGCAATCAGCGAATTCTTCATGGGGGTACACCTTTACTTTCTTATGGTGTGCAGCAGCGCCAGGGCGCCATCGCATCGGGAATGTAAATTCTCCGTTATTCGCCACAACGCTCCCTGAAAACAGCGGTCTTCGCATTGCTGAATTTTTTGCATTGATTCAGCAAGGCTCAGGCATACGCGCGCGGTACGCGCACGCGCTTCGATTCAATGGCGCGGCAATCGATGTCGATTTGCCGCGCCCTGAAGCGTCGACTCAATGAAGGCCGTGCACCTGGCACGGTCCATTCCGGAGGCAAGCGATGAGCTACATCGATGGTTTCGTCCTGGCGGTGCCCACCGCCAACAAGGAGAAATTCCTCGCCCACGCGCGCAGCGGCGACGTGGTGTTCCTCGAACACGGCGCGCTGCGCGTGGTCGAGTGCTGGGGCGATGACGTGCCGCACGGCAAGACCACCGACTTCTTCGGCGCGGTGAAAGCCACGGCGGAGGAGACCGTGGTGTTTTCCTGGATCGAGTGGCCGGACAAGGCCACCCGCGATGCAGGCATGCAGAAAATGATGGAAGACCCGCGGTTGGACCCGTCGAAGAATCCCATGCCGTTCGACGGTGCACGGATGATCTACGGCGGATTCGAGCCGATCTTCGAACTCAAGCGCTGACCCGGGCGGGCGTCCTCAGCGGGCGCCCGCTTCATCCTCACCCGCCGCGTGGCCGGCACCCAGCGCAGCACCGGCACCAACACCCAGCCCGCCCATTCCGGCACCCATGCCGCCGCCACCGCCGCCACCTCCACCGGTGCGACCGCCCTTGGCTTCGCCCTCGTTGCGGCCCTTGCCACTTCCGCCAGCGCTGCCCGCAGGGCGGGTAGGCCCCTGGCGCGGGATCTCCAGGTCGGCCGGTACCGGCGCAAGGTCCAGCGCCTCGCGGACGAAGTCGCGCAGCGAGATCACCAGTTCGTGTGTGTGCACCGCACGCCCCTGTGCCAGTTCACTGGCAGCGCGCGCGGCCAGCCGTACCTGCTCGTCGGTGCCCAGCAGCAGGATGTCCGACAAGGCCGCTTCGACCGCATCGCGGATGCGCCGGGCCCGATCCGAGCCCGGCTCGGCGATGCCTTCTTCGTGGGCCCGCTGGCGCAGGTCGCGCAGGTGGGTTGGATCGACCCCCAGCTCACCGGTGAAGGAGCCGCCCAGCGTCTTGTAGGCCGCCATCAAGGTACGCAGCCGCTCATTGATCTGCCGATTCTCTCGTTCGCGGCGCTGCTGCAGGGTCTGCATCACCAGCAGGCGGATGCCCACGCCGAGCAGGGTGATCAGGACCAACCCGGCCAGGGTGGACAGCACGCCCTGCCAGGAACTGAAATCGATGCCGCGCATGGTCAGGGCTCCTGCGGAAGACCTTCATCTTGCCCCAGGCTGCAGCCGCAGATCCACGCCAGGCAACGATCAGCCCCCCCGAAACGCAGAAGGCCCTCCCGCCCGATGAGCGGAAGGGCCTTCGAACCACGCGCGATTACTTGCGCTTGGCAGCCTTGCGCACGGCCTTCTTGGCCGGAGCCTTCTTGGCCACGGCCTTCTTCAGCGGTGCAGCCTTCTTGGCGACCGTCTTGCGGGTAGCAGCGACCTTCTTGCCGGCAACCTTCTTGGCAGCAACGGTCTTCTTGCCGACAACCTTCTTGGCAGTGGCGGTCTTCTTGCCGACGACCTTCTTGGCAGCGGCGGTCTTCTTGCCGACGACCTTCTTGGCAGCGACGGTCTTCTTGCCGACGACCTTCTTGGCAGCGACAGTCTTCTTGCCGACGACCTTCTTGGCAGCGACGGTCTTCTTGGCCGCAGCCTTCTTGGCGGTAGCGACCTTCTTGCCGACGACCTTCTTGGCGGCCACGGTCTTCTTGGCCACAGCCTTCTTGGCGGTAGCGACCTTCTTGCCGACAACCTTCTTGGCAGCAGCGGTCTTCTTGGCCACAGCCTTCTTGGCGGTCGCAACCTTCTTGGTGGCGGCCTTCTTCACGGTAGCGACCTTCTTGCCGGCAGCCTTGGTGGTCTTCTTGGCAGCAGCAGCCTTCTTGGTCACGGTCTTGCCGGCAGCCGCCTTCTTCTTGGCCACTTCCTTCTTCAGGGCAGCAGCTTCGGCCTTGGCGTTCTTCTTGGCCGCTTCCAGCTTCTTCTTGGCGTTGGCAACGGTCTTGCCGACCGACTTGGCAGCCTTCTCGGCCTTCTTGGCAACGGTCTTCTCGACCTTGGCCACGACCTTCTTGGCCTTGGCGACGCGGGTGGTGGCAGCCTTGCGGGCGCGCTTGACGGTCTTCTTGACCGACTTCACTGCGTCTTCGGCGGCGTGGGCGATGGTCTCGCCGACGTTGGTGGCGGTTTCTTTCACGTTCTCGACGGCGTCGGTCACGACCGACACACCATTACCGTTGCTCATGTTGCCCTCCTGGGGGCCTGGATTGTCAAAACGGGGCGATGCTATACCGACAATGGCTATCGTGGAACGGGCACGACCGGCCAATCGCATCCGGTGCGACGCAACTGGAGTAAGCGATAGCGGCGGCTGACGTGCCCCGCAGTCAGGAAATCCCTTTTTTTAAGCAGTGTGCTGCGCAGCCTGCCTGCTGCTGGCGTGCCGATGCAGGCACTGGCAGCAGCCACACATCCGCGCAGCACTGAGCGTCATCGCAAGGTCGGGATGCGCGGAACTGCGCAAGTGTCGCGGTGTATCAGGGCGCTGCCGGCGTGCCTTGCGGAGCTCGCTCGCGGCTGTCGCGAACAGCGTTGTGGTGCGCGCGTCAGCTTTCCGGCGCCTGCGGTGGGGGTCGGATTTTCATGGGGCATTTATCCAGATCGCGACACACTCATTCAGCTTGTTCTACCGTATGCGTCAACGGCCCCAACCTCAGCCTGCGAACCGACTCCCATGCGACCGCTTCCCACCCTGCTTACGCTCGCAATCGCCGCTGCCTTCGGCGGCTTCGTTGCCACCGGCCTCAATGCGCACCTGGACAACCGTGCCGATGCCGCTCCGCTGCCGGCGGTACTGCCCACCTCCGCAGCGCTGCCGGCCGCGGTCGCCGGGCAGGCGGTGCCTTCGCTTGCACCGATGCTGGAAAAGGCGATGCCGGCGGTGGTCAGCGTCAACACCAAGCAGGTGGTGCGGGTACGCAACCCGTTCTTCAACGACCCGTTCTTCCGCCGCCTGTTCCCGGACATCCCGCAGGAGCGGATCAACGAGTCACTCGGTTCGGGCGTCATCATCGATGCCACCGAAGGCCTGGTGCTGACCAACCACCACGTCATCGACAACGCTGATGACGTGCAGGTGACACTGGCCGATGGGCGCACGGTGAAGGCCGAGTTCCTCGGCTCGGACCGCGACACCGACATCGCGCTGATCCGCATTCCGGCGCAGAACCTGACCGACATCAAGCTGGGCAACAGCGACCAGCTGCGGGTGGGCGACTTCGTGGTCGCGATCGGCAATCCGTTCGGTTTCAGCCAGACGGTCACCTCGGGCATCGTCTCGGCGGTGGGCCGCAGTGGCATCCGCGGGCTGGGCTACCAGAACTTCATCCAGACCGATGCATCGATCAACCCGGGTAATTCCGGAGGCGCGCTGGTCAACCTGCAGGGCCAGCTGGTGGGCATCAACACCGCCAGCTTCAACCCGCAGGGCAGCATGGCCGGCAACATCGGCCTGGGCCTGGCGATTCCGTCGAACCTGGCCCGCAGCGTGGTCGACCAGCTGGTCAAGCATGGCGTGGTGGTGCGCGGCACGCTGGGCATCGAAAGCCAGAACCTGAGCGCGCAGATCGCGCAGGGCCTGGGCCTGGGCGAAACCCGCGGCGCCCTGGTAACCCGCGTGCTGGCCGGTTCGGCCGGTGCCGCCGCGGGACTGAAGCCGGGCGACGTGGTGGTATCGGCCAACGGCCAGCGTGTGGACAGTGCCGAAGCACTGCACAACGTGGAAGGCCTGGCGGCGGTGGGCAGCGTGCTGACCCTGGACGTTCGCCGCGAAGGCAAGCCGCTGCAGATCAAGGCAACGCTGAAGGAACAGGCGCGCGTGGTCAGCGGCGAGAGCCTGGACCCGCGCCTGACCGGTGCCAGCTTCGTCGACCTGCCCGAATCGCTGCGTCAGTCTGGCGTGGGCGGCGTGCTGGTCAGCGAGGTCAAGCGCGGCAGCCGCGCCGCGACCAATGGCCTGCAGCAGGGCGACATCATCACCGACGCCACGGTGGGCGAGTTCGCCGACCTGGCCAGCTGGCGCGCCAATTTCCAGCAGCGCCCGCCCACCCTGGTGCTGCGCGTGCTGCGCAACAATGGCCAGCAGCAGGGCCAGTTGGTGATGCGCTGATCGCCTGGCCGTAACGCCCCCTATACCCACGTGATGCTATTGCTGTACGTCCAGGTCGGCCGAACGCCGATCGCCCGTTCCCCCATCGCAACAGGAGTGATTCGATGAGCCCCACCAATACCGAGAACCTGAAGGACCACCTGGGTGAAGCCGGTTCCCACCTGAAGCAGGCCGCCAGCGCTGCCGGCGGTGCGATCAAGGGCGCTACCGGCGCCGCGACCGATGAACTGCGCATCGGCAAGGCCAACGTCAAGGCTGAACTTTCCGACAGCGCGCTGTCGGGCCTGGCTGCTGCCGAGTTCGGTGGTGCCGCCGCCAAGGAACAGGTCGACGCGCTGATGGACAAGGGCAAGGACCTGATCGACAGCGCTGCTGAGCTGATCCGCGAACGTCCGCTGGCCTCGTTCGGCGTGGCCTTCGCTACCGGTTGGATCATCGCCAAGCTGGCCCGCGGCAGCGACAAGTAAGCTGCGGCGTGAGCGAAGACACCACGCAACGTCCTGATCCGGCGGCCACGCCGCCGTTGGACGAAAGCATCCGCCAGGTCGGCGCAGCCGGCCGGGCGACTGCCGATTCGGCCAAGCACTCACTGCGTTCGCTGCGCCGGTTGGCGTCGGCGGACTTCGCGCTGGCGCGCAGCGCGTTCGGCCGCGCATTGGCCTGGGCCGGCGTCGCCATCGTGTTCGGCGCGTCGGCCTGGCTGTTGCTGGCCGCCACCCTCATCGCCCTGCTGCAGAGCTTCGGCCTGAGCTGGCTGCAGGCCCTGCTGATCACCTCGCTGCTGAGCCTGGCCGTCACCGGCTATGCGATCTGGCGCGTTTCCTACTTCTTCCACCACACCGGCATGCACGCCACCCGGCGTCAGTTGTCCCGGTTGGGCCTGTTCGATGAGCCCACCGATGATGATCCCGATGCAGGCGTGCAGATCCCGGAGGGCAAGCCATGAAGTTCGGTGCACTGCAGCGGCGTGTGAAACGTTGCGAACAGGTGATGGCCGTGCGCCTCGGCGAAACCCAGGACCACTGGAACGTGCTCAGCCAGGTCTGGCGACAGGGCTGGTCGCCACTGCGCATCGTGGTGGTGGGTCTGGCCGGCGGGTTCATCGCCGGCAAGCTGGAGGTTCCAGGCAAGGTCAATGGAGCGCGTTGGCTGCAGATGGTCGGTTCGGTGTCCAGCCTGTTCGCCAGCGCCCAGGCCGCGTTTGCTTCGGTGGTGGCGGCGCAGGCGGCGGAAACCGCAGACGATGCCGCCGACCAGGTGGATGAGGCGGCCGGGCCGCCACCCGCCGCTGCGGCACGACCGGCAGCACGCCCGGTGGCCGAGCCCGAGCTGCGTGAGCCCCGTCCGGCCGAAGCGGCGACCGAGATGTCCGAACGTTGACGAACCTTACCCGCCGCGTTGATCGCGGCGGGCCGATAATGGGCTTCTCTTTCTGGTCGGTGCGTCGATGAGCGAGTCCCTGTTGTCCCCGTCGTCGCCTGCGCCGGACGAGTCCGCACCCCTGCCGCCGCCCTCGCGCCCACGTGGCCCGATGTCGCTGGTGATCCTGGCGACCCTGGCCGTGGCGTTCACCCTGTGGGCGGCGCAGGACATCATCCTGCCGGTCCTGCTGGCGATGTTCTTCGCCCTGGTCGGCAACCCCATCCTGCGCCTGCTGCAGAAGCTGTGGATTCCGCGCGCGCTCGGCGCCCTGCTGGTGCTGGGCGCCGGCCTGGGCGTGACCGGTGCGCTGGCTGTGCAGCTGATCGGCCCGGCGATGGACTGGGCACAGGAAGCACCGCAGCAGCTGCGCAAGGTTGCGCGCCAGGTGCAGGACCTGACCAAGCCGGTGCAGCAGGCCAACCAGGCCGCAGAGAATTTCGCGCGCGTGGCCGGCGGCGACGGCAACCGCAAGGTGCAGGTGATCCGCACCCAGCTGGACGACCCCTACCGCATGCTCACCCGTGCGCCGCGGCTGGCCGCCTCGGTGCTGGCCGTCGTGCTGCTGACGCTGTTCTTCATGATCTACGGCCAGAGCCTGCAGCGTGCAGCGATCGCCCTGTTCCCGAACCGGCAGCAGCAGCGTTTCACCAGTGACATCCTGCGCTCGATCGAGCATGAGGTGTCGCGCTACGTATTGACCATCAGCGTGATCAACACGGTGGTCGGCCTGTTGTTGGCCGGGGTGCTGATGCTGCTGGGCATCGGCCTGCAGGAGGCGCTGCTGTGGGGAACCGTGGCGGCGCTGCTGAATTTCGCGCCCTATGTCGGCCCGCTGCTCGGCGTCGCATTGATGCTGCTGATGGGCTTTGTCGAGTTCCGCGACCCGCTGCAGGCACTGCTGCCTGCGGCCGCCTACCTGGCCCTGCATACCCTGGAAGGGCAGCTGGTGACGCCGATCGTGCTTGGCCGGCAGATGAAACTGTCACCGCTGGTGCTGATCCTGGCGCTGATGGTGTTCGGCTGGGCCTGGGGCATGATCGGCCTGCTGCTGGCGGTGCCGCTGCTGGTCTGCATCAAGCTGGTGCTGGCGCGGCTGGACGGCATGCACGGCTGGGCGCGGCTGCTGGAGTGAGGCGCGCTCCATCGACGGGCGTGCGGGGAGAGGAACGGTGGGACGGCGAAGGCTGGCAGAATATGCGCCCGCTTTTTCCCAGGATGGAACCCTCCCCATGTTCTCTTTCGCGCGTCGATGCCTCGCCCTGACCTGCCTGGCCTCCCCCGCCTTCGCCGCGGCCCCGCCCAGTGCGGAAATGGCCCGCACCCAGCTGGTGGAGGCCATCACCTGCCAGCGCCATCTCACGCCCGAACAGTTCGATGCCATGGCCAAGGTGCTGATGCCCGCCGGGGCCAAGACCAGGGACGAGTACGACGACGGCTACACACTGGCCTCGCCGCTGATGGTGCTTGGCCTGCCGGTGACCCATGTGACCTCCTACGACGGCTCCAGCGGCGAGGATGGCGTGGACAGTTACACGGCGTACTTCGGCAGCGCGGAAATCAGCAAGGTCGCCGCCTTGGCGAAGATGCCGCCGCCGGTGGCCGGTGGCTACCGGCGCGAAGTGGGCAGGCATGACCTGAGCGTGGATCGCGTCGATGGCCAGACCGTCCTGTACTGCTCCTACGACCTGCGCAGCCACTGACGGCGGCAGCGCCTGCCCGCCGCGCGCATGAAAGCCCGCGCGGGCAGGCGTAGAATGGCGGGGTGAAATTCCCTGTCCTTGCCATCACCCTCGACCTCGACGATACGCTGTGGCCGTTCGCTCCGATCGGCGCCCGCATCGACCAGGTCCTGTTCGACTGGATGCGCGAACACAGCCCCGCCACCGCCGCGATGTATCCGGTGGCGGCCATGCGCGAACTGCGCGAGCGCTCGTTCCGCGACAACCCCCACCTGCATTTCGACCTGAGCGCGCTGCGCCGGCTGACGATCCAGGAGGCGCTGGAAAACAGTGGCGCCAGCCTGGATCTTCTGGAGCCGGCGTATGAAGTGTTCTACGCCGCGCGCAACCAGGTGGAGTGCTACCCCGATGCGCTCGACGCACTGGCGCGTATCGCCGCGCGGGTGCCGGTGGCCGCGTTGAGCAACGGTAACGCCGATCTGGAACGTATCGGCCTGGCCCATCACTTCAGCTTCCAGCTGGGCGCCCGCGAGCATGGCGCGGCCAAGCCCGAAGCGAGCATTTTCCACGCTGCCTGCGACCGCCTGGGCGTCGCCCCGGCGCAGGTGCTGCACGTGGGCGACCACGTCGAGATGGACGTGGCCGGCGCGATGGCTGCCGGCCTGCGCGGCTGCTGGATCAACCGCGAAGCGGCCACCTGGAACCATCCGCAGCTGCAGCCTGACCTGCAGTTCGACACCCTCACCGGCCTGGCCGATTGGCTCGATGCCAACCTCGACGCCGCCGACGCTGACGCATCCCGGAGTACCTGACGCATGAGCGAGATCACTGGCTTCACCGCCGACACCACCGCCGCACTGCCGCTGCACGTGCTGGACCGCAGCCAGTTCGAGGCGTGGAAGAACAGCCAATCCGCTGCCACCCAGGCGTGGTTGAAGTCGCAGGGCTTCACTGCGGGCGCGCATTCGGTTGCGCTGCTGCCCGGCGCCGATGGCCTGGCTGGCGCGGTGATCGGCGTCGGTGATCGTGCCGATGCCTACAGCTACGCCCATGCACCGCATGCCCTGCCGGAAGGCAGCGTGTGGCAGCTGGCCAGCGAACTGCCGGATGCCGAGCAGGCGCTGCTGCAGCTGGGCTGGGGCCTGGGCAGCTACCGATTCGACCGCTACCGCAAGCGCAACCGCGCGCCGGCCCAGCTGGTGGCTGCACCGACCGGCGAAGTGGCCGACCTGATCGCCGCCAGCCTGCGCGTGCGCGACTGGGTCAACACGCCGACCGAAGACATGGGCCCGCAGCAGCTGGAAGACGCCGCGCGTGCCCTGGCTGAAGCGCATGGCGCGCAGGTGGAAGCCATCACCGGCGACGAACTGCTGGCGCAGAACTTCCCGGCCATCCATGCGGTGGGCCGTGCCTCGCACCGTGCGCCGCGGCTGATCGTGCTGCGCTGGGGCAGGGAGACCGACCCGGCATTGGCACTGGTCGGCAAGGGCGTGTGCTTCGATACCGGCGGCCTGGACATCAAGCCGGCCGATGGCATGCGCAACATGAAGAAGGACATGGGCGGCGCCGCACACGCGCTGGCCCTGGCCGGGCTGGTGATGGCCCAGCAGCTGCCGGTGCGCCTGACCCTGCTGGTACCGGCCGTGGAAAATGCGATCGGCCCGGATGCCTTCCGCCCGGGCGAAGTGATCGCCACCCGCAAGGGCCTGAGCGTGGAGATCGACAACACCGATGCCGAAGGCCGGGTGATCCTGTGCGACGCGCTGACGTTCGCCGGTGAGCAGAAGCCGGACCTGGTGCTGGACTTCGCCACGCTGACCGGCGCGGCACGCATCGCGCTGGGCCCGGACCTGCCGGCGCTGTTCAGCAACGATGACACGGTTGCCCAGCAGTGGCTGCAGGCTGGCGACGCCACCCGTGACCCGGTGTGGCGCATGCCGCTGTGGCGTCCGTACCTGCGTTACCTGAGCAGCGGCATCGCCGACCTGGCCAACGCCGGTTCGCGCATGGCCGGCTCGGTCACCGCCGCGCTGTACCTGGAACGCTTCCTGGAAGACGGACAGCGCTGGGCACATCTGGACGTGTATGCCTGGAACGATGGCGAGCGCCCGGGCCGCCCGGCCGGTGGCGAAGCCCTGGCCCTGCGTTCGGCGTGGACGATGCTGAAGGCACGTTACAGCTGATGGAGCTGCCGGGCATGGCCCGGCGCTACCCATGCCGGTGGGTGCCGACCTTGGTCGGCACTGCATCACCCTGCAAATCTGACGAAAAATTGAATTTCGGCCCCGGCCGGGTTCTGCGAGGATGTGGTGGTCGCCCACCCACACATCCGTGAAGGCAGGACTTCGATCATGTCGCTCTTCCGCTATACCCGCGCTGGCCAGGAGCCGGGCGCGCCGCGCCGGCATTCGCCCTTGCCCTGGATCGCGCTGATCGCACTGATCCTGGGCATCGTTGCCCTCGCCTTCGCCTGGCTGGCCGGTTGGATCGGCCGCGACCGGCTGACCGCACAGCGCTTCACCGACACCATCGAGGCCACCGGCCCTGCACATCCCGGCTTCCGCCGCGCGCACAGCAAAGGGGTGTGCGTGAGCGGCTGGTTCGAACCCAGCGCACAGGCGCCCACGCTGTCCAGCGCACGGGTGTTCTCACAGGCGAAGGTTCCGGTGCTGGGCCGGCTGTCGATCGGCGGCGGCGATCCGCACGGCGCCGATGGCAGCGCGCGCGTGCGCAGCATCGCCGTGCAGCTGGTGGGCGATGACGGGCAGGAATGGCGGATGGCGATGAACAGCTTCCCGTTCTTCGCCGTGCCCACCGCCGAGGCGTTCTACGAGCAGACCCGCGCGCAGATTCCGGATCCGGCCACCGGCAAGCCCGACCCGCAGAAGATGGCGGCCGTGCTGGCCAGGTACCCCAGCGCACAGGCCTTCCAGCAGTGGGCCAAGAGCGCACCGTGGACCAGCAGCTGGGCCAACACCACCTTCAACAGCGTCAACAGTTTCTGGTTCACCAACGCGCAGGGGCAGAAACGCGCGGTGCGCTGGCGCTGGCAGCCGCAGGCGCCGCTGGTGGAGATGGATGCGGAGGCACGCAAGCAGGCCAATGTCGATTTCCTCAGCCAGGAACTGCAGCAGCGCTTGGCCACCGGCCCGGTGCGCTGGAACCTGGTGGTCAGCCTGGCCGCGCCGGGCGATGCCATTGATGATCCCTCGGTGCCGTGGCCTGAATCGCGCGAACAGGTGGTGGCGGGCGTGCTCAGCCTCGACCGCATGCAGTCGCAGGAAGAAGGCGCCTGTGGCCAGCTCAACTTCGATCCGCTGATCGTGCCCAGCGGCGTGCGCGGCAGCGACGACCCGATCCTGGCTGCGCGCTCGGCGGTGTATTCGCAGTCGTTCAACCGCCGCGAGCGGGAGCGCGCCAGCGGTGCGGCGGCACAGACGAAGGGGGACGCACGATGAGCACCGGCAACGGCCACTTCAACCTGCTCGCCCGGGTGCTGCACTGGTCCATGGCGCTGATGATCATCGCCATGCTGTTCATCGGCGTGACCATGGTCGCCTCGCTGCACCTGCGCCCCATGCTGATCGACCTGCACCGGCCGCTGGGTATCGCCATCCTGCTGCTGGCGGTGCTGCGCCTGTACAACCGCCTGCGCCATCGCCCACCGCCGCTGCCAGCGGATCTTCCCGCGTGGCAGGTGCTGGCGGCGAAGGCTTCGCACTGGATGCTGTACGCGTTGATGCTGGCGATGCCGCTGATCGGTTGGGCGATGCTGTCGGCCGGCGGCTACCCGATCGTGCTGGGCGGTGGCCTGCACCTGCCGCCGATCGTGCCGCACACGCCAGCGCTGTACGCCGCGCTGCGCAATGCGCACAGCCTGCTGGCCTATGTGTTGTTCGCCACGGTGCTGATGCACGTGGGTGCGGCGCTGTTCCACCTGTGGGTGCGCCGCGATGGCGTGTTCCAGGCGATGGCAAGCGGGAAGGATTGAATGGGTTCGCCGGGGGTTCCCGGCTGCCCTTTTCCGCGACTGCGGAGGGGTGTCACTTTTCTTTTCGCGCGAAAAGAAAAGTGACGCCCCCCTACAACCATCCCTTCTGCCGCGCCAGCCGGTACGCCTCGATCCGGTTGGCCACGCCCAGCTTGCCAATGCATTCGGACAGGTAATTGCGCACCGTGCCGTGCGACAGCCCCAGCTGCTCGGCGATCTCGCTGGCGGTGCGGCCCTCGCCTGCCAGGCGCAGTACGCGGCGCTCGCGGTCGGTCAGCGGGTCGGCCTGCGACCACGCATCCAGCGCCAGCTGCGGATCGATCGCACGGATGCCCTGCTTCACTTTGCGCAGTGCCTCGGCCAGGTTCTCGGCCGGTGCATCTTTCAGCAGATAGCCCAGTACGCCCGCTTCCAATGCGCGACGCAGGAAACCGGCACGGGCGAACGTGGTCACGATCACCACCTTGATCGGCAGTTCATGGCGGGCGATGCGCTGGGCCAGTTCCAGCCCGCTCAGCCCCGGCATCTCAATGTCGGTGACCAGGATGTCCGGCTGCAGCTGCTGCAGCATGCGCCAGGCGGCTTCGCCGTCGGCAGCACTGCCCAGTACCTCGATATCCGGTTCCAGGCCCAGCAACGCCGACAATGCGCCGCGCACCATCGCCTGATCTTCGGCCAGCAGTATGCGGATCATGCCGCGCCTCCCTGTGCCAGCGATGCCGGCGACAGCGGCGTAGTTGCGGCCACCAGGGGCACGCGCACGGTCAGCAGCGTGCCTTCCCCGCGCGGCGACTGCAGCGTCAACTGGCCACCCAGCGCCGCTGCGCGCTCACGCATGCCACACAATCCGTTGCCCTCGGCCTGCACGCCACCACGGCCGTCATCGCGTATCTGCATCACCAACTGTCGGTCCTCAAGCATGAAATCCACCTGCACCCGGGTCGCCTGCGCGTGGCGCACGATGTTGGTCGCCGCCTCGCGCAGCACCAGTGCCAGCCCACGCTCTACCTCCACTGGCATCGGCGGCGGCGGCATGTACTGCAGGTGTACCTGTTGGCATTCCAGCAGCAGGCGTGCCGAGGCCAGTTCGCCGGCCAGGTCGCTGGCGCGGATGCCAGTGACCGCACTGCGTACCTGCGCCAGCGCCTCGCGGGCAATGTCCTCGGCCTCGCCGATTTCCTGCCGGGCACGCGCGTCATCGCGGTCGTACAGCTTGCGCGCCAGTTCCAGCTTCAGCGTGATCAATGACAGCGTATGCCCCAGCAGGTCATGCAGATCACGGCCGATGCGCTCGCGCTCGGCGGTGGTCGCCAGGCGCCGCACCTCGTCCTGGGACAGCTGCAGGGCAACGTCGCGCTGATGGCTCAAGGCCTCCACGTTGACCACCAGCCCGACAATGAACGACACCGCCGGCATCCACACCATGGCCTGCCACGGATAACCGAAGTAGAGCGCGGTGCTGCAGAACAGGAGATTCAGGCCAGTGAGCTGCAACAGGTACACCCACCAGCCGCCGCGGCTGCTCATGCGGATCATCACGCAGCCGAACACGAAGTAGCTCAGTCCCGACGGATACCACGGCAGCAGCACCAGGGCCATCGCAATCATGCCCAGCGCGTAGCGCCAGGCGTGGTGCCGTGGCGCCAGCATCACCCTGGCATAGAACAGCAGGAACAACGGATAGCTGGCCAGCGTCAGCAACAACCAGCGCAGCGTGAAGCCATTCCCGAGCACCGGGGTAAGGAAGATCCAGACCGACCACAGCAGGTGGATCGCACCACTCCAGGGCGACTTGCCACGCCGCAGCAGTTCGGCCACCGCCGAATCCGGGGCAGGGCGCAGCAGGGACGCAAGCCAGCTCGGTGGCACGGAAGATTCCAGGCGGGGACGATCGCTGCCGATCATGCCAGTTCAGCCGACCCGGCGCAGGCGCCGACACGCCTGCGCCACCAGTTCATCCACCTGCAGCATCGGCGGCAGCCTGGTGCTCTGCAGCATCACGCCGAGGCCGAGCCGCTGATCGCGCTGCTGCGGATCACCGCCCAGCAGCTCGACCTGGCCGGCGTCGGCACGGCGCAGGCCCAACAGCACGCTGATCGCGGTACTCTTGCCGGCACCGTTGCGGCCCAGCAGGGCCAGTACCTGGCCAGCGCGCACCTGCAGGTCGATGCCGTGCAGGGCGGTATGGTCGCGGTAACGCACCTGCACCTGCTGCAGGCGGGCCAGCGACGGAGCGATCGTATCCATGGGCGGTACCGGTAGCGGGGACGTTGCCATCCTGTGCCGCCGTGGTCACATTTCGCAGTTGCCGCCGTCAATGACATCGGATGACAGCTGTCACTGCCATCGCCGATGCACCTGCCTTCATGCTGTGCCGCACGCTCCACCGCCGGAACCGCCGCTGCCTGCCCTTCCGGTCACACCCGCCCGAACGCCTGTGATGGAACGAATGAACGCTTCTGCCGAGCTGTTGAAGGAACTCCGTATCGACCGCAAGTCGCCGCCGCCCGCCTCCAGTGGCGGCAGTGGTGGCCGCCGCTGGCTGTGGATCGCCGTGGCCGTGATCATCGTGCTGCTGGCCGGTGGTGCATTCGCACTGTTCGGCCGCGCGCCCACCGTGGAAGTGGACACCGCGCCGGCGGTGGCCATCCAGCAGGGCAGCGCCAGCAGCTCGGTGCTCGACGCCAGCGGCTACGTGGTCGCCCGGCGCATGGCCACGGTGTCGGCCAAGATCACCGGCAAGGTGCGCGAGGTGATGATCGAAGAAGGCATGCGGGTGGAACAGGGTCAGATCATGGCCACCCTGGACCCGATCGATGCCGACGCGCAGCGCAACCTGTACGCCTCGCAGCTGCAGGCCGCACGCAGCCAGGTGGTCGGCCTGGACGCCCAGCAGAAGCAGGCCGCCGCTGAAGCCAGCCGCCTGCAGGCGCTGGTCGGCCAGCAGCTGGTCTCGCGTTCGCAGTACGACCAGGCCGTGGCCCAGCGTGACAGCCTGCGTGCGCAGCTTGAAACCGCACGACGCAACGTCAAGGTTGCCAACGACCAGCTGTCCATCGCCGACCTTGGCGTGGACAACAACATCGTGCGCGCGCCGTTCTCCGGCGTGGTCACCGCCAAGGCCGCGCAGCCCGGCGAAATCGTCTCGCCGCTGTCGGCCGGTGGTGGCTTCACCCGTACCGGCATCGGCACCATCGTCGACATGGAATCGCTGGAGATCGAAGTCGAGGTCGGCGAAGCCTTCATCGGCCGCGTGCAGCCGAAGATGCCGGTGGAAGCCACGCTCAACGCCTACCCGGAGTGGAAGATCCCGGCCGAGGTGATCGCCATCGTTCCCACCGCTGACCGCGGCAAGGCCACGGTGAAGGTACGGGTCGCACTGAAGGTGAAAGATCCGCGCATCGTGCCGGAGATGGGCGTGCGGGTCAGCTTCCTGGAACAGGCCAAGCCGCAGACCGAAGCCAAGCCACAGGGCGTGCGCGTTCCGGCCACTGCGGTGGTCGAGCGTGAGGGCGCGTCGGTGGCCTTCGCACTGGGCGATGACAACCGTGTGCAGCAACGCACGGTCGAGGCGGGCCAGGCGATGGGCAAGGACCGCCAGATCCTCAAGGGCGTGAGCGCGGGGGAGTCGGTGGTGGTCAACCCGCCGGACACCCTGCGCGACGGCACCAGGGTCAAGCAGAAGCAAGCGCAGTAACGGCCCGGCGCCCGCATGGCGCCACCGGCAGTACCGCTGGAAAGCACCACTGTTCGACGCGTGCCGGCCGTTGGCCGGGACGCATCCCCGTTTCCCGCCTTTCGTGGAGAACCACCCATGTCGACCCTGGTTTCACTGCGCAACATCACCAAGACCTACCAGCGTGGCCCCGAAAAGGTGCAGGTGCTGCACGGCATCGACCTGGATATCGCCAGCGGCGATTTCGTCGCGCTGATGGGCCCGTCCGGTTCCGGCAAGACCACCCTGCTCAACCTGATCGGCGGCCTGGACAACCCCACCGGCGGCGAGATCAGCATCGAAGGCGAGCGCATCGACCAGATGAGCGGCGGCCAGC
This sequence comes from Stenotrophomonas sp. 1278, assembly GCF_029892765.1. NCBI lineage: Bacteria > Pseudomonadati > Pseudomonadota > Gammaproteobacteria > Lysobacterales > Lysobacteraceae > Stenotrophomonas > Stenotrophomonas sp. 1278. The sequence continues at coordinate 47,553 of NZ_JARXWD010000004.1, forward strand.
TGTCGACGTGGCGCAGCCATCATGTCGGCTTCGTGTTCCAGTTCTACAACCTGATGCCGATGCTGACCGCGCAGAAGAACGTGGAACTGCCGTTGCTGCTGACCCACCTCAGCGCGGCGCAGCGCAAGCGCAATGCCGAGATCGCGCTGACCCTGGTCGGCCTGGCCGACCGCCGCAGCCATCGCCCCAACGAACTGTCCGGCGGCCAGCAGCAGCGCGTGGCGATCGCCCGCGCGATCGTCTCCGACCCGACCTTCCTGATCTGCGACGAACCCACCGGCGATCTTGACCGCCAGTCCGCCGAAGAGATCCTGGGCCTGCTGCAGCAGCTCAACCGCGAACACGGCAAGACCATCATCATGGTCACCCATGACCCGAAGGCAGCCGAGTACGCCACCCACACGGTGCACCTGGACAAGGGCGAGCTGGCCGACGCCCCGCTGGCCCACTGACGGAGGCCACAGCGATGAAATACTTCTCGTTGGTCTGGGCGCAGCTGTTCCGCAGCCGCACCCGCACCCTGTTGACCCTGCTGTCGGTGGTGGCCGCGTTCCTGCTGTTCGGCATGCTCGACTCGGTGCGCGTGGCGTTCTCGTCCGGTGGCAGCGTGGAAGGTGCCAACCGGTTGGTGGTGGCTTCGCGCCTGTCGATCACCCAGTCGCTGCCGATCCGCCTGGAAACGCAGATCCGCCAGGTCAGCGGCGTGCGCGATGTCACCTACGGCATGTGGTTCGGCGGCATCTACCAGGACCCGAAGAACTTCTTCCCCAACTTCTCGGTGGCGCCCAACTACTTCGATGTCTACCGCGAGCTGCAGATCGACCCGGCGCAGCTGCAGGACTGGCAGCAGACCCGTACCGGCGCGATCGTCGGCGAGACGCTGGCCAAGCAGTTCGGCTGGAAGATCGGCGACACCATCCCGCTGCAGGCCACCATCTTCCCGCGTGGCGGCAGCAACGACTGGCCGCTGGAACTGAAGGGCATCTACCGCTCGAAGGATCGCGCACTGGCGGCCAATGAAGAACGCCAGTTGATGATGAACTGGAAGTACTTCGATGAGTCCAACGACTACATCAAGAACCAGGTGAGCTGGTACACGGTGACGCTGGACAACCCGGAGCAGTCGTCGAGGGTGGCGCAGGCCATCGATGCGATCTCGGCCAATTCCGACCACGAAACCAAGACCCAGACCGAATCGGCGTTCCAGCAGGCGTTCGTGAAACAGTTCGCCGACATCGGCATGATCGTCACCTCGATCATGGGCGCGGTGTTCTTCACCCTGCTGCTGTTGACCGGCAACACCATGGCCCAGGCGGTGCGCGAGCGCGTTCCGGAACTGGCCACGCTGAAGACGCTGGGCTTCAAGGACAGCACGGTGCTGACCCTGGTGATGGTCGAATCGGTGCTGCTGATCGGCCTCGGTGGACTGATCGGCATGGGCCTGGCGGCGCTGATCCTGCCGGCCATCAGCCCCAAGAGCATGGGCATGCTGCCGCCGCACGTACCGACGCCGACCTGGCTGGTGGGCATCGTCCTGATCGTGGTGATCGGCATCGTGGTCGGGCTGCTGCCCGCACTGCGCGCCAAGCGCCTGAAGATCGTCGACGCGCTCGCCGGCCGCTGAAGAGGACACCGACATGAACAAGCTCAAGAAGTGGCTGGGGAACGCGGTGACCGTGCTGCTGCTGGTCGTTGGCCTGGTGGTTTGGATCAGCCTGCCGTGGATCGGCGTCGCTGCCATCGCGGTGCTGCTGGGGCTGTGGCTGGCGCTCACCCGCAGTGGCCGGCTGGCCCTGGCCGCCACCCGCATCGGCATCGCCAGCCTGCCGCAACGCTGGGGTGCCTCCTCGGTGATCGTGGTCGGCATCGCCGGCGTGGTCGGCGTACTGGTCGCGATGCTGGCGATGGGCGAAGGCTTCCAGGCCACGCTCAACAACACCGGCGATGACACCACCGCGATCGTGCTGCGCGGCGGTTCGCAGGCCGAGACCAACTCGGTCATCACCCGCGAGCAGGTCCCGACGCTGTCCACCCTGCCCGGCATCACCCGCGATGCGCAGGGGCGGCCGCTGCTGTCGCCGGAACTTTCGCAGGTGGTCAACCTGGTGTCCAAGGCCGATGGCACCGACGTCAATGCGCAGTTCCGCGGGGTCGGCCCGCAGGCGTGGGCCGTGCATGACAAGGTCAAGATCGTCGAAGGCCGCCGGTTCGCCGCCGGCCTGCGCGAGATCGTGGTCGGCCAGGGCGCCAGGAGCCAGTTCCGCGACATGGACGTTGGCAAGACGCTCACCCTGGGCAACCAGACCTGGACCGTCGTGGGCGTGTTCGCTACCGGCGATGCGCATGACTCGGAACTGTGGACCGATGCCGACACGCTGGCCACCACCTATCAGCGCAGTGCCTGGCAGTCGATCAGCGTGCGCACCGACGGCAAGGCCGGCTTCGAGCAGTTCAAGGCCGCTGTCGCCGCCGATCCACGCCTGAAGCTGGACGTGGAAACCACCCGCGTCTACTACAGCAAGCAGGGTGGCGGGTTGACCAAGCTGATCGACATCCTCGGCAAGGTGATCGGCACCATCATGGCCGTAGGCGCTGTATTTGGTGCGCTCAACACCATGTATGCCGCCGTGGCGACGCGCGCACGCGAGATCGCCACCATGCGTGCGATCGGCTTCCGTGGCCTGCCGGTGGTGACTGCGGTGATGCTGGAAACCATGCTGCTGGCCCTGCTCGGCGGACTGCTTGGCTGCGCGGTGGCATGGCTGCTGTTCAACGGCTACAGCGTGTCCACCATCGGCAGCAACTTCAGCGCGGTAGTGTTCAAGTTCCATGTATCGCCGGAACTGCTGTGGAGCGGGCTGAAGTGGGCGCTGGGCATCGGCCTGGTGGGTGGGTTGTTCCCGGCACTGCGCGCGGCACGCCTGCCGATCACCACGGCGCTGCGCGAGACCTGAGCATCACGCATTGATTGAATGAACGTTGCGCAGGGGACGGAGCGAAGGCTCCGTCCCTTTTTTTTGCACGTCATCCACGCATGGCGTGGATCTACTGGCCCATCCGCATGGTGTGGACGCCGACGTTGTTGCAGTAGATCCACGCCATGCGTGGATGGATGCGTGTACGCACGCAACAACGATTACAGATTGCGCAAACACCGCCGCTATTGGTGCCTCTGCCCATCGCAAACGCAGCGCGCGTGACGTTGCGCACAGTGCACCTGTGGATTGTTGGTTGCGATTCATTTTCGCGGCGTTACAGCGCGCGCGGACAAACAGTTACCGATGAAAACACTCTAGAATCCGGCCCCCACGTTGGTTTGCAGCACCCCACGCGTCCATAGAACGGACGCATGTTTTTTCTGAAACACGAGATTTCACGGATGTCCCTGAAGACCACCCCGCTGCGCAACGCGATCGTCATCGCGCTGGCCGCCAGCTGCACCACGCCCGCTTTCGCACAGGAAGCCGGCGATACCCCCACCAACCTCGACCGCATCGAGATCACCGGCTCGCGCATCCGCCAGGCCAGTGTCGAGACCGCGCAGCCGGTGGTGGCACTCAACCGCGCCGACATCGAGAAGAAGGGCTACGTCAACGTTGCCGACATCCTGCAGGACGTCACGGCAGCCGGCGCACCGAGCCTGAGCCGTTCGTCCTCGCTGAGCTCCTCGCGCGATTTCGGCGGCATGTATGTCAGCCTGCGCAACCTCGGCCCGGAACGCAGCCTGGTGCTGATCGACGGCCGCCGCATGGGCGTCAGCGCCGGCGGATACTCCGACCTGGCCTCGATTCCGTCGGCGATCGTGGAACGCGTCGAAGTGCTGACCGATGGCGCCTCGGCGCTGTACGGCTCGGACGCCATCGCCGGCGTGGTCAACATCATCACCCGCAAGAACTTCGACGGTGGCGAAGCCAGCGTCTATGTCGGCCAGTACGGTGAAGGCGACGGCCAGAAGCGCTCCTACAGCGCCACCTTCGGCAAGACCTTCGACCGCGGCTGGTTCAGCGTCGGCGCCGAGCGCACCAAGGAAGACGAGATCCTCGGCGATGCGCGCGAGTTCAGCCGCTACCCGGGTGGCCCGCGCCATGCCGACGACGTCGACGCGCTGAGCCCGACCACCCAGTGGGGCACGGTCACCGTCGGTGGCAAGCCGCTGACCGTGGGCCCGGGCGGCGACCCGAGCAGCGCCGGCAACTTCCACACGCCGGATCCGGCTGACGGCGCCAACGCCAAGACCAACATGAGCCTGCTGAGCGGCCTGGAGCGCACCTCGGTGTTCGCCAACGGCGGCTTCTCGATCACCGACAACCTGCGCATCGTCGCCGACGCGCTGTACAGCAAGCGCGAGTCGACCAAGCACCTGGCCGGCTACCCGTACTCGGTCTCGGCTGCGCAGTCGCGCAACGGCACGCGCGCTGCGCTGTCCAAGGACAGCACCTTCAACAAGTGGGGCCAGGACGTGCTGTTCTCGCACCGCACCGAAGAGCTGCCGCGCGGTACCGAGAACACGCTGGAAACCAAGCGTGCCAGCCTCGGCCTGGAAGGCAGCTTCGAAACCGGTTCGCGCTACTGGGACTGGAACGTCAGCTACATGTACAACCGCAACGAAGGTGAGCGCGTTGGCACGGGCAGCATGTACCAGCCGAACGTCAACCTGGCCGTCGGCCCGTCCTTCATGGACGGCGACGTGGCCCGCTGCGGTACGCCGGGTGCGGTGATCGCCGGCTGCGTGCCGTGGAATCCGGCTGCACCGATGGGCTACACCGGCCCTGGCTCGCTGGGCAACCAGGACGTGCAGGACTACCTGTTCACCCGCTTCGTCGACAAGATGCGCAGCACCACCAAGGTCGCCAGCGCCAACATCTCCGGCTCGCTGTTCACCCTGCCGGCCGGCGACATCATGGGCGCGATGGGCTTTGAGCACCGCAGCGAAGAAGCCAGCTACACCCCGGACCTGATGGTGCAGAAGGGCCAGATCGCCGGCACCACCGGCCAGCCGACCCGTGGCGACTACTCGCTCAACGAGGTCTACCTGGAAATGCAGGTGCCGCTGCTGGCCGACATGGCCTTCGCCCGCGAGCTGTCGCTGGACCTGGCCGGTCGCTACACCGACTACAACACCTTCGGTTCGACCACCAACAGCAAGTTCGGCCTGAAGTGGAAGCCGATCGACAGCCTGCTGGTACGCGCCACCTACGGCACCGGCTTCCGTGCACCGACCGTGGACGATCTCTACGGCGGCGCGGTTTCCAGCCGCGATTCGTTCACCGATCCGTGCGACACGAAGTTCGGCATCGCCGCCAGCAGCCCGACCGTGGCAGCACGCTGCCAGGCGCTGAACGTGCCCGCCAACTTCCGTCAGCAGACCGGTTCGGACGGCAACCTTGCCAACCGCCCGGGCCAGCAGGCCACCTCCGATTTCAACTCCGGTTCCAACCCGGAACTGAAGCCGGAAACCGCCAAGACCTGGACCGTCGGCCTGGTCTACAGCCCGGAATTCGTGCAGGGCCTGGACGTCAGCCTGGACTGGTGGAAGATCCGCATCGACAACGCCATCGTGGGCGAGTCGGCTACCGACATCCTCAACCAGTGCTACGTGCAGGGCGTGGATTCGGCATGCGGTCGCTTCACCCGTTCCACCGCTGCGGCCACCCGCGGCCAGGTTTCGGCGCTGGATCGTTCGCTGGTCAACGCCGGCTACCGCGAAACCGCCGGCTATGACATCGGTGTGCGTTACCGCCTGCCGGAAACCGCATACGGCAAGTTCGCCATCAACTGGAACACCACCTACACCGACTACCTGGAGCAGCGCAACGACAGCGCCGCCACCACCCCGGTGGAGCAGCGCGTGGGCTGGGCCGGTGACTTCCGCGTACGTTCGACCTTCAACCTGGATTGGCAGTACGGCAACCTCGGCATCGGCTGGACCGCCCGTTATTACTCGGGCATGAAGGAAGCCTGCTCGTACGACCTGGGCGGTGGCCCGGACTGCAACATGGCCGACTTTGTTTCGCCGTATACCGATGCACAGCCGAGCCGCAAGGTGGGTTCCAACACCTTCCACGACCTGCAGGTGCGTTACAGCCTGCCGTGGGATGGCACCGTGTCGTTGGGCCTGAACAACGTGTTCGACCACCAGGGTCCGATCATGTACAGCCAGCCCAACAGCAGCTTCACCTACTACGGTGGCTTCGACATCGGTCGTTTCATGTACATGAAATACCAGCAGCGCTTCTAAGCCTGCAACCGCGTTCCCGCCCCGGCCAACTCTCTCCTGGCCGTGGATGGAAGCAGAACGGCGCCCCTCGGGGCGCCGTTCTTTTTTGCGGGGTCGGATCCCTTTGCATCGCGAAGGGATCTGACCCCGGAGGCGCTATCGTTTCGCGCCGCGCATCGCCCGTACGTTGTCACCGACGTACAGGACCAGGCCGGCCCAGATCGCCGCAAAACCAATCGCCTTGCCGGTGTCGAACGCTTCGTGGAAGAAGAACACGCCCAGCAGCAGCTGCAGGCTCGGTGCGATGTACTGCAGGATGCCGACCAGCGACAGCGGGATGCGCTTGACCCCGTAGGCGAAGCCGATCAGCGGCACCGCCGTGATCACCCCGCCGAAAATCAGCATCAGGTCGTTGGCCCAGCCCCAGCTACCGAAGAAGCCACCGCCATGGCCGTTTTCCGACCACAGTGCGAAGCCCAGCGCGGGCAGGAACAGGTACAGGCTTTCCACGCCCAGCCCGGCCACCGGATCGACCGACACCAGCTTGCGCAGCAGGCCGTACAGGCCGAACGAGCACGCCAGGCCCAGCGCGATCCACGGCGGCGTGCCCGCATCGATGGTCAGCCAGGCCACGCCCACCGCGGCGATGGCTACCGCCAGCCACTGCACGCGGCGCAGGCGCTCCTTCAGCACCAGCACGCCCAGCAGAACGTTCACCAGCGGGTTGATGAAGTAGCCCAGGCTGGTTTCGATCACATGCCCTGCGTTGATCGCCCAGATGTACAGGCCCCAGTTGAAGGCGATGGTCAGGCTCGATACCGCCAGGATCGGCAGCGCGCGCGGTTGCGCGGCGATCTTCTTCCACCAGCCCAGCCGCGAGGCGATCAGCAGCCAGGCCACCACCAGCACGGTGCTCCAGATGATGCGGTGGGCGATGATCTGGAACGAAGGCACTTCGTTGAGCAGATGCCAGTACACCGGCACCAGCCCCCACAGCACGAAGGTGGAGGCAGTGATCAACAGGCCCCGTCGCTGTTCTTTCTCGTCCATGCTCATCGCTTGCGTGTCCTTGCCATCGTCAGTACCACCACACCGAGAAGTATCACCGCCATGGCCAGGAAGTCGCGCCAACCAAAGCGTTCACCATTCAATGCAGCCCCCAACAGGACAGCAATCACCGGATTGACGTAGGCATAGCTGCCGGCCAGCGCCGGGCGCACGTTCTGCAGCAGCCAGACGTAAGCGGTGAACGCCACGATCGAACCGAACACGCACAGGTAGGCCATCGCCAGCAGGCCACCGCTGTCGGGCAGGGTGGTGGGGCGCTCGCCGACGACCAGGCCGATCAGCACCAGCAGCACGCCACCGCAGATCATCTGCCCGGCCGCCGTCATGAACGGCCCCGGCAGGTCCTGCCCGCGTGCCCACACCGAGCCGAACGCCCAGCCGACCGGCGCGATCAGCAGCAGCACCAGCCCGGTGGGCGATGCGGTCAGGCTGCTGCCGGCGTTGAGCCAGACCACGCCGACGAAGCCAACGGCGATGCCCAGCCATTCGCCCTTGCTGGCATGCTGCCCGCGCAGGGCCGAGAACAGCGCCATCCACAACGGCACCGAGGCCACCGCGGTAGCGGCCAGGCCGGATGACACCTCGCGTTCGGCCAGCACCACCATGCCGTTGCCCAGCACCAGCATGGTCACGCCCATGATGACCAGGTTGCGCCACTGCCGCAGGGTGGGTCTGGGCATCTTCCAGAACAGGCGCAGCGCCAGGTACATCAGGCCGCCGGCGATGATGAACCGGCTGCCGGAGACCATCGTCAGTGGCAGCGCGCCGCCATGCAGGGCCTTGGCGATGCCCAGGTAGGTCGAGCCCCAGACCACGTAGACCAGCAGCAGTGCCAGCACGACAAGGCCGCCCCGTGGGGCAGCCGCAGACGGAACGGGGGGAGCCGACATGACGCACCAGGGAGCTGGGGGAACACGGATTTTAGGACGTTTTGGTTATGGTCCGGCAGCCCATGTAGTGGCACGCTGTCATCCATCCATGCCCCGCCCGCCCCTTCCGGCACCCGGCGTTGACGTGGGTTGCAGTACCAAGGAGGCTGGCCGGCAGCGCACCGCGCGCCTGGCAGCGCAATTTCCCGCATGGACGCACCGCATCGAGGATCCCCACCCGGATGAGCACTACGTCCCAATCCGCTGTCCCCAGCACCGACGGCGCCGCCCTGCGGCGTTCCATCTCCAACACCCTCAAAGGCTCCGCCGGCAACCTGGTGGAGTGGTACGACGTCTACGTGTACTCGGTGTTCGCCGTGTACTTCGAATCGCAGTTCTTCTCGCCTGAAGACAAGAACTCCACCCTGTACGTGTGGGCGATCTTCGCCGCGACCTTCCTGATGCGCCCGATCGGCGCATGGTTCTTCGGTCGCTTCGCCGACCGTCATGGCCGTCGCCTTGCATTGACCGTGTCGGTCACGCTGATGGCCTTCTGCTCGTTCATCATCGCCATCACCCCCACCGCTGCCAGCATCGGCATCTGGGCGGCGATCATCCTGCTGTTCGCGCGCCTGCTGCAGGGCTTCGCCACCGGTGGCGAGTACGGTGCCAGCGCCACCTACATGTCCGAGGCCGCCATTCCGGGCCGCCGCGGCTTCCTGTCCTCGTTCCACTACGTCACCCTGGTGGGCGGCCATGTGCTGGCCCAGCTGACCCTGTTCGTGATGCTGACGTTCTGGGCCAAGCCGGAAATCTCCGAGTGGGGCTGGCGCATCGCCTTCGGCATCGGTGGCATCGCCGCCGTGGTCGTGTTCTGGCTGCGCCGTGGCATGGACGAGTCGCTGTCGGAATCCTCCATCGAAGCCGCGCGCGAGGGCAAAGACAAGAAGTCCGGCTCGATGTACGAACTGTTCGTGCACCAGTGGCGTCCGCTGCTGCTGTGCTTCCTGATCACCGCCGGTGGCACCATCGCCTTCTACACCTACTCGGTGAACGGCCCGAAGATGATCCAGAGCGCCTTCGCCGGCAACGACCCGATGACCGGCACCCTGATCAACCTGGGCGTGCTGGCCTTCCTGATGGTGTTGCAGCCGGTCGGCGGCTGGCTGTCGGACATCATCGGCCGCAAGAGCCTGCTGGTGTTCTTCGGCGTGGGCGGCGTGCTGTACAGCTGGTACCTGATCACCCAGCTGCCGCACCAGCATGATGCCACCCTCGCCTTCCTCACCCTGGCACTGGGCTTTGTCATCCTCACCGGCTACACCTCCATCAACGCCGTGGTGAAGGCAGAGCTGTTCCCCACCCACATCCGTGCGCTGGGTGTGGGCTTCGGCTATGCATTGGCCAACTCGCTGTTCGGCGGCACCGCGCCGCTGCTGTACCAGGGCGCATTGAAGACCGGCCACGTGGACTGGTTCGCCATCTACGTCACCGCGACGATCGCGGTATCGTTGGTGGTCTATGTGTTCTTCCTCACCAACAAGGGCCCCAACTGGCTCGACGGCACGCGCAAGTAAACGCGCCGTAGTGATCGCGGCCACCGGTGCAATGCCGGTGGCTGCCGCGTGGCTGGAGATGCGGTAGTGCCGGCCGCTGGCCGGCAACTGCACATCCTTTCGGAAGGTTCATGAGGTTGCCGGCCAGCGGCCGGCACTACCATGCGTAAGGTTGCCGGCCAGCGGCCGGCATTGCCGTGCGTTTACCGGCGGGCGGCTTCGCTCTTCTCGCGGGCGCCGTGGAATTCCGATTCCTTCTCCCACTGCGGCCAGCGACGGCTGTTGGCCAGTTCGGCGCCCAGGTCATAGACCAGCAGGGTGTCGGCCGCGTGGCCCGCCGGATCCCAGCTCGGCGTCCATGCATCGCAGGCCTGGTGGTAGCAGTCGGCGAAGTACTTCTCGCGCAGCGCGCGACCGGCCTCGACGCCGCCCTCAAGCTTGTCCAGGCCCGGGCCGATGGTGATCGCCGGCACGCCCAGGCGGGCAAAGGCAAAGTGGTCGGCACGGTAGAAGAAGCCGGCTTCAAGGTTCGGATCCGGGCTGTAGCCGCGGCCACGGGCCTTGGCCACGCGTTCCAGGTCGCCTTCCAGCGACACCCGTCCCTTGCCCCACGAGGCGATGTCACGGGTGGCACCATCCGGGCTGAACATCTCGATGTTCAGCACCGCAGCGGTCTTGTCCAGCGGCGCCAGCGGGTGCGCGGCGTAGTAGCTGGCGCCCAGCAGGCCCTTCTCTTCGGCGGTCAGGGCGACGAAGTACAGGGTGCGCTGCGGCTGCGGGCCGGCGGCGAACACCCGGCCCAGTTCCAGCACGGTGGCCACGCCGGTGGCGTTGTCGATCGCACCACGGCGGATGCGGTCGCCCTTGGCGTCGGCCTGGCCGATGCCGAAGGCATCCCAGTGCGCCGAGAAGATCACCGCCTCATCGGCGTGCTCGCCGCCGGGCAGCTTGGCCACCACGTTGCGGGTCACCACCTGCTCGCGCTTGAGCGCGAAATCGACGCTCAGCTTCGCGTTGTCCAGCGCAACCGGGCGGAAGTCCGCACTCATCGCCTTGCGCTTCTCTGCATCGAAATCCAGGCCGGCGTCGGCAAAGATCTGTTCGGCCAGCTCACGCTGCATCCAGCCACGCAGCGGCGTGTGCTGGGCCATCGCCTCGGCCTGGCCGCGCTCGATGTCGAACAGCGGCGAGGTGCCCGAACTCTTCACCGTGGCCCAGCCATACGCGGCCGGTGCGGTCTCGTGCACGATCAGCACGCCTTCGGCACCCCGGCGCGCGGCTTCCTCGAACTTGTAGGTCCAGCGGCCGTAGTAGGTCACCGCCTTGCCATCGAACGCACCTGGCGCGTCGGCTTCAAAATCGGCATCGTTGATCAACATCACGGCGATCTTGCCGTGCAGGTCCACGTCCTTGTAGTCGTTCCAGTGGCGCTCGGGCGCATCGATGCCATAGCCGACGAACACCAGCGGTGCATCCTTGATCTGCACGCGCGTGCGCGGCTGCAGGCTCTGCAGGGTCACGTCCACGCCATTGGCCAGCGCGCGCTTGCCGCCCTTCAGGGCAAGACTGGCCTTGGCCTGGCCGTCCAGCTGCGCGCGCACCAGCGGTACCGGCTGTACCCAGCTGCCGTCCACGCCACCCGGCTGCAGGCCGTAGCTGCGGAACTGCTCGATCAGGTACTGCACGGTGCGTTCTTCACCTTCGGTGGCCGGTGCGCGGCCTTCGAATTCGTCCGATGCCAGCACGCGCACATGACGCGACAGCGCCTGCGGATCGATGCCGCCGCCGGGCAGGTCATTGGCCGCATGGGCCAGGCCACCGACGAACAGGCAGGACGACAGCAGCAACACGCGCATCGGGTTCACGGCAACACCACGGCTAGCTTGAAAGTCACCAGAGTGTAACGTGGTCGTGACATCGCGGCGCGGCCCGGGACCGTGTCATCCACGCATGGCGTGGATCTACCAGGGCCGCAGTGGATCTCCGCCGCCAGGGCGTGCGCAGGTCAGCGCGATACACGGTCCAGCCAGCAGGCCAGGCCCTGCGCGTTGAGTTCGATATCCATCGCCAGTACTTCGCTCACTGCAGCCTGGTCCAGCGCGCAGCCATGCTGCTGTGCACGCTCCAGGTACAGCGCCTGCAACGCGGCCAACAGGCAGCGATGACGATCGGGGCGACCGTCGCACTGGCGGCCGATTGCCGCCATCGCATCGATCTGTTCGAACAGATCCTCGGCCAGCTTTTCGACCTGTTCGACACGACCGTAATGGGTCAGGTACATCGCCTGCGGTGCGTAACCGAGCATGCGCTGGATCGACGCCTTCATCGCGTCCGGGTCGAACTGCACCGGCGATGAGGTGGGGAAGATGAAAGCGCCCTGCGCGCTGTCCAGCTCGCGGTAGGAGATACCGAAGGTATCGCCGGTGAACCAGCTGCGGCTGCGCGCATCCCACACGCAGTAGTGGTGCAGCGCGTGCCCCGGGGTATGCAGCAGCACCAGCTCGCGACCGGCCAGGTCGATGCGCTGGCCGTCGTCAGCCACCACCACGCGCTGCTCGGGAATCGCTTCGATGCGGCCATAACTGCGGGCGATTTCCTCAGCGCCATAAACGGCCGTGGCACCGGCGATCAACCGCGTGGGATCGATCATGTGCGGCGCGCCGCGCGGATGCAGCACCGCGCGCGCATTGGGCAACTGCTGCATCAGCAGGCCAGCGCCACCGGCATGATCCAGATGCACGTGGGTCAGCAGCAGCCAGTCCACCGCCTCCACGCCCAGCCCGTTGTCGGCCAGGGCCTGCAGCATCGCCGGTACCGACAGGCCGGTACCGCAGTCGACGAACGCGGCGCGACCGTTTTCGATGATCAGGTAGGCGGCATCGAAATCAGGCCGTTGGAAACCGGTATCGATGGTGTGGATGCTGGGATCGGCGGTCATCGACGCGCACCTGGCAGGATCGGGAACAGACACCCATGGTAGGCGCGCCGGCATGGCGTGATCGATGCGGCTTTGGTCGGATGGTGCCGCCGGCCGCTGGCCGGCAACCCCGGGTTAGCCAGTTGAATGCAGTTGCCGGCCAGCGGCCGGCACTACCGATCAGCTGCAGCGCAAAGCGAACCGCGGCCGCAGCAGCAGCGCCAGTACCAGCACCGCCAGGAACGCGCCATAGGCATACAGCACCGCCAGCACCTGCGGCCAGATCGGCCCGGCGCCCGGCTGTACCAGACCGATGTGGTGGCCCCACAGCATCGCCACGATGCTCAGGGCCAGCGCCAATGCCAGCGCAGCGCCATCGAACAGGCGTCGCCGCGCGGTACGCGGCTGGCGCGGAAACAGCCAGTACAGGCTGCCCAGCAGAATGAACCAGGGCAGGAACAGCAGCAGCGACAACCAGGCCATTGCAGACTCCATGTCATCGCGCCTGAGGCGCGCGGACATCATGCCATGGGTGCAATGCCGTGGTAGTGCCGGCCGCTGGCCGGCATTCCGCCCTCAACAGCGCCGACCAAGGTCGGCATCTACCGATCAGTCGGCGCGCAGCACAGCCAGCGCCGCCAGCACCGCATCCACCTCGGCTTCCAGCTTGAAAAGGTCACTCTGCAGCTGGTCACCCTGCTCGGCCTGCTTCAGCACGGCGATCAGCTGGCCGGCATCGCGCGGCGAGTCGAAGCCTTCGCTCTGGATCAGCAGCGTGCCGTCACCGGCGGTGAGCTTGAAGTAGAAACGGCCGTCCTTCTCGCGGTACTGCTTGAACAGCGGCGGAGCGGCGCGGGCTTCACCGGCATCTTCGCTGGCGATGTCGCCGGCATCGGACAGATCACGCAGGCCCACCGCATGGCGCAGTTCTTCCAGCAGCGGTGCTGCCAGCTGCTCGCGCAACTGCTGGCCACGGCGCTTGAGCAGTGCTTCGATCTTCTCCGGCTCGGCCATCAGCGAGTTGTAGCGCTCGCGCAGCGGCGACAGTTCGCTGTCGATGCGCTCGAACAGCTGCTGCTTGGCATCGCCCCAGCTGATGCCATCGGCGAAGGCCTTGGCGAAGGCTGCGGTCTGCTCCGGGGTGGCGAACGCCTGGTACATCTGGAACAGCGCCGAACCTTCGGTGTCCTTCGGCTCGCCAGGGGCACGCGAGTCGGTCAGGATCGAGAACACCAGCTTCTTCAGCTCCTCGCGCGGCACGAACAGCGGAATGGTGTTGTGGTAGCTCTTGCTCATCTTGCGGCCATCCAGGCCCGCCAGGGTTGCCACCTGCTCGTCGATCACCACGTCCGGCAGCGGGAAATACTCCTTGCCGTACACATGGTTGAAGCGCTGGGCGAAGTCGCGCGCCATCTCGATGTGCTGGATCTGGTCACGGCCCACCGGTACCTGGTTGGCCTTGAAGATCAGGATGTCGGCCGCCATCAGCACCGGGTACATGAACAGGCCGGCGCTGACACCTGCGTCCTCGTCCTGGCCTTCCTCCCGGTTCTTGTCCACCGCCGCCTTGTAGGCATGGGCGCGGTTGAGGATGCCCTTGCTGGCGATGGCGGTCAGGAACCACATCAGCTCGGTGGTCTCGCGGATGTCACTCTGGCGATAGAACCACACGTGTTCCGGGTCCAGGCCACAGGCCAGCCAGCTGGCAGCGATCTCCAGGGTCGCGCGCTGGGTGCGCTGCGGGTCCTGCGACTTGATCAGGCTGTGCAGATCGGCCAGGAAGAAGAAGCTCTCGATGTCCGGCGCGCGGCTGGCCGCAATGGCCGGGCGGATGGCGCCAACGTAGTTGCCCAGGTGGGGCGTGCCGGAGGGGGTGATGCCGGTAAGGACTCGGGTCGTCATGACTGCGTGCGGAAACCTTCTATGAACGCGGCCAGTTTACCGTGCACACGGTCAACCCCGTCAGGGCCTCCGGCGCGTTCATTCACCCAACCCCGCTGGAGACGCCCGATGAAACGCCTGCTGCCCCTGCTGCTGATCCTGCCCCTGGCCGGCTTCCGCCCGGCTCCGCTGCCCCCGCCGATGCCGCAGGACGGCCCGGTGCGCGTGGCCCTGGTCGACCGCGACCGCGGCACCGAGCTGCGCAGCTACCCGGCCGACGGCCAGCGCTGGGTGGCCGGTGAGCGCGGCCACCGCTATGCCGTGCGCCTGTACAACGACAGCCCGCGACGGGTGCTGGTGGTGCTGTCGGTAGACGGGATCAACGCCATCTCCGGCGAAGACGCCGATCCCTCGCAGACCGGTTACGTGCTCAACCCTGGCCAGCGCGCCGATATCACCGGCTGGCGCAAGACCCAGGACGAAGTGGCCCAGTTCGTCTTCAGCAGCCCCAGCGGCAGCTATGCCAGCCGCACCGGCCGCCCGGACAACGTCGGCGTGGTCGGCGTGGCGGTGTTCGAGGAAGCGCGTCGCTGGTACCCGCGTCCGCAGCCGATCCTGCGCGGTCGCGCCGGGCCGGCACCGGCACCGGCGTCGGCCGAAGCCTCGGCGGCGGCCGACGCCAGCGCCAGCCGTATCGAAGGCTATTCGGCCAAGTCGCAGGCACCCGCGCTGGGCACCGGGCATGGTGCGCGCGAAAGTTCATCGGTGCGCGATACCGATTTCGAACGCGCCACCCGCAGCCCGGCACAGGTGCTGCAGCTGCGCTACGACAGCGCCCGCAACCTGCGTGCACGCGGCATCCTGCTCGATTCGCCCTCGCGCCTGGACCGCCAGCCACAGGCCTTCCCCAACCGCTACGTGCCCGACCCGCCGGCGCGTTGATCTGCACACAGCACAACGCCCGCACCTTCCGGCGCGGGCGTTGTCGGTGGGGGCATAACGCGAGCGTTCGACGCCCGGTTACTTGTAGTCCGGGTAATCCTTGTGCATCGCTTTCTCGAAATCGCGCACTTCGGTTTCTGCGCGGTCCTTGGCCCAGCCATAGCGCTCCTGCAGGCGGCCCGCCAGATATTCGGCATTGCCCTCGGCCACATCGAAATCGTCATTGGTCAGATCGCCCCACTTCGCCTGGGCCTTGCCCTTGAGCTGGGACCACTTGCCGGAAATGATGTCTTTGTTCATTGCTGAGGCTTCCTTGGAATGCAACGGCGTTGTTACCGTGGCTGCAGCATCGCGCAGTGCACGTTGAAGCACGGTCAACCGGCCATGAAAGCGCTGCTCACCTGCTTGAATGGTTCACTACCGGTCGACACGCGGCGTCCACACGCAGCAAGCGCGCATGAAAAAGGCCGGGAAGATCCCGGCCTTTTCCGTAGTGCGCACCACCTCAGGCTCAGTTGCCCTTGGCGGCATCCTCAACCTTCTCACCAGCCTTCTGCACGTCCTTGCCGGCACCGGCAACGGTGTTGCAACCGGCCAGCAGGGCCACCGAGAACATCGACAACAGCATCAGGGCAACTACGCGCTTCATGGGCTTCTCCTTGGGTTTGCCGCTACACCGCTCAATCACGGGGTTCGGTTGTATTGATCGGGGCGGCAGGCTGGCTCGAAGCCAACACTGCCGCGTGAGGTGCAATCTGGCGGCAGGGGCGTGGAGCGCGTGTGAACGGTTCGTCCAACCGTTCAGGCTGGACCCTCTCAGTCGCGCATCAGGGTCGATTTCCCGAACAGGCTTTCGACCAGGTCCACGGCCAGTTCGGCGGTGCTGTTGTGGTTGTCCAGCAGCGGATTGAGTTCAACGATATCCAGCGAGCCCATGCGGCCACTGTCGGCGATCATCTCCATCACCAGCTGCGCTTCGCGGTAGTTCACCCCGCCCGGTACGGTGGTGCCCACGCCCGGGGCAATGCTCGGATCGAGGAAATCGACGTCGAAGCTGACGTGCAGGTGGGTGTTCTCGTCGATGCCGGCCAGCGCCGCTTCCACGGTGCGCTTCATGCCGTTCTCGTCGATGTAGCGCATGTCGTAGACATCGACCTTGTGGGTCTTGATCAGGCGCTTTTCTTCCGGGTCCACCGAACGGATGCCGATCTGGTGCACCTGCGAAGGCTGGATCGCCGGCGAAGTGCCGCCCAGCCTGGTCAGCGCATCCGGGCCGAGGCCGCACAGGCAGGCCACCGGCATACCGTGGATGTTGCCCGACGGGGTCACCTCACTGGTGTTGAAATCCGAATGCGCATCCAGCCACAGCACGCGCAGGTCCTTGCCCTGCTCGCGGCACCAGCGCGCGACGGCAGTGATCGAACCGATGCCCAGGCAGTGGTCGCCGCCCAGCATGATCGGCATGCGGCCGGCCTGCAGTTCGGCGTAGCTGGCTTCCATCAGCGCGTGGTTCCACGCCACCACCTCGTCCAGGTGGCGATAGCCCTGCACCGGCGCGGTCCACGGGTTGCGCGGGCCGTCCAGGTTGCCAAGGTCGCGCACGTCCACGCCACGCGCTTCCAGTGCTTCAGGCAGGCCGGCCACGCGCAGGGCTTCCGGCCCCAGCCGGGCGCCGCGATGGCCCGCCCCGATGTCGGTGGGGACGCCGATCAGGGTAACGGCGGGATGATGGGCCATGGGTGCCTCCTGCGAACGAAAAAGAAGCACAGTCTAGCCAGACGCATGTGACACCACTCGCGGCGGTGCAGCAGGGCCATCGCATGGCATGATGCCGCGCGGACCCGACCGCCCCTCATGGAAGATTGCGATGTCGCCCTTCATCAACACTGCCTGGCCGCGCTTTTTCATCGGGGCGCTGCCCATCGCCGTTTTTGCGATTCTGCTGAGCAGCTCGATGGATGCGTCGCCGAATGGCTGGCTGATGCAGGCGACGCTCCTGCTGGTGCCGTTCTCGACCCTGGTATTCCTCGGGTTGGGTTGGCAGCGTCTGCGCAAGGCACACGCCGAATATCCGATCCTGAAGAGCGAGCCGCAGCGGATGCTGGCAGCGTTGATCGGCAACGTGAAGGTGGCGGCGCTGTGGTTTGGCCTGACGTTCGCCGGCATGTTCGCCCTGATGCTGGCGTGGGTAGTGCTGTACAACGCCGCCGGCTGACGGCACTTCGGGCCGTGCTCAGAGAATCGCCGACGACCACGCTTCGGTGCGGAACAGGCGCTTCTTCAGCATGTCGATCCGCCACTGCCCAGCCACGCGCTTGAGCACGAACAGGCGCTCGTAACGCAGCGCGCGGGATTTCTGTGCATGGTCACGTACCAGGACTTCGGCCTTGGAGGCCGTCGGCTGACCGACCGCGGCCAGCAGGTCCTCCGGCACGTGCACCGGCGGATTGCCCACCGACATGCCCGTGGAATACACCCGCTTCCGGTCGGTACACCAGGCCGCGAGGATGTCCGCGCGCTCCTGTTGGAATGCTGCACTACCGAGCAGGACTCCACCGACCTTGGCATCACGGTAACCACGCGTTTCCCACTCATTGCAGGCCAGCATATAGCCACGCACCACTGATGCCGGTTCCCCCTCTGCGGCCGGTTCAGGCCACGCAAGCGGCGGCGCCTCCTCCAACATCGGTGGCATCTGCGCGCCCGCTGCCTGCAGGCACTGCACCACAGCCGCATGCCCGCGCGCTTCGGCCAGCGACAGCGCATTATGTCCTTCGAAATCCACGCGTGCGACATCAGCACCGCCAGCCAGCAGCAGCTCGACCATCGGCAGATGACCGCCCTGCGCCGCCACCATCAGCGGTGTGCGATGCAGTTCCGGGGAGGCCGCGTCCAGCGAGGCGCCGCGTGCGATCAGCAGGCGTCCGATGTCTGCGTCGTTGCGCTCGGCCGCCCATCCCATTGCGGTAAAGCCCACCGCCATGCAGGCGTGCTGGATGTTGGCGCCACGGTCCAAAAGCCGCAACACCGAGTCAGTCTTTCCGGCGATCACAGCCGAAAGCAGCGGAGTACGTCCGGTGCCCTTGTGCTGCCACTCGATATCGGCACCCGCATCCAGCAATGCGTCGATTCGGTCAAGATCCTGTTTCTCGGCTGCCTTGGCCAGAAGATGGGACATGGTGGTGCCGCCAGACGGGTGTAAGGGTAGTCACCTTAGGGCTGCAGGCACGATGAGCTCAACCCCCGCGGCGGCGAATCGGCGTCACGCTCTGCACCCGGCCGTCGTTGCGCATCATGCACAGGAAGCGGCCCTCGGGATAATCGATGATCAGTTCCTGGTAATCGGTGCCGACCGGCACCTGGGTCACCAGCGTGCCCTGTGCGCCTTTGCTTGCATTGCACGAACCGAGCGCGGTATCGCCCGCTGGCGCGTTGGCTGCAGCCTTGGACATGTTGCGGAACGTCGCGCGGCAGCCACCGTTGACCCAGACCGAATGCCGCGACAGGCCCCAGTTGCTGCCCTGCTCGCAACGGGTACGGCTGAGCTGGCGCACGATCTCCACGTTGCCACGCGTGTCCATGTCACAGGACACCTGGCGCTGGTCGGTGGATTCGCAGGTCACCTCGCGTGGCAGTGCTGCATCGTCATCGCGATCCTCACGGTGGTGCCTGCCACCTTCCACGGCAGTCGCCGGCGTGCCGTTGTTGCTGACCTGGCAGATGCCGTTGGCACCGCCGCGTCCGGTGTAGCTGACCTGCGGCGTACCGTCGTCACCGGTGCTGATTGAAAGCGTGGTGCCGCTGCTGGCATCGCGCGCTTCGAAATAGCGATCGTTGAAGCGCTTGAGGGTGGTCTCGCGGCCCTGCACGTAGACCGGCCCGCCCTCGTCTGCATGGACATCCAGCCCACCGGGGCAGCTGGCATTGAAGAACGGCACGGCGGCCATCGCCGGTGCTGTGAAGGCGCTGGCGAGCAGCGCAACGGTCAACGGCAAGCGGTGGCGGCGCATGGTCGGCTTCCTTGTGAGGAGTGAGCGGAGGGCGCCAGTATGGGGGCTGCCGGAGTTGCTCGACCGTGAGGAATATCAAGCAACCGATCACGGGCTGCAGACCACCGCCATCAGGCCAGCGCTATCATCGGGCGGATCACATGGACGTCCGGTATGCACACATGACAGCTCCACCCTTCGGCCACGCACAGCAGCAGCTGCTGGCGCTGCAGCAACGCATCCATGCCTTCACCCTGGACAGTGCCGCCGAGCATGAACTGGACATCCAGGACCCGGCCGGCCCGCTGTGGGCAGCGCTGCAGGAACGGGTGACCGTGGCGCCGTTGTACGGCGGCCTGCACGTGGAGTTCTTCGGCAACCCATGGGAAGAGCCATTCGCGTGGACGCTGGCCTGCCTGTCCGATCAGCGCGTGGCCGATGCGATCATGTCGCTGTCGTTCACCGGCCCGGACGAAGGGGCCAATGGCACGCGCGAGTGGGAGTTCACCGCGCTGCTGGACAGCGATGTGCGTTTCCCGCGCCTGCGCTCGTTGTCGATCAGCCCTACCGAACCGGCCGACCACAACATGTCGCTGGTGCAGCGCGCGGGCAGCCTCATGGAGGAAGCTGGCGAGATCGCCCGCTTCGTTTCCAGGGCGCCGTGCCTCAGCGAACTGGTGGTGCCAAATGCACCGGACGCCGCGTTCTTCGAGGTGCCGCTGCCGCACCTGCACAGCCTGCGCATCGGCGGTGGCTCAGATACGCAGCGCTTCATCGACAACCTTGCCG
This sequence comes from Stenotrophomonas sp. 1278, assembly GCF_029892765.1. NCBI lineage: Bacteria > Pseudomonadati > Pseudomonadota > Gammaproteobacteria > Lysobacterales > Lysobacteraceae > Stenotrophomonas > Stenotrophomonas sp. 1278. The sequence goes on from NZ_JARXWD010000004.1 coordinate 67,781, forward strand.
GATCACGCAACCTGCCTGCCTTGGGCCTGCTGGATTTTTGCGAATCGACGGAGCTGCAGTTCTCCTGGGCCGACGCGCGCGTGGCTGAAGCGGTCACGCCTTTCGCGGCCTATGAGCGCTTGTTCGCCAGCCAAGCCTTCGATGCGCTGCACACCTTCCGGTTGCGAAACAGCGCGTTGGATGTGGCGCAGCTTCAGACGCTGCAGGCCATCCGCCCACGGTTGTCGTTCATGGTCATCCAGGCCGCGACGGGGGGCTATGTCGGCCATTTCGCCAAGGATGTGTTTCCGTGGCGACACCTGGTGCCGGGTGATCCGGGGACGCGTTGATCGCTGCGCGGGTGCGTATGATGGCTGATTGGATTGCTTGGTGACGTGGTTAAGCTGGCTTGACACGCCACGCCAGCGTTACGCCGTGCGATGGCAGCGCTTCTGCCTGTTTCATGGTTCAACAGCACGCCGCGCAGGATGTCGTTTTTGCCTTTTGATCGCCCACGAAGAGCCAATTGCGATAATTCATTTTCCCTTTCAAACAGCGCGATGCCATCGGAACAATCGACTGGCAGCCCGTGATTCTGCGTGCGCATGATTAGTTGCCACCCACAACTGGTGGCCGGGCTTCCAATCCCGAGTAGTCGATGATGTTTACGCTTGTCAGCCGGCGTCGCCTCTTGCAGGTGGCGCCGGCTGGCACTCCGTCTGCTGCCTTATGGCGGGCGGTGCGTGAGGGCCTTGAGCCCGCCGGTTCATCGACTCCGGTATTGGAAACCACGCATCGCCCGCCACCCTCTGCCGGTGGCGCCTCTGTTGCACCCGAGGATGCCCACATGCCCGTTCCTGACTATCCCTATCTGACCGCCACGCTGGGCGACGCCGCCGAACGCCTGCCCCCCGAGCTTGCGCAGCCGTTGGAAGCCGCGTTCGCCGCCGCCGTCGATGTCCCGGACCCGATCACGTTGCAAGGCTGCCTGCAGCGCATCCGCAACGGCGATGGTGCCGACGGTCAGCCGTGGCGCGGGCCAACGCTGGCACCCGGCCAGCGCATGGCCATGGCACGCGCCGACCGCGCCGCTGCCGGGCTGACCACCTTGCTGGAAATATTCCACGCCGCCGAGCGAGTGCGGGTCGATGGAGGCGACGAGCAGCAGATCGGCGACGGAACGCGCGAAGGGCTGCTGCTGGCGTGCCGGGGATTGGCGGAGTATGTGGAGCTGCAGCTGCATGCGGCGTAGGCACACAGACACTAGCCGACCCATGCAACAAAAGGGGCAATGGAGATTGTCGGGAGATGGTGCCGCTTATCCGAATCGAACGGATGACCTACTGTTTACAAGACAGTTGCTCTACCAACTGAGCTAAAGCGGCACGGGGTGAAACGCCGACGGCAGCGCCGTGGTGGGGGAATTCTAGCGCAGTCGCGTGCATTCCAGCGACCGTTGCTGCGCGGCGCCACTGCGCTGCTGTGCCTGGGCCGGTTCGCTGCCGGTGGCCAGCTGCCCTTCCAGCCACCATTGGCCGGCATCACCACTGGCGACCAGGCGTGGCTGGAAGCCGGCGGCCTGCACTGCAGCCATGCGCCGTTCGGCGCCCTCGCGGTTGCGGTACTGGCCCAGCGCAATGGCGTTGGTCTCGTCGCCCTGGCTGATGATGTAGTAGTCGCTCAACCCGGCGGCGACGATGCGCTTGACCGTGGCCTGCGCGTCATCGCGGCTGGCGGCGGCGGGCAGCAGCACGCGGTAACGGGCACTGCCGCTGGCGGCGGGCTGCTCGCGCAGGCGCACCTGGCCCAGCAGGTTGCCCGCACGGCTTTGCGCAGCGCTGGCAGCGGCGCGGTCGGCGAACGGGCCCAGCGCCAGGCAGCGCGGCGGTACGGCCGGGGCTGCGGGTTTCTCAGCCACCGGTTCGGGCGCTGGATTGGCGACGGCGGCCATCGGCTCAGGCGCCTTCACTGGTTCGGCGGGCTTGCCGGGTGCTGCAGGTGTCGCCGCTGCGGGTGTGGGTGCAGCGGCCACTGCGGTAGCCGGCGCCGCCTCACGCTCCACCAGTGCTTCAGTGGGTGCCGCTGCCGAGGCCTGCGCGGCCACGGCCGCATCGGTGCCACCGGGCAACCAGCGCAGCTCGGCCACGCCGGTCGGGGGCGGTGGCAACGGCGCCCGCGCGGGTTCATCGCGCAACAGCCACCAGGTGGCAACACCAAGATTGAGGATCGCCAGCACGACGATCAGGGCACGGGTCAGCATGCGCCGATACTAGCCTGCGGGCTGGTGCACCGCCCAGCGGGCGAGGCCATCCAGCACCAGCGAGGGGTGATAGTCGGCGCCGTCCAGCAGCGGCATCAGCGCGGGTGCGCCACCGCCATGCACCAGCAGCGACGGCATCACGCCCAACAGCGCCTGTGCCTGGCGGGCGCTGCGTTCAACCAGCGCCACGGCTGCACCATCGCAGCCGGAGGCCAGCGCATCGGAGGTGTCGTTGGCGAATTCGCTGTAGTCACCGCCGCTGGCCGGCAGCTGCACCGCGCGCGCGTGCAGCGCCTCGCGCATGGTGGTCGGCGAGGCGGAAATGCGTCCACCGTGATGCTGGCCGTTGGCATCCAGCAGGTCGATGGTCAACGCCGTGCCGACACCGACCACCAGCACCGGCCGCTGTGCCTTGGCGGCAGCCAGCAGCGCCAGGAAGCGGTCGACACCGAATTTTTCCGGCTTGGCGTAGGCAATGCGTACACCCGCACACTGGGCGCTGGTGCGCACCACATGCACGTGCTCGAAGCGGCGCTGCAGCTGATCCAGCATCGCGCTGGTCAGCGATGGCGCGGCGACGCTGGCCACAAACGCGGTGCCGCCACTGGGCAGGCTGTGCGGCGGTTGCCCGGCCATGCCTTCGGCGCCATGCGCCCAGGCCTGCACATCACCGGCACGATCACCCTGCAACGGCGCGAACTTGAAGCGCGAATTGCCCAGATCGAACAACCAGTCGCTCATGCTTTTCTCACACTGACTTCGCCGGCATGCAGCAGGCGCTCGCGGCCATCGATGCGCACGCGCAGCGCGCCATCGTCAGCCAAGCCGAGCGCGGTACCGTGCTGCCATTCGCCATCCAGCTGCACGCGCACTTCGCGCCCGGCCAGCATGTCGAACGCTGCGTAACGCGGCAGGAACGGCGCCAGCCCTTCCCGGTCGAATTCCTCCAGCGCCGGCAGCAGGCGTGCCAGCACCGCCGCCACCACCGTGTTGCGATCCACCGAAGCGCCGGCCAGTGTGTCCAGGTCCACCCACGGCTGGGTGATCTGTTCGGCGAAGGCCGGCGGCATGTGCACGTTGATGCCGATGCCGATCACTGCACGCGCCGGGCCGGCGTATTCGCCACCACCCTCGGCCAGCAGGCCCACCAGCTTGCGGCCATCGACCAGCACGTCGTTCGGCCACTTCAGCTGCGCCTGCGTGTAGCCCAGATCGTGCAGGGCTTCGGCCACGGCGACGCCGGCGACCAAACTCAGCCCGGCCAAACGGCCCAGGCCACCCTCGAACAGGCGCAGCACCGACAGATACACATGCGCGGCCAGCGGCGACGCCCAGGTGCGCCCGCGACGGCCACGGCCGCCGGTCTGGCGCTCGGCCAACAGGACGCTGACACCGCGCTGGGGCGCGCTGCAGCGCAGCAATTCGGCGTTGGTGGAGTCCACCGTCCAGGCCACCTGCAGGTCGTACAGCAGTGCTGCGGCCTCCTTGGGCAGGCCGGCGCGGATGGCCCCGGCGTCCAGCAGGTCGACCGGCCGGGTCAGCCCGTAGCCCTCGCCTGCGCGCCCTTCAACCTCGACGCCAGCGGCCCTAAGCCCTTGAATTCGCTTCCAAATGGCGGCCCGGGTCTGGCCCAGCTCACGGGCCAGGGCGTCGCCGGACAGGCGACCGGCAGCGAGTTTGGCCAGCAATTGGCGATCGTCCACGGCAGCTTCCACAAGGTCAGGACGGAATTATGCGGGAAACCCGCCAGCGGCGCCCGCCGGCCCCGGTTCCGGCGTGCTTCCAATCTGGCGCCGGGTTCGGGCTAGAATCGGGAACTCACCTTCCCTTAACGTGGATGTCGTCAATGCGCCGTTATGCCCATTGCCTGATCCTGCTGACGATGCCCTTCGCGGCATCTGCCACAGCAGCGCTTGATGACAGCCGTGGCGCCTGCGTCTACTCGGCCAGCGATGCAGCCTCGCAGCGCACACCGACCAACGCGCCGACAGCGACGGCCGCCAAGCCGGCACCGGTACGTCCGGCCGCCGCGACCAGCAGCGGCGGTGGCGGTGACGACGATGTACTGCAGCGCATCCGTGCGCCGAAGTGGCACAGCTACCTGCCGGGTATGTTCCGCTGATCAAGTCGTTGCTGCAGTGGTTGCGGCCCGCGCCGCGACCGATCGAAGACGCACACTGGAACGATGCCTGCCACCGCGCAGCGTGGTTGCGCGGCCTGGACGACGAACGGCATGCACGCCTGCGCGCGCTGACCACGCGCTTCCTGCATGAGAAGACCATTTCCCCGATCGGTGACCTGCAGCTGCAGCCGGCCGATGGCGTGCTGCTGGCCGCACTGTGCTGCCTGCCGCTGCTGGAGTTCGGCGAGGTGGGGCTGGAAGGCTGGTCGCAGCTGATCGTCTACCCCGATGCGTTCCGCGTGCATCGCAGCCATATGGACGCTGCCGGCGTACTGCACGAGTGGGATGACGAGCTGATCGGCGAGTCGTGGGACAGCGGTCCGTTGATTCTTTCGTGGGCTGATGTGCAGGCCGACCTGGCGGCACCGCATGAGGGTTACTGCGTGGCCGTGCATGAAATGGTGCACAAGCTGGATGCGCTCGACGGTGCGATGGACGGCACGCCGCCGTTGCCGCGTGCGTGGCAACGCGAGTGGGCTGCTGACTTCCAGAAATCGTACGACGCGTTCTGTGCGCAGGTGGATGCCGGCGTGGAAACACGGATCGATCCGTATGCGGCCGAGGCGCCGGAAGAGTTCTTCGCGGTGGCCAGCGAGTACCACTTCTCTGCGCCGGACCTGCTGGCCGAAGCGTTGCCGGAGGTGGCTGCGCATCTGCGGCGGTTCTATGGTGAGCCGCCGGCAATGGTCGGGTGATTCATCCGTCCGCCGGGCATGGCCCGGCGCTACCCGAGGGTGTACGTAGACCGGTAGCGCCGGGCCGTGCCCGGCGGATCGGGTTGCAACGGATCGTTACGGCCCCGGCGGCAGCCGCACTTCGAAACGGGCGCCGCCCAGTTCGCTGGAACGGGACACCTGCAGCTCGCCGCGGTAGTCCTTGATCAGGTCCTGCACGATCGACAGGCCGATGCCGTGGCCCTGTACGCGCTCATCGCCGCGCACGCCACGCTGCAGCACCTTGCCGATGTCCTCCGGAGCAATACCCGGGCCATCGTCATCCACCGCCAGCAGCAGACCGGCGCGACGCGCATTCGGCGCCGGCAACGGCTGCGCGGTCAGCAGCACGCGGCGCTTGGCCCACTTGAACGCGTTCTCCAGCAGGTTGCCCAGCAGTTCCTGCAGGTCACCCGGTTCGCCGTGGAAGCGCGCGGCCGGGTCGATGTCGAATTCGCACAGCACGCCCTTGGACGCATAGACCTTTTCCAGGCCACGCACGATCTCTTCGGCGTTGGATTCGATCGGCAGCGGTGCCGAGAACAGCTTGTGGCCCGACGAGGCCGCGCGTGCCAGCTGGTAGGACACCAGGTTGTTCATGCGCTGCAGCTGCACGTCCAGCTCTTCGCGCAGGGCGCCATCGCCGGCGCCGCTGTCCATCTGCGTACGCAGCACCGCAATCGGCGTCTTCAGGCTGTGCGCCAGGTCGGCCAGGGTATTGCGCTGGCGTTCCAGGTTCTCACGCTCGCCCTCGATGAAGGCATTGATGCTGTCGGTCAACGGCTCCAGCTCGCGCGGGTGGCGTTCGCTCATGCGCTCGGTCTCGCCGCGCTGGACCTTGGTCAGTTCGGTGATCACCCGCCGCAACGGGCGCAGGCTCCACTGCAGGATGACCGTCTGCAGCAGCAGCAGGATCAGGCCGATGCCGCCCAGGTAGAACCAGACCCGGCTGCGGAACACGCGCAGCTGCGCACCCAGCGCGCGCGAGTCTTCCATCACGTAGATGGTGTACGGGAATTCGGTGGCCGGGTCGGCGTCGGCATCCCACACCAGGCCCAGGCCATAGCGATACACCGAGCCCTGGCTGCCGTCGATCTGGATCATCGGCAGCGGGCCTTCGAACACTTCCTGGCGCGGAGCCAGCAGGCCGCCGCCGACGGTGGGCAGCATCGGGCCTTCGGCGGACATCGAATTGCCCTTGCCGTCGGGCATGACGACCTGCAGGTACAGGCCGCTGCCGGGCACGTCGAAACGCGGATCCGGCGGCTGCTCGCGGATGTACAGCGAGCGGTCGCGGGTGAAGTCGATACCGGCCGCATAGGCGGTGGCATAGTTCTTCAGGCGCTCGCGCAGGTTCGCCTTCGCCGTATCGGCGAAGGCAGCATCAAGCGCGTAACCGGCCAGGGCCAGGAACGCGACCAGACCCACTGACGCGGCGAACATCTGGCGCGCCTGCAGAGAGCGCGGCCGCCAGCGTCGGAAGAACCACAGACGGCCGGACATCGTTTATCGCCTGTTAAAGGCCTCAGCCCTCGTTGCGCGGAATCGCGAAGCGGTAGCCACGACCGCGCACGGTCTCGATCGGCTTCAGTTCGCCATCCGGGTCCAGCTTCTTGCGCAGGCGGCCGATGAACACTTCCAGCACGTTCGAGTCACGATCGAAGTCCTGCTGGTAGATGTGCTCGGTGAGGTCGGCCTTGGAGACCAGTTCACCGGCATGCATCATCAGGTACTCCAGCACCTTGTACTCATAGCTGGTGAGGTCGACATTGCTGCCGGCCACGCTGACGGTCTGCGCTGCCAGATCCAAGGCAACCGGACCGCATTCCAGGGTCGGCTTGCTCCAGCCGGCGGCGCGGCGCAGCAGCGCGTTGACGCGGGCCAGCAGCTCTTCCACATGGAACGGCTTGACCAGGTAATCGTCGGCGCCCTGCTTCAGGCCCTCGACCTTGTCCTGCCAGCTCGAACGCGCGGTCAGGATCAGCACCGGGAACTTCTTGCCTTCGTCGCGCAGGGCCTTGATCAGCTCCATGCCCGACATCTTGGGCAGGCCAAGGTCGATGATGCCGACGTCGAACGGCACTTCGCGGCCCATGTACAGGCCTTCTTCGCCGTCCTGCGCTGCATCGACGGCAAAACCTTCGCGCTTGAGCCGGGCTGCCAGGGTCTCACGCAGCGGGGCTTCGTCTTCGACCAGAAGGATACGCATGAACTCTCCCTAGTGTGCTGGGTGCGGCCCGGAGGCCTGTGGGTACGGGTTGATAGCGACAACTATCCCTGTTCAGGGGTTATCGCCGCGTAGTGATGACATATCCGACCGCGGCGTGCGCGGCTGTGAACGTGCCGGGGCGGGGTCGTCCATGTAGCGGACCCGACCGCGGTCGTCCATGTATTTGACCCGGTTGATGTCACGACCATCGAACGGCACACGCTCGGCGCCCAGGATGTGGCCACCGGTGGTGCGCTGCACGCGGCGCACGGCATCGGACAGCGAGCGCTCGTTGCTGGCGCCACGGCCTCCACGCTCCATCATTTCTGCGCGCCCCTGTTCCCGCTGCGGGTCCTGCGCCAGCGCCGAAGACAGCGGGGCAGCCGCCAGGACCACGCAGGTGGCCAGGGCAATACAGCGGTGGAAGGGAGCGGAAGACATCGATGCGATCCTAGCCGAGCACGGCGATTCGTTCAAAAGTCGTAAATCCGGGCACCGGAATGGAACCCGGCGTTTTACAAATCTTTTGCAAATTCTTGGTTTCGGGCAGTGAATCCGGTCTGAACTTTTCCAGATGCTCCAGACCGTTGTTCAGCTAAGTGAACATTCGGGACGAAACGGCCGCCCTTGTCAAGTCAGGAATGTGACTGCCGTCACGCAGCGGCGCGCTCGGCTTCGCGTTCGGTGACTGCCAGCGCCTGCTCGACCAGCGCCCAGTCGGCACCGGGGCGATGGGCACCCTCGCTCAGCACGTGACGGAATGCGCGGCCGCCGGGCTGGCCGTGGAACAGGCCGAGGATGTGGCGGGTGATGTGCTTAAGGGCCAGGCCCTCGCCCAGGCGGGCTTCGATGTACGGGCGCAGTGCGCGCAGCAGCTCGCCGCGCGGACGCAGCGGCGCGCCGGTCTGCAGCGCTTCCAGCTGATGCAGCAGGTAGGGGTCGTGGTAGGCCGCGCGACCGAGCATGACGCCATCGACGTGCGCGGCCTGCGCCTGCACCGCCTCGATGCTGGCCAGGCCACCATTGAGCACCACCGGCAGTGCCGGGCGCTCCTGCTTCAGCCGGTAGGCCCAGTCGTACTTCAACGGCGGAACCTCGCGGTTCTCCTTCGGCGACAGGCCCTTCAGCCAGGCATTGCGGGCGTGCACCACCACCATCGCGGCGCCGGCCTCGACCTGGCGGTCGACGAAACTGGCGAATACCTCGTAGTTGTCGTCTTCGTCCACGCCCAAGCGGCATTTCACCGTCACCGGGATGTCCACTGCCTCGACCATGGCCGACACGCATTCGGCCACCAGCACCGGCTCGCGCATCAGGCAGGCACCAAAGCGCCCGGCCTGCACGCGGTCGGACGGGCAGCCGCAGTTGAGGTTGACCTCGTCGTAGCCCCAGTCGGCGGCGATGCGCGCGGCCTGCGCCAGCAGGGCCGGATCGCTGCCACCGAGCTGCAGTGCCAGCGGCTGTTCGCTGGCATCGAAACCGAGCAGGCGCTGGCGATCGCCATGGATGACCGCATTGGCGTGCACCATTTCGGTGTACAGCCGCGCACCCGGCGCCAGCAGGCGGTGGAACACCCGGCAATGGCGGTCGGTCCAGTCCATCATGGGAGCGACGGACAGGCGCAGGGAATCAGCGTAACGGGCGGTGGCGGACGTCATCGGGCGGTTGATCGTGGAGACTGGCATTGCCAGTGAGATCAATAGTTTACACCGGGCGGATGAATGGCGGCGGGCAGCCGGGGATGCAGGCCGGGTTGCCGCTGCCGCCCTTGCGTGGGGATACTCGGTACGCGAGTTCCTGTTGCACCGCATCTGTTGGAAGGGAAGCCACAATGAAACAGACTGCATCCTCGCTGGCGGGCCCTGGCCTCGCCTGCCTCACCCTGCTGACGGTGCTGGCCTTGGGCAGTGGTTGCAGCAGCGTCCGCGACGCACGCCTCGCCGAAATCAGGCCGGGCCCACGATGCGACTTCACCGAAGGCGCCACCTTCGACAACCGGCCGTCCTACCTGTCGGCAGGACAGGAAAATGCGCTCATCGGCGCGCTTTCCAGGCTCTTTGGCGTCTACAACAAGGACATCCACCAGGTCACGATCCGCCAGGAGGCGAGCCGGCTGGTGGCCCGCTTCCATGCCGCCGACGGCACCGGCATCGAGGCTGCAGGCAGCGCTTCCAGCAAGAGCTACAGCGCCGAAGGAGAACAGCTGGTCATCAACCGGTGGTCATCGTGCAAACCGGGCGAGGCCGGCGCCGGCTGCGTCTGGTCGCGCGTGGAACTGTCCTGCACGGTGGAAAACGATCTGGTGGTGAAGCAGGTGGACGGAGGCGCGGTCCTGCTGGCCTTGATCATCCCGATGGGCCAGCGCAGGACCCAGTTCGGGGTGTACCGGCGGGTCGACCCTGCAGAATGAATCGACAGAAGGCCCCGGGTCGTTGGGCCCGGAGCCTTCGGCCACAGTGCAGCAGGCTTACAGGCCGCGGTTGCGCACCTGCTCCTGCTGCTGTTCCTGCACGCGTTGGTTGAACTGGACATTCAGTTCCTCGGTCTGGCGGGTGCTGGCCTCGACCGACTGCGACACGGCCTGTCGGCTGTCGACGAAGGTGCGCTGCGCAGCCGGGTCGCCGACATTGCCCTGCACGGCGAACAAGCCGCTGCCATCCGGGCGTGCGACCACATGGTCGATCTGGCGCATGCCGGCGACCTTGCTCTCGTAGGCCAGCTGGCCGGCGGCGCGTTCGGTTTCCTGCGCATTGGCGAACAGCGGGCACAGGCCAGCCTGCACGCGCTGCTGCTGCAGCTCCTGTAGTTTCTCCAGGGCCTGGTTGAAGCGCGGATTCTCGGCATGCGAAGGATCGCGCATGCTGGGCGCTGCCGGTGCGGTCGGTTCGGTGCGTGCCGGGGCGGCGGCGGTCTGTGCGCCGGCCTTCACTGCGGCCGGGTCGTCCAGGCGCGCCAGGGTCTGGCGGCCGGCCTTGCCATCCTGCTCCAGGCCGTTGTTGGCCTGGAACTGCTTGACCGCTGCCAGCGTGTCCTTGCCAAAGATGCCATCGGTGCCCAGCGCCTTGCCGTCGGCGGCGGTGTAACCCAGCGCGGCCAGCTTGCCCTGCAGTGCCTTGACCTCATCGCCACGTTCGCCCTTCACCAGCATGCCGTCGGCCATCGGCGCCTGCTGCGTGGCGCGTGCGGCCTGCGCTGCTTCCGGCCCCTGCGCGAGTACCTTGCCGCCGAGGGTGATGCGGTCGTTGAGCATGTCGCCGAGGTAGCGGCGGAACTGCGCCGGTTCCACTTCGATATGCGCATGCACCGGTTTGCTGCCGGCGTTCGACTGCTGGATCAGCGGGGCGCCATACTCGACGAAGTCACCGTTCTTGTAAGGCGACGTGCCAGCGGCGCCGTGCAGCACCTGGCCTACCAGCTCACGGCGCGGATCGCCGGCCGGGTGGCTGTAGAGGCTGATCGAATTGGTCGCGTCCTTGTTGAACTGCGCGTAGCCGGCCACCGGGTTCGGAATCATCACATCGCGACTGCCCAGGCGATCGGTGAGGATCAGGTCCTTGCGCACCAGCGGAATGTCATTCTTGTCCTCACGTGTGCGGATGTTCTCCATCTCGCCTTCGACCATGCCCGATTGGCGGTCGGCCTTGCGGGCATCGCCGGTGCGCACGGCTTCGGCATTGGTGTTGGGGTGATGGATCTTCAGTTCGCGATAGGCCGTTTCGCCACTGATGCCGTGGGCCAGCGTGCGGTTGCTGGTGACATTGCCGTAGGGCTCGATCACCGTGATGCGGCCGCCACCGGGGGCGGCCGCCAGCGGCGCACCATCCGTAGAGGGCGCCTTCGGCTCGTGGCGTTCTGGCGAGGGTACCGATGGCGGTGCCGGTGTCTGTGCGGGTGGGCGAACCCCGGCGTTCAGTGCAGACAGCGTGTCACGCCCCGCCTTGCCGTCTTCTTCCAGCCCATGCGCCTTCTGGAACTGACGCACCGCGTGGTAGGTATCGCTGCCGAAATCGCCGTCGGGCTTCAGCACCTTGCCATCCACACCGGTATAGCCGGCCTGCGCCAGCTTCTGCTGCAGCGCGAGCACTTCATTGCCGCGTTCGCCCTGCACCAGCACACCGTCGGCCATCGGTGCACGCGCCGGGCGCGCGGCGGACTGACGATGCGCCGGCTCGCCGAACGCCTGTTCGTAGGTCTTGCCCCGGTACGGCTGCGGGTCGTGGTTGATCCTGTCGTAGCGCGCCAGCGCAACCAGCTCGGACTTTTCATTGAGCGTGCGCTCGCGCAGCGAATCCCACTGCTTGGGCGAGCTCTCGAAATGGCGCTGGACGTTGGCGTGCTTGTAATCCTGCACGGCCCTGACAATCTGCTCGTCACTCAGCTCGGACAGCTTGTAATCATCACCATAGGCTTGTTTCAGGCCATTCTGGAATACACCACGGGTCATGTTGCGATACTGCACCGACGTGCTCCACAGCGCGTCCTGCACGGCAGGGCCGCGACCTTGCAGGTCCACGCCGACCTTCTTCAGGCGATCCATCTGCACGTCGTAATACTGGTGCTGGATGAAATCGTGCTGTTCCTGGGCGAAGCCCTTTTCGTCGCGTGCGGCCACCGCTTTCCAGCGCTCGCTGAAGGCTTCCGTCGCAGGCTTCAGGCCGTGGAACTGGTCCGCATAGCGGGACGACTTCAGGTACTCGTCCACCCCGCCAACGGCGCTGGCGAACTGGTAGCTGCCATAGGACACGCCGCCATGGTCACCCTTGCCCGAGGAAATCCAGCCTGGACCACGGTTGTCGGTTTCAAAACGGGCGGAGGTCTGGCCGCGATGCCAGTGTTCCATCGCCTTCCTTGCATCGGTCACTACATCCATGTCGAAGGACTCCTCTCAGTTGGCAATGCGGTGGATTGAGGTCACTTGCTCCGTGCAGCGGCCTGCAGCTGGTCAACGCGGTTGGCCACGCGGTTGATGCGGCACGACTGCGCGTCCAGCCTCTGGCCCTGGCCATCGGTTTTGGGATCCCAGCGGCAATGGCGATTGGTGTCCGACCACCAGGCAGCCTGCGCATCCATCCAGTCATCCTTGGCCTTGCTGTCGGGACTTGCCACGACACCGGCGACGATCTCGGCCAGGCGGTCTTCCTGGTAACTCAACTCCTCGTCGCCACATGCCTGCAGGCGTGCTGTCACCGCTTCGCTGGCGTCCACGCAACGGGTGTACGCAGGACGCAGGTTGGCCTGGGTGTAGGAGGCATCGGGCAGCGGCGCGGGAAAGTCATCGGCATCCGCGTCGGCATCGGCGGCTGTAGTTGCAGGCGTCGCGCTGGCCGGTGTCGATGTGGCTGCCGGTGTTGGCTCATCTGCGCTGGCGGCAGCGGCAACCGTGGCGCTGTCGGCCGAAGGGGCCTGGCAGGCGCCCAGCAACAGGCACAGCACCAGCGCAATTCCGCGTCGGATTTCAAAGGCGGATCGATCAATGCGCGCAGGCGCGCTCAAGGCTTGCATTGCTTGCTTCTCCCTGGTGAGTCGCCGGGTGGGTCGGCAAAGAGGAGCCGTCCATCGGCCCCATCACGGTGAGGATGCTACGCCAGCGCAGAATGCCGATGCCTGACTGAATTCAGGTTTCAGCCGACATCAACGCCGCTCGCGCGCCTGCAGTTCCACCGCGCGGTTGGCGTAGCGGTTGATGAGGCACGACTGCGCGTCCAGCGCCTGGCCCACGCTCTCTGTAGCCGGGCTGCAACGCTTGTCGGTGTCCTCGGCCCAAGTGGCCTGTTCGTCCATCCAGCGGTCCTTGGCCGGACTGTCGGGGCCGTTCATCAGGCGCGCCACTTCGGCCTGCAGCTGCGTCTGGTGGTAGGCCAGCTCGGTATCGCCGCAGGCCTGGATATGGTCGTTCATGCCACGGGCCTGCTGCACACAGCGGATGAATTCCGGGCGAAGCGTTGCCTGGGTGTAGGAGGTATCGGGCGGGCCGCTCTGCGCCATCAATGCGTCGGCACGGTTGGCCACGCGGAACAGGCGGCACTCCTGTGCCTTCTGCAGGTCATCCACACCGGCATTGGTCGGAGCGGCGCAATGACGGTCGGTATCGCTGCGCCAGGTCGCCTGGGTGGCAAGGAACGCCTGCTTCGCAGCAGCGTCGAGCCCGGTCACAGTCTTGCTGGCACCCTCCTGCAGGCGCCCTTCCTGATAGGCCAGTTCATCCTTGCCGCAGGCCTGCAGCTTGCCCGCATCCTCCACGCCATCCACGCACCAGCCATAAGCCGGGCGCAGGCGACCGTCCGTGTAGGACGCATCCGGGTACCGAGAGGAATCACCGGTCACTGCATGGGGGGGCGCTGCCGGCGCTGCCGCGGCGAGCGGAACCGGAGCAGCCGCCGCTTCGGCCGATGCCGGGGCAGAAGGCGCCTGGCACGCGGTGAGCGACAGGCACAGGGCCAGCACCTTCCAGTACCGACGGCCGGAGGCGATCTGTTCATTGCCCCCATGGGCATCCATTACCTGCATTGCTTGCATCTCCCTTGCGTGTGGCCAGCGGGTGCCGGCCGGGAGGGTCCGTCCATCGGCCCCGATCACGGTGCAGATCCTACGACAGCGGCGGTTTCAGATGGCTGACTGAATTCAGCTTGCGCGGACGGCGTCGCAGAAACCTGACGCGACCAACTTTGGAGCGGTGGTGGCCTGCTGCGACCGGCCACCACCGCTCCATCACAGCTCGTTGGGCCGATCAGGCTGCACGATCGGCGCGTGCGTTTCGTAATCGGTCTGCTTCCAACCGCCCCCACCCTCTCCCGCAACCCACTGGAACGTCCAGGTTTCCACGAAGCCACCGGGAAGCTCATTGGTGATGGTGATCTTCTCACCGGCAGCACCCGAGGCCGGAAGCGGAACGGGAGGGGCCACTGCGGCAGAGGCCCAGGCATCGGAGGGGGGCCGGCGCTGCTGCACCGTAATCGTGCCCAGCTCCATCGTCCGCCGATCCGCATCCGGGATGCTGTCCAGCCACCGTGCGATCGCCGCCGCCTCAGCGGTTCCTGCGCGGTGGTGGGACACATGTTCGATAACGATACGGGGCGAGGTCGCAACCGCACTGGGCGATAGCGCCGTCAAGCCAAGACCCAGTGCGGAGTACAGAAGTACCGGAAACACGCGTATTGCGATCATCTCTCGTCCTTTTCCGATCTGTGCCGAATGCACGAAATCACAGTGCATCCGGTGAAGGCAGGCCTCAATCAGAAAACTTGCAGACGAAATCAGCAAGCGGCCATCAGTGCGCGCTGCCTCTGCCCCCCACCTGTTCGATCAGCGTCTGGCTGGCCGCGTTGAGGCCGACAACACTGACTTCGGCACCATGCGCGGCCAGCTTTTCCTGAGCGCGTTGCAGCGCAGCCACGGCAGTCAGATCCCACAGGTGGGCCTCCCGCAGGTCGATCTGTACCTTCGGCGCCACGTGCTGGTAGTCGAACGCCGCACCCAGCTGTCCGGCGGAGGCGAAGAATACCTGGCCGCGCACGCGGTAGACCTGCATGTCCATGTCCGCAACGTCTTCGCGTTGCACGTCGAGCATGCGCCCCACCTTGCGGGCGAAGAACAGGGCAGACAACAGCACGCCGCTGAGCACACCCTTGGCCAGGTCGTGGGTGGCCACGGTGACCACCACGGTCAGCAGCATCACTGCCGACGAGCTGCGCGGATGCGTGCGCAGGTCGCGCAGCGAGCGCCAGCTGAAGGTGCCGATGCTGACCATGATCATCACCGCCACCAGTGCGGCCATCGGGATCTGCCGCACCAGGTCGCTGCCGTACACCACCAGCACCAGCAGCAGCAGGCCGGCCACCAGGCAGGACAGGCGGCCTCGCCCACCGGAGGTCACGTTGATCACCGACTGACCGATCATCGCGCAGCCGGCCATGCCACCGAGGAAACCGGTGACCGTGTTGGCCAGGCCCTGGCCGACGCACTCGCGGTTGCGCTCACTGGGCGTCTCGGTGATGTCCTCGACAATCTGCAGGGTCATCATCGATTCGAGCAGGCCGACCACCGCCAGCGTGGCTGACACCGGCAGCAGGATGCGCAGCGTTTCCCAGGTGAAGGGCACATCGGGGATGAGGAAGTACGGCAGGCTGTCGGGCAGCTGGCCCATGTCGCCCACGCTGCGTACATCGATGCCGAAGCCGATGACCACGGCGGTGAGCACGATGATCGCCACCAGCGGCGAAGGCACTGCGCGGGTGATGCGCGGCAGCAGGTAGATGATCGCCAACGCGGCGGCGCACAGCACATACACGGTGGGGCCGCGGCCGATCAGCTCGGGCATCTGGGCCAGGAAGATCAGGATGGCCAACGCGTTGACGAAGCCGGTGATGACCGAGCGCGAGACGAAGCGCATCAGCGAGCCCAGCTTGAACACGCCGGCCAGCACCTGCAGCAGGCCGGCCAGGATGCTGGCGGCAAACAGGTACTGCAGGCCGTGGTCCTTTACCAGGTCGACCATCACCAGCGCCATCGCGCCGGTGGCGGCAGAGATCATGCCGGGGCGGCCGCCTGCGATCGCAGTGATGACGGCAATGGAGAAAGCAGCGTACAGGCCGACCTTGGGGTCGACGCCGGCGATCAGCGAGAACGCGATGGCTTCGGGAATCAGCGCCAGCGCGACGACGGCACCGGACAGCAGATCACCACGGAGGTTGCCGAGCCATTGCTGGCGCAGGGGATAAGACGTTTGCATGGGAAAACTCCGCGCACACGCGGGCGAGGCCACGTGGCGCTGCAGTGGAAAGACGCGGGTTCCTGAGCCGGTTGGGCCGGCTGCCGAGAGGCGGCAAGGGTCAGGGTGGCGTGATCACTGCAGTGCGTCGTCGGGGGAGCGTGGAAGGGCCGCAGTCTACGGGAACATCCGCCGCCTGGGTAGCGAAGGAGCCCCCCTGAAGGCAGCAGAGCATGGCTCCGCTCTACAATCGAGGCATGACCACTGACCGACCGCACTTCTTCGACCCCGCAACCGAGCAGGGTGTGCTGCGGCTGTCCATCGCCGCCTCGCTGCTGCTGGCCGCCGCCGCCGTGGTGTTCGGCCTGCTGGCCAATTCGTCGCTGATCATCTTCGATGGCATCTACGGCCTGATCGACGTGGTGATGACGTGGCTGTCGCTGCTGGTCGCGCGGCTGATCGCGCTGTCCACCCAGACCGATGCGTTGCAGTCACGCCTCAACCAGCGCTTCACCATGGGCTTCTGGCACCTGGAACCGATCGTGCTGGGAGTGAGCGGTACGCTGATGATCGGCGCAGCGCTGTATGCCTTGGTCAATGCAGTCGATGCACTGATGTCGGGTGGGCGACAGATCGCGCTTGGCCCCGCAATCATCTTCGCGGCACTGTCGATCGTGGCTGAAAGCGCGCTGGCCTGGTTCGTGCTGCGTGCCAACCGGCGCATCGGTTCGGAGTTCATCGCACTGGATGCGAAGAACTGGGTCATCGCCGCGAGCATGTCGGCCTGCTATCTGCTGGCCTTCCTCGGCGGCGTGCTGGTGCGTGGCACCTCGCTGGCGTGGGTCGGGCCGTACATCGATCCGGCCATCCTGGCGTTCGTCTGCGTGCTGGTGATGATCGCGCCGCTGGGCACCGTGCGGCGCGCACTGGCCGGCATCCTGCTGGTCACGCCGCCGGAACTGCAGGCGCATGTGGATGCGGTGGCGCGGGCGATCGTTGCAAAGCACGGCTTCGTCGAACACCGCAGCTACGTGGCCCAGGTCGGCCGTGGCGAACAGATCGAGCTGTTCTTCGTGGTGCGCGAGGACGACCCGCCGCGGCCCCTGCTGGAGTGGGATCACCTGCGCGACGAGATCGGCGATGCGCTGGGCGAATCGTCGCCGGACCGCTGGCTGACCATCATGTTCACCACCGACCGCGAGTGGACAATCTAGGCCAGCAGGACGATCAATCAAGTTTTTCGGACTTGTTCTAGCCCAACACCTGCAGAATCCGGGCAAAGTAGGCTCCAACGCGACACCCACCCACTGAACAGGAGCACCCCGATGTCCATCGAAAAGGTTCTGTACACCGCCCAGGCCACCTCCACCGGCGGCCGTGAAGGCCGTTCCGTGTCCTCCGACAACGTGCTGGACATCCAGCTGTCGACCCCGCGCGAGCTGGGCGGCGCTGGCGGCCCGGGCACCAATCCGGAACAGCTTTTTGCTGCCGGCTATTCGGCCTGCTTCCTGGGCGCACTGAAGTTCGTCGCCGGCCAGGCCAAGGTCGCACTGCCGGCCGACACCACCGTGACCGGCAAGGTCGGCATCGGCCAGATCCCGACCGGTTTCGGCATCGAAGCCGAGCTGACCATCAACGTGCCGGGCGTGCCGCGCGAGCAGGTGGAAGAGCTGGTGCAGAAGGCACACATCGTCTGCCCGTACTCCAACGCGACCCGCGGCAACATCGACGTGACGCTGATCGTTGCCTGATGCGGTGATGCCGGCCAGCGGCCGGCACTACCAAGCGGCTGGGCAAAAAAATGGGCGGATGCCGGTCGAAACCGGGCATCCGCCCATCCCACCTTCGTTGTCCCGCAAGGGGGCATGAGGTTGCCGGCCAGCGGCCAGCACTACCAGGTCACTTTTCGCTCGTGATGAGCTGCACGACGCTGGAGAAATCCAGCTTGCCGCGGCCGGCCTGATGGTTCATCGAGTACAGGTTGCGGGCCACTTCGCCCAGCGGAATCGAGGCGCCGACGCTCATCGCCGCCTCCACCGCCAAGCCCATGTCCTTCAGCATCAGATCGCTGCCGAAGCCGCCGCTGTAACCGCGCGACGCCGGCGCGTTCTCCAGCACGCCCGGCCACGGGTTGCACACTTCGGTGGCCCAGCTGCGGCCGGTGCTGACCGCCATCATCTGCGACAGCACCTTCGGGTCCAGCCCGTGCGCCACGCCCAGGGCGATGGCTTCGCCGGTGACAGCCATGATCACGCCCAGCGCCATGTTGTTGCACAGCTTGGCCACCTGGCCGGCGCCACTGGCGCCCACATGGAAGATGTTCCTGCCCATCGCCTGCAGCACCGGGCGGGCGCGTTCAAGCGCGTCCTCTTCACCACCGACGATGAAGGTCAGCGTGCCGGCCTGCGCGCCGGCAGTGCCACCGGACACCGGCGCATCGATCATCTGCAGGCCACGTGCGGCGGCCGCTTCGGATACCTTGCGCGCGCTGGCCGGGGCAATCGTGCTGCAGTCGATGACCAGCGCACCGGCGGGAATCGCGGCAAGGATGCCGTCATCACCCAGGTACACGCCTTCAACATGGCGGCTGGCCGGCAGCATCGAGATCACCACCTCGGCCTCGGCCAGGGTCTCGCGTGCCGATGCCGCTGCGCTGGCACCCGCGTCGACCGCCGCCTGCACCGCGGCAGGCACCAGATCGAACACACGTACGGTGTGGCCGTTCTTGACCAGATTGGCGGCCATCGGGCCACCCATGTTGCCCAACCCAATGAATGCAACGCGGCTCATGCAAGGCTCCTTTCAGCGACAGGGGTACCCAGGCCGGCCAGCGGATGTGCGACATCGGCCCAGGGAGAAGCGAAGAACGTATCGGCCCATGCGCGGTCGGCATCGGCCAGCGTGGCCGGGTTCCACGAGGGATTGCGGTCCTTGTCGATCAGCAGCGCGCGGATGCCTTCAGCAAAATCACCATGCGCGGCGCAATGCAGGGCGGTGATGTATTCCAGCCGGTACACGCTGGCCAGATCCTGGCCGGCGCTGCGGCGCTGCAGTTCGAAGGCCAACCGTGCCGAACCCGGCGCACCGGCGGCAAGGGTCTTCTGTGCGGCCTGCAGCCACGCGTCATCGGTCTGCAAGGTGCTGATGCGTTCGACGATGGCGGCCAGGTCATCGCCTGCGCACAGCGCATCGACCTGCGTAGCATTGGCCAGCAGCGGGCCGGTAGCCGCATCGCTGGCAAACGACAGCAGCAGCTGTGACAGGCGCTCGTGGTTGCGTGCGGCATCGGTCGACCACGCGACCTGCAGCAGCGCGTCGAACACCGCACTGCGGCGTTCCTCGGCCACATGCACGTCGGCCAGGCCGGCATAGATCGCATCGCCCGGGTTGAGCAGCGCACCGGTCAGGGCAAGGAACAGGCCACCGTTGCCCGGCACGCGCGGCAGCAGCCAGCTGCCACCCACGTCAGGGAACAGGCCCACGGTGATTTCCGGGAAGGCCAGCTTGGAACGCTCGCTGACAACGCGATGGCTGGCGCCGGACATCAGGCCGATGCCGCCGCCCATCACGATGCCGTGGCCCCAGCACAGGATCGGCTTGGCGTAGGTATGGATCAGGTAGTCGACGCGGTACTCGACGTCGAAGAACTCGGCGGCGTAGTCGTTCCCGCGGATATCGTTTTGGCCGGCGTCGCGGTAGGCACGCATGCTCTGGTACAGGCTGTGCAGGTCACCGCCGGCGCAGAACGCCTTCTCACCGGCGCCCTGCAGCACCACCATGGCGATGGCATCGTCGTCGGCCCAGGCGTTCAACTGCTGCAACAACAGGTGCGCCATCGGCAGCGAGAAGCCATTGAGCGTGCGCGGCGCGTTGAGCGTGGCGATGCCGATGCGCGTGCCATTGCTGGCGGTGCGCTCTTCGAACAGCACCGGTGCGTCATCGGCAGCGGTGTCGGTACTCATGCGTTTTTCCACTGCGCGGCGCGCTTTTCAAGGAAGGCACTCACGCCCTCGACCTGGTCGGCGGTGTCGAACAGATCGACGAAGGCCTCGCGCTCGGCCACCAGCGCCGACGCATGGGTGCCGGTGCGGGTGGACTGCACCAGCGTCTTGCAGGCGGCAATGCTGGTCGGGCTCTGCTTGCCGGCCTTCTTCGCCCATTCCAGTGCCAGCGCCTTGGCTTCGCCCTTGCCGACCTTTTCTTCAGCAAGACCAATCCGCACGGCGGTTTCCGCGTTGATGCGCTCGCCGAGCAGGATCATGCGCTTGGCCCAACCCTCGCCGACCAGGCGCGGCAGGTTCTGGGTGCCACCGGCGCACGGCAGCAGGCCGACGGTGGCCTCCGGCAGCGCAACCTGGGCATGGTCTTCGATGATGCGCAGGTCGCAGGCCAGCGCGCACTCCAGGCCGCCGCCCATGGCGTAGCCGTTGATCGCAGCGATCGACACCCCACGGAACGCGGACAGCGCCTCGAAGGCTTCGCCGAAACGGCGTGCCGCTTCGCGTGCGGCAGCCTTGTCGCCGGAAGCGAACTGGTTGAGGTCGGCACCCGCGGAGAAGAACTTCTCGCCATCACCGGTGATCACCAGCGCGTAGATGTCGCGGTCTGCATTGAGTGCGCCCACCAGGTCGCGCAGCGCCGACAGGCTGTGCACGGTCCAGGTATGCGCCGGCGGGTTGTTCAGGGTGACCACGGCGGTGTGGCCATCGGCCTCGACCTTCAGGCCCACGTGCTCCTGGGTACGCCAATCCTTCATCGCAGTTCCTCTTCGGTGTTGAGCAGGTGACGGGCAACGATCACCCGCATGATCTCGTTGGTGCCTTCCAGGATCTGGTGCACGCGGCTGTCGCGCAGCAGGCGTTCGATCGGATATTCACGGATGTAGCCGTAGCCCCCGTGGATCTGCAGGGCTTCGTTGCAGATGGTGAAGCCGGCATCGGTGGCGAAACGCTTGGCCATCGCGCACCACACATTGGCATCGCTGGCACCGGCATCGAGCTTGCGCGCAGCGGTATGCACCATCTGCCGCGCGGCAACCAGTTCGATGGCCATGTCGGCCAGCTTGAACTGCAGCGCCTGGAATTCGGACAACGCCTTGCCGAACTGGCGGCGCTCGCCCATGTAGCGGCGTGCGGCATCCAGCGCGCCCTGCGCAGCACCCAGCGAGCACGCGGCGATGTTGATCCGGCCACCATCGAGCCCCTTCATCGCCAGCTTGAAGCCGCCGCCTTCCTCTCCCAGAAGGTGGCTGACCGGTACGCGGACGTTTTCGAAGGTGATGCCGCGGGTGGGCTGGCTGTTCCAGCCCATCTTCTCTTCCTTGCGGCCATAGCTGATGCCCGGCAGGTCGGCCGGCACCGCGATCGCGCTGACCCCGCCTGCACCGGCACCGCCGGTACGTGCCATCACCACCAGCAGCTCGGTGGCACCGGCGCCGGAAATGAAGGCCTTGGAGCCATTCAACACGTAGAAATCGCCATCGCGCACGGCGGTGGTCTTCAGCGAGGCCGCGTCCGAACCGGCACCCGGCTCGGTCAGGCAGTACGAGGCCAGCTTGCTGCCCGAAGACAGGTCATTGCCCCACGCGTCGCGCAGCGCCGGCTGGCCCCACGTGGACACCATCCACGAGGCCATGTTGTGGATGCTGATATAGGCCGCGGTCGACGGGTCGACGTTGGCGAGCTCCTCGATGACGACGGCGGCGTCCAGTCGGCTCAGGCCGCTGCCGCCCACTTCCGGGTCCATGTACAGACCGCAGAAGCCCAGTTCACCGGCCTTGGCGATCGCCTCGCGCGGAAAGATGCCCTCCGCATCCCATCGCGCGGCGTGCGGTGCCAGTTCGGCCTGTGCGAAGTCACGAGCCGCTTCGCGGTACGCCTGCTGCGCTTCTTCCTGTTCCGTCGTCATCGAGTGGCTCATGGCTGCTCCCTGCGGTTACTTCAGGCTGATCGTGGTGTTGACGCCATGGCTCAGCGTCTCGTCGTCGAACCAGCGCGCGGTGACGGTCTTGGTCTGCGTGTAGAACAGCACCACCTGCTTGCCGTACGGACCCAGGTCGCCCAGCTTGGAGGCGCGCGAACCGGTGAACGAGAACAGCGGCACCGGCACCGGGATCGGCACGTTGATGCCGACCTGGCCGACGTCGATGTCTTCCTGGAACCGGCGTGCTGCGGCGCCGGACTGGGTGAACAGCGCGGTGCCGTTGCCGTTCGGGTTGCTGTTGACCATGGCGATGGCCTCATCCAGCGTTTCCGCTTCGAGGATGACCAGCACCGGCCCGAAGATTTCTTCCTGGTAGATGCGCATGTCGGTGGTGACACCGGCAAAGATGGTCGGGCCAACGAAATTGCCCTTCTCGAACCCGTCGACCTGCGGCTTGCGGCCATCCAGCACCAGCTTGGCGCCCTGCTCCACACCCGACGCGATCAGGCCTTCAACGCGATCACGGGCGCTGCAGGAAATGACCGGGCCGACGTCGGTGCCGGCGACCGTGCCACCGCTGACCTTCAGGGTCTTGGCCTTTTCGACCAGGTCCTGCACCCAACCGCGCGCTTCACCGACCAGCACCAGGGTGGAGGCGGCCATGCAGCGCTGGCCCGCCGCACCGAAGGCCGCGCCGACCATCGCATTGAGGGTCTGCTCCTTGTTGGCGTCCGGCAGCACCACGGCGTGGTTCTTGGCGCCCATCATGCACTGCACGCGCTTGCCGGCCAGCGAAGCGCGGTTGTACACGTGGGTACCGACGCGGGTGGAACCGACGAACGACACCGCCTTGATGTCCGGGTGGTCGCAGATGGCGTTGACCACTTCCTCGCCACCGTGGACCACGTTCAGTACGCCCTTGGGAATGCCCGCTTCCAGCGCCAGTTCGACCAGGCGCATGGTGACCATCGGGTCCTGCTCGGACGGCTTGAGGATGAAGGTGTTGCCGGTGGCAATGGCCATCGGGAACATCCACAGCGGAATCATCGCCGGGAAGTTGAACGGGGTGATGCCTGCGCACACGCCCAGCGGCTGCATGATCGAGTAGGTGTCCACGCCGTTGGCCACGTTGTTGGCCAGTTCGCCCAGCTGCAGGTTGCCGATGGCGGCCGCGTGCTCGACCACTTCCAGGCCGCGGAACACATCGCCTTCGGCGTCCGGCAGGGTCTTGCCCTGTTCGGCGGTGAGGATGTGCGCCAGCTCGCTCATGTTTTCGCGGATCAGCTGCTGGTACTTCAGGAAGATGCGAGCGCGGGTACCGATCGGGGTCTTGCGCCAGGTCTTGAAGGCTTCCTTGGCGGCAGCCACGGCGGCATCGACTTCACCCGTGGTGGCGAACGGCACCTGGGCCAGCACGTCCTGGGTGGCCGGGTTGATCACGTCCTGCCAGTGGGAGGTGGCCGATTCAACGAACTGGCCATCGATCAGCATGCGGATACGGGGCGCTGCAACAGTCATGACGACAATCCACGGGGTGCGAAAGATGCTTGGCATTATTCACAGGCCACGCCTCGATTTCCGGCCTGAATCCGCTTAATCTGGCCAATGCCCGCCACGATTCCTGTTAATCCTGTGAATTATTCAGCCCCCCAGCGCCAGCTCGGCCTGCGTCTGCTGCGCCTGCGCGAGCAGCGCGGCTACAGCCAGGCCGACCTTGCCCGCGCCCTGGGGCTGTCGGCCAGCTACCTGAACCAGATCGAGCGCAACAAGCGCCCGCTGACGCCTGCGGTGCAGAAGAAGCTGGGCGAGGTGTTGGGCGATGTTTCCCCCCTGTTCGACGATGATGAGCCCGCCGCGCTGCAGGAGTCGCTGGGCGAGACCCTGCGCGATCTGGGCTTGGCTGACGTCAGCGCCACCGAACTGCGCGCGCTGGCCGGCAACCTGCCGCAGGTCAGCCGCGCGCTGCTGGACCTGCATCGCCGCCACCTGGCGCTGCGCGAGCATGCCGCCGCGCTGGAGTTCCAGTTGGGCGAGCCGGGCGCGGGCAGCACGTTGCCGGCCGGCGACCAGGTGCGCGAGTTCTTCAACCGCATGCACAACCACATCCCCGAGCTGGACGAACTGGCCGAGCAGCTGTTCGCCGAATGGGGGCTGGCGCCGGGACACGTGGCGCCACGGCTGCGCCAGCTGCTGGCCGACCGCCACGGGGTGCTGGTGGAAGTGGCTGCGCTGCAGGCCGGGCGCGAGAAGCGCCAGTACGATGCCGGCAGCCGTACGCTGTGGCTGCCCGACTACCTGGAGCCGGGCCAGCAGGCGTTCCAGATGGCGGTCGAGCTGGCGCTGCGCGGCTACCTGCCGCAGATCGATGCGGTGATCGCGCGCACCGGCTTCACCGACGAGGCCCGCATCGCACAGGCGCGTATCGGCCTGTCCAACTATTTCGCCGGTGCGCTGGTGATGCCGTACATGCGTTTCCTGCGCGCGGCCGAGGCCAGCGGCTATGACATCGAGCTGCTGGCGCATCAGTTCGGCGTGGGATTCGAGGCGGTCTGCCATCGGTTGAGCACGCTGGCGCGACGCAGTGCGCCCGGCCTGCCGTTCTTCTTCATCCGCGTGGACCGCGCCGGCAACGTGTCCAAGCGCCACTCGGCCACCGATTTCCACTTCTCGCAGGTGGGCGGTTCCTGCCCGTTGTGGATCGTCTATGAGGCGTTCAACCAGCCCGGACGCATCCTCACCCAGACCGCGCGCATGCCCGATGGGCGGCGCCACTTCTGGCTGGCGCGACAGGTCAGCAGCGGGCCGGTGGGCCACGGCCAGCCACGCAAGACCTTCGCGGTGGCACTGGGGTGTGACCTGCAGCATGCCGATCGGCTGGTGTATTCGCTGGGGCTGGACGTGCAGAGCCCGGGCAACTCGGTGTCGATCGGGCCGGGCTGCCGGGTGTGCCCGCGCGAGGACTGCATGCAGCGCGCGTTCGCGCAGTTGCCGGGGCGGTAGGGGTTGGGGGTTCGGCAGGGCTGCGCCCTGCACCTGCTTCAATCCAAGGCAACAGCAAAAGCAACAGCGGGCATTCCGTGGGATGGCGGGGTGGGTCCGGTTGCGGGGGACGCTGCAAGTACGTCCATGTAAGCTCGGTCGCCGCATCCATGCGGCTCACGCCCCCGCAACCGAACCCACCCCGCCTTCGACAGGTTCCCGCGACTGTTGGAACCTGCTGCTGATGGTGGGTGCCGACCGGTTGGTCGGCACCGGGGTCAGGGCCCGTTGCGACGCAACGGGCCCTGACCCCATCCGGATATCCGCTCTGGTAGGTGCCAACCTTGGTTGGCACGCTCTGGCCGTGCGCGAAATGCATCCACGCATGGCGTGGCTTTACTAGTCCCAGAACACGGTCAGCACGCGATGGCCGGCGGAGGGCAGCGGCGCATCGACGTGCTGTCCATACGGCCAGCCCTCGCCTACGCCATCGCATTCCAGCCCCTGCAGCCACTCTTCAACGGTCGCCGCATCGGCGCTGGTCAGCAGGTGCACGTTCTCGGCCGCTGGCCATTCGCTGTCATCCAGTGCGCTGCCCCAGTCCTGGTGCAAGCCCACGTACACACCTTCCACCTCCGGGCGCGCGGCAATGGCGGCGAAGCGGGCGTACAGTTCGGCGATCGGCGGACGGCCATAGCCCCACTGGTTCGGTGCGATGCTCTCTTCCTGGTCGTTGCCTTCGAAGTACGCCGCCAGCGGCACCACCGGGAAGTGGTCCGCGTCACGGGCATCGAGGCGTTCAAGCAGGTCCAGCAGTTCCTGGCGGGCGGACATCGGGCATTCCTTGCATGCATGAAGAGCCGGACATTCTAGGGCGCCCGCCGCCGCCTGCATTAAACCTTCCGCAGGTTCGTTGCATCCCAGTCCAACCCCATCACCGGAGACGACCATGTACGTGCTGCGCCCCTGCCTGGCCCTGCTGCTTGCTGCTGTCGCGACACCGGCGTGGGCGACCTTCTCCATTGTTGCCTGCAACGAGGCCGGCGACTGCGGCGTGGCGGTGGCCACGCACAACCTCGCTGTCGGAGGAGTGGGCGTGCCGTGGGCGCAGGCGAAGGTCGGCGCGGTCGCCAGCCAGTTCGAAACCAACCCGACCTATGGGTCGAAGGGTCTGGAACTACTGGCTACGGGTCGCTCGCCCGCGCAGGTGCTGAAGCAACTGCTGGATGAGGACGGCGATTTCGATGGCACCAGCATCGCCGAGCGCCAGATTGGCCTGGTCAGCGCGCGCGGTGGCAACGCGCAGTACACAGGCGCGATCGCGCAGCGGGCCGATTGGGCCGGTGCCGTTGGCGAGGGCAAGGTGAGCGTGCAAGGCAACGGACTGGTTGGGCCGGACGTGCTGGCGGCGATGCAACGCGCGTTTACGACCACCCACGGTGCGCTTGCCGCGCGCCTGTTGGCAGCGCTGGAAGCGGGACAAGCGGCGGGTGGACAACGCAGCGGGCAATGGTCGGCGGCATTGCTGGTGCGCACGCCTGGCGGCGACTGGCAGGACACCGACCTGCGCGTGGATGCCGACCCGCGTGCCGTGGCGCGCCTGCGCGAGCTGTACGACATGCGGCTTTCGAATGAAGCGATCATCCGCGCCGAACAGCAGTGGGAAAAGGGCGACGTGGCCGGCGCACGTGCGTCGCTGGCCACCTCGCTGGCGCTGGCGCATGGCTGGGACCGGACGTGGGCACGCGCGGCGCGGCTGGCGATGTCGCAGGGTGAAACCGCATTGGCCCGCGAATACCTGGCGGGATTGCGCGCGCTCAACCCGGGATGGGTGAAGCAGGAATTGGCCTTGCCGTTGTATGCGCCATTGCGCGGCGATGCAGTGGTCGAGGCGTGGCGATAGCCAACGGTAGCGCCGGGCCATGCCCGGCGAGCGCAGCGGCGCACCGCGATCAATAGATCGGCGTCACCTTCATCTGTGGCAACGGCCGTGGCGAGCCGTCGGTGAGGTCGGGGCCAAGGTCTTCCCAGCTGCGGCCCTGTTCCACCATCAGCCCCCACAGCTGCTGCGACGCCAGCCGCTTGTCTTCCGAACCCAGCTTGTACGACGGCGGTGGCGGTGTGCCGGTGGCCACCATCGCATAGGCCGCGCGATAGGCCAGCACCTGCTGCGCCGGATCGTCGGTGCGCGATATTTCCAGCGTGTAGCGCTGGTAAGCCGAGGCCAGGTTGCGCCAACGGATCCAGTAATGGTTCTCGAACGAGAACGAACAGAAGCGTGCACCGGCGAGGCTGCCCTTGTCGGCGATGCGGGTCAGCACCTCCTGTGGCATGTCCAGGTTCATGCCACCCTCGTCGCCCTGCAGGCTCACATGCACGATGCGGTCGCGATACCCCGGCGCACGCGCCTGCAGCAGGTCGCGCCAGTTCTGCATGGTGGCCACCACCGCGAACAGGAAGCGGCCCAGCTCACCGGCCGCCAGCGGCGTGGCGATGGACTGGTAATGTCGCTGCCATCCATGCCGGTTTTCGGTGGGAAGGAACACCGCGCGTTCCAGCGCCTGGCGGTTGTCGCTCTCGCGCACCACCGGCTCGGGGCGTTGCGGATAGACCAGGTTGATGGCGAAGGTCGGCCAGCGCGGCAGTGCGGCATCGAACAGGTGGATCGGGAAGTTGCTGCTGATGCCGCCATCGGAGAACCAGCACACCCGGAACGCGGTGATCACCGGACCACAGGCCTGGCCCGCGCTGGTCAGCCCTTCCATGCTGTCGGCCACGTTGTGCCCGGCCTCTCCTGCAGCCGTCGACGTCGGCTCGCAGCGACGTTCGCGACGCGAAGGCTCATGCAGTGGCACCGCGCTGATCAGCAGCGGGAAGCTGAGGCTCATGCGCGTGGCCACCAGTACCGGCAGCGACGCACCCTGCGGCAGGTGGTAGTAGCTGTGGCCTTCAACCTCGCGCGGTGGTCCGGCGCGGTCGACCATCCACTGCACCACACTGGCCGGGAACAGCTGCTCGAACTCCTCGCGCAGGAACCAGAACTGCGCCCCGCCCAACGGCAGCGTGCGCGGTTCGTTGTGCGATACGCAGGTGGTGATCATCTGCAGGGAGATCGCATGCGGGCTGTCCGGTTCGCCTGAATAGCGCGGCGCGTCGTGCAGATCGGCGAAGGTCAGCGGTGCATCCATCGGCTTGCCCGACAGCTGCTGCAGGCTTTCATGCAGCCATTCGGTCAGCGCCGGCTTGCCTGCATCCCGGCTAAGCCCGCTGCACAGGCCCAGCAGGTTGCGCCGCGCCACCCGGGCCACGCGCAGCGCAGCGGCGGCCACGCCTGCGCCGTAGGCACACAGCAGCGACGGCAGCAGGGTCGCCGCCACGCCGCTCCAGCCACCGCCCCACCAGCCCAGGCCGAGCAGCAGTGCCAACGACACCAGCACTTCCAGCGGCGCGATCTGGAACACCGCGATGGCCAGGCACAGCAGCTTGCGTGGCCAGCCGGCGTTGCCGGTCAGCACCACCAGCAGCCGATACGCAGCGCGCGCGCCGGCGGCGGGCTGGAACAGGCTGTAGATGAATCCACGCCGCGACAACTGTGCCGACACCGCCGACAGGCCGCCGTACCCGGCGTCACCGGGCAGGGTTTCGCCGGCCTGCTGGCGCCGGTCGCCGTATGCCGCAGCGGCCGCCACGGCAGCGGCGATCGCACCGGCCGAGGTGCCACCGATGCTCTTGAAACGGTATTCGCGGGCCAGCGCGAGCACCGCGTTGGGATACACGATGCCGCTGGTGATGCCGCCTTTCATGACCAGATCGCAGTACTTCGCCGCCACGAGCCACCTCCCGTCTGTCGGTGCCCAGTATGGCAAGAGGCACTCTCACAGCCTGAGAAACGCGCCACAGCCCTGCGTTTTCATCGGCCCTTGACCATTGCCGCCAACGCGTCCACCGTGGGCACGCCGAAGGTATCCCTGCCGTGGCTTCGATGGCGGCAGGGATTTAAACGGGAATCCGGTGAAGGCGCCTTGCGCGCCCATTCCGGAGCTGCCCCGCAGCGGTGAATGGAAACGAATCCTGCCAACAGCACTGGGCTCGCGCCTGGGAAGCGGCAGGTAGTAGGTGGGCCAGCCGGCCCGTGTCCATCAGCCCGAATACCGGCCCCGGCCGGGGGACACGACCGTCCCCCTGACTCGACCTGGAATCTCCGCGGGGAGGTTGCCGGGGCCGTCGTCGTCCTGCGCGTGCAGGCGATGTGGCCGCGCGCGTCCTGTTCACGGTTTCCGTCCAGACCCGCTGCCCACGCCCAGATGCACCCGACGATGACCGAGCTCCAACGCCCCACCCTGACCCTTCCCGACAACGGCCAGCGCCTGTTGCTGCACTCGTGCTGTGCGCCATGCTCGGGCGAAGTGATGGAGGCGATCACCGCCTCCGGGATCGACTACGCGATCTTCTTCTACAACCCCAACATCCATCCGGTGAAGGAATACGAACTGCGCAAGCAGGAGAACATCCGCTTCGCCGAACAGCACGGCATCCCCTTCATCGACTGCGACTACGACACCGACAACTGGTTCAGCCGTGCGCGTGGCATGGAGAACGAACCCGAGCGTGGCATCCGCTGCACCATGTGCTTCGACATGCGCTTCGAGCGCACCGCGCTGTACGCGCACGAGCACGGCTACGACACCATCAGCTCCTCGCTGGGCATCTCGCGCTGGAAGAACATGGCGCAGATCAACGACTGTGGTGTGCGCGCCGCCTCGCGCTACGAGGGCCTGCAGTACTGGGACTACAACTGGCGCAAGGGCGGCGGTGCCAGCCGCATGATCGAGATCAGCAAGCGCGAGCAGTTCTACCAGCAGGAGTACTGTGGCTGCGTCTACTCGCTGCGCGATGCCAACCGCCATCGTCGCGAGAACGGCCGCGAGCGCATCAGGATCGGCCTGCTGTATTACGGGCAGGACAACGACACCGCCAGCGGCGATTGACGTGCGCGCGAGGGGCGGCCACGCTGGCCGCCCATCTTCCGTTGTGCTGGACCTGCCATGACCGCCCTGCCCGCTGATGTCGCCCTGCTGGTGATCGACCTGCAGCCGGACTTCATGCCCGGTGGCGCCCTCGCCTGCGAACAGGGCGATGCGCTGGTGGCACCGATCAACGCGCTGCTGGCCGAGCGCCGCTACCGCACCGTGGTGGCCACCCAGGACTGGCACCCGACCAACCACGCCTCGTTCGCCAGCCAGCACCCGGGCCATCTGCCTTTTGAAGCCATCCTGCTGCATGCACAGCCGCAGACCCTGTGGCCGGACCACTGCGTGCAGGGCAGCACCGGCGCCGCCCTGCACCCCGGCGTGGACTGGACCGTGGCCGACCTGATCCTGCGCAAGGGCAGCCGCCAGCAGGTGGATTCCTACAGTGCCTTCCGCGAGAACCACGGCCCCGACGGCACGCGCCCGGCCACCGGGCTGGCCGGCTGGCTGCACGAACGCGGCATCCGCGAGGTGCACGTGTGCGGGCTGGCCCGCGACTACTGCGTGCTGTGGAGCGCGCAGGACGCGGTGAAGTCGGGTTTCCGGGTGAAATTCCTGTGGGAGCTGACCCGGCCGGTGACCGAGGCCAATGACGGCATGGTGCGCGAAGCCCTGGCGAAGGCGAGGATCGCGATCCTGTAGGCAGCGTGTCGCCTCTGCCGCTTGTGCGCCTGATTCGCCCCCTGCAGAATCGAGCCCATCCAGCCCTCCAAGTACGCCCCCCAACAGATCGCGGGACGGCCGAACCGAGGGCTTTTTCATTGGACGAAGCCAGGAGGGCAACGGTATGCCGACGGCAGTTCTCATTGATGGCGGCTATTTCATCAAACGCTTTCGCCGCATCGAGCCCCACAACGCCTACAACGCTCAACGCGCCGCCGAGGTCGCTCACCGATGGGCCATCGCCCATCTGAAGCATGCAAGTGGCGAGCGACGCGATCTCTATCGCATCTTCTTCTACGATTGCCCGCCGCTGCGCAAGAAGATGCACAACCCGATTTCGGGGCTGTGCATCGACTACTCGCGATCCGACGAAGCACTGTTCAGATCCAGCCTGCACGAGGCGCTGAAGCAGAAGCGGAAGGTCGCCCTGCGTCTTGGCCACCTCACCGACTTCAGTTCGTGGACGACCGGATCGCGAACCTTCGACGACCTGCTCAAGGGCAAGCGGACCTTCGGCGATCTTCAAGCCGATGAGCTGCAACCGGATGTGCGACAGAAAGGCGTGGACATGCGCATCGGCATCGACATTTCCTCACTCGCCCTCAAGCGCCAGGTCCGCCAGATCATCCTGATGGCCGGCGATGCCGACTTCGTGCCCGCCGCGAAGCTCGCCCGGCGTGAAGGGGTCGATTTTGTATTGGATCCGATGTGGTCATCCATTCCCAAAGGGCTGATGGAACATATCGATGGCGTGCGTTCCACCTGTCCCAGGCCAGTCCAGCAGCAGCGGGCGCATCGTGGGCAATTGCCGGGCTCCATCCCGGGCACTGCCCGCGTTACCTGAACACCACCGTGCGGTGCCCGTTGAGCAGGATGCGGTGCTCCACATGCCGGCGTACCGCCCGCGCCAACACCTGCGATTCGGTATCGCTGCCCAGCCGTACCAGCTCGCGCGGGGTCATCGCGTGGTCCACGCGGGCCACGTCCTGTTCGATGATCGGGCCTTCGTCCAGGTCTTCGGTGACGTAGTGCGCGGTGGCGCCGATGATCTTGACCCCGCGCGTGTGCGCCTGGTGGTACGGCTGCGCGCCCTTGAAGCTGGGCAGGAAGCTGTGGTGGATGTTGATCGCCCTGCCCGCCAGCGCACGGCACAACGTGGGCGAGAGAATCTGCATGTAGCGCGCCAGCACCACCAGGTCGATGCGCTCGCGCTCGACCAGATCGATGATCTGCTGTTCCTGCGCCGCGCGCGTGTCGGCGTTCACCGGCAGGTGGTGGAACGGCACCTGGTAGGACGCTGCCAGTGCTGCGAAGTCGGCATGGTTGGAGGCCACCGCAGCGATGTCCACCTTCAACTGGCCGCTGTGGGCACGGAACAGCAGGTCGTTCAGGCAATGGCCCTGCTTGCTGACCAGCACCAGCAGGCGCGGCCGGCGGCGGCCATCATGCAGCTGCCAGTCCATGCCGAAGTCTGCGGCCAGTGCGGCCATCGCGGCGTGCACGGTGTCCAGCGGCAGGCCCGCATCGCGGTCGAAGTGCACGCGCAGGAAGAAGCGACCGCTCTCCTCATCGCCGAACTGCTGGGCGTCGAGGATGTTGCAGCCGTGGTCGAACAACAGGCCCGACACGCGGTAGACGATGCCGGTACGGTCGGGACAGGAGAGAGTGAGGATGGAATCGGGGCGCATCACCGGAGTGTAGGGCAGCGCCGCTGCGCGGTGAACGATGGTCACCGATGCAACCGACTGCTTGGGACAGACCCAAGCGATACTTGGCCTTCCGCATGGCAAGCTGGTCGGTCATGAACCTGTTGCAGCTCATCCGCAGCTTCACCCGCACCGCAGAGACCGGCAGCATTGCCGCTGCGGCGCGCACCCTTGGCATCAGCGCCACCGCCGTGGGCCAGAACATCAACCGGCTGGAAGCCCACCTGGGCGTCCGCCTGCTGAACCGCAGTACGCGCCAGCTGGCGCTGAGCGAGGCCGGCACGGTGTATCTGGCGCAGGTGCGGCATATCGAAGCCGACCTGGCGCGCGCGCAGGCGATGGTGACCGCCGGCGACGTGGAGCCGGCCGGGCCCCTGCGCATCGCCAGCAGCAGCGCGTTCGGCCGGCACGTGCTGGCACCGCTGCTGCCCTCATTGCAGCAGCGCTACCCGCAGCTGCAGCTGGAGCTGCGCCTGACCGATCGCGCCGTGCAGCACGGTGCCGAGGCGGTGGATGCCAGCATCCGCATCGGCGCGCAGCTGGAGGACGGGCTGGTGGCACGCCCTCTGGCACGCATCCCGTTCGTGTTCTGCGCCTCGCCGGCGTACCTGCAGGCGCACGGCACGCCGTTGCAACCGGCGCAGCTGGCCGCCCATCGCGGCCTGCTGCATCGCTTTCCCACCGATGGCAGGCCACTGCGCTGGGGCCTGCTGAAGAACGGCGAGCGGGTGGATGCCGCGCTGCCGCCGAGCATGGTCTGCGATGACATCGACGCGCTGGCCGAGCTGGCCGCCGCCGGTGCCGGCATCACCCGGCTGGCGGCGTTCGTGGCCGAGCCCTACCTGCGCGATGGTCGCCTGCAATGCGTGTTCGGTTGCGGCACCGACTGGCAGCCGGAACCGATGGACGTCTACTTCTGCGTGAGCGACCGCCGCGATTTCACCGCCAAGATCCGCGCGCTGTTCGAGCACCTGCAGGCCGGCCTGCCGCCGGCCTGGCAGGTGTAGTGCTCAGCGCGGGCTGAACACGCCGCGTGCGTCGCGCGGTTCGCAACGCAGGTACTGCGGTGCCGGCACCACGCTGTCGCCCAGTGCAGCAGCGGCGTGCCACGGCCAGCGCGGGTCGTACAGGATGCCGCGGGCCAGTGCGATGGCGTCGGCCTGGTTGTGGCGCAGGATCGATTCGGCCTGCTCCGGCTCGGTGATCATGCCCACCGCGATCACCGGCATGCGCACCTTCTTGGCCTTGATCGCCGCCGCGAACGGCACCTGGTAGCCCGGGCCGACACTGATCTTCTGGCGCTCGTGCAGGCCGCCGCTGGACACATGCAGGAAATTGCAGCCGCGCGCGTCCAGCACCTGTGCCAGCGCCTCGCTCTGCACGATGTCCCAACCCCCCTCGACCCAGTCGCTGGCGGAGATGCGCACGCCTACGGCGACCTTGTCCGACACTGCGGCACGCACCGCGTCGAACACTTCCACCAGCATCCGCAGGCGGTTCGGCAGCGAGCCACCGTAGCCATCGGTGCGGCGGTTGCTCAGCGGCGACAGGAACTGATGCAGCAGATAACCGTGCGCGGCGTGGATCTCGATCAGCTCGAAGCCCAGGCGCTCGGCGCGCACCGCACTGGCGGCGAAAGCGGCAACGACTTCGGCGATACCGGCCTCGTCCAGTTCCTGCGGTGCCGGATCGGCAGCATGGAACGGCAGCGGCGAGGGGGCCACGGTCGCCCAGCCGCGTGCATCATCGGCCGGCAGCTGGCCACCGCCGTCCCAGGGACGATTCACCGACGCCTTGCGGCCCGCATGGCCCAGCTGCACGCCCAGCGGCATCGGCGACCAGCGGCGCACGCTGGCCAGCACCTGCGCCAGGGCCGCTTCGGTGCCGTCATCCCACAGGCCCAGATCGGCCCAGCTGATGCGGCCGCGCGCTTCGACCGCGGTGGCCTCCAGGATCAGCAGGCCCGCGCCGGACTGCGCCAGGTTGCCCAGATGCATGGCGTGCCAGTCGCTGGCGCGGCCGTCTTCGGCGGAGTACTGGCACATCGGCGCGACGACGATGCGGTTGGACAGGGTCAGGGGGCCGAAGGAAATCGGCGAAAACAGCTGGCTCACGGCAGTGGGGGGTGTACCAAAGGGGGTGCGTATTGCACCGCTGTGCGGCCGATAGATCAACCGTGTGGGTGGATCGCTGTTTCGTGGGGGCGCGTTGTGGGTAGCGCCGGGCCACGCCCGGCGAGCGCACAGCGCGGCAGCCCGTTTCCGCCGGGCATGGCCCGGCGCTACCCGATGACGAACCCAGCCAGCGCCTCGGCGCAGTCGCGCTCGTCCTTGAACTGCAGCAGGTCGTCGGCACGGGTGCGGCCACGGTTCAGCGCGGCCACCGGCAGACCCGCCTTGGCCGCGGCCTGCACGAAGCGGAAGCCGGAATAGACCATCAGCGAGGAACCCACCACCAGTACTGCATCCGCCTGCTGCAGGTGCTCATGCACCGCAGCCACGCGCTCACGCGGCACGTTTTCGCCGAAGAACACTACGTCCGGCTTCAGCAGGCCACCGCAGTGCGGGCAGTCGGGCACCGCAAACGCGGAGAAGTCGGTTTCCAGATCGGCGTCGCCGTCGGGCGCAATACCGGCCTGCAGCAATTCCCAGCCGGGGTTGGCCTGCAGCAGCCGCTGCTGGAACGCCTCACGCTCGCTGCGGCGTTCGCAGCCCATGCAGCGCACCAGGTCCAGGCGGCCATGCAGGTCGATCACGTTCTGGCTGCCCGCGCGCTGGTGCAGGCCATCCACGTTCTGGGTCAGCAGCACCTGCAGCTTGCCGCTGTCCTCCAGTGCGGCCAGCGCCTGGTGGGTGCCGTTGGGCCGGGCCTGGCCGAAGCGCGGCCAGCCCAGCAGGCTGCGCGCCCAGTAGCGCTGGCGGGTGGCGGCCTCGCCCATGAAGGCCTGGTAGGTCACCGGCGGCGTGCGCTTCCACTGGCCATCGGCATCGCGGTAATCGGGGATGCCCGAGGCGGTGCTGCAGCCGGCGCCGGTCAGCACGAACAGGCGCTGGGCGCGGTCGATGAAGTCGGTGAGCGGCGGGGTCATGGCAGCCAGATGGGGGCGCGCCGGCGCCCCCGCAACCATCGGCTCAGGCCGCCGGCGCGCCGGGCAGCTGCGGCACGGTCACCGGGTGGCCATCGTCGCCCAGGGCGATCATCACGAAGTGGCCACGGGTGCACAGCTTGCGCTCGCCGCTGTGCAGGTCCTCGGCGATCAGCTCCACCTCGACCTTCATCGAGCTGCGGCCGACCTCGACGATGCGGCCGATCGTTTCCACCATCTGGCCGATGCGGATCGGCAGCTTGAAATCGACCTGGTCGCTGCGCGCGGTCACCACGGTGCGGCGCGAATAGCGGGCGGCGGCGAGGAAGGCGGCCTTGTCCATCCATGCCAGCGCCTGGCCACCGAACAGGGTACCCATGTGGTTGGTGTGGTTGGGAAAGACGATTTCGGCCATGCGCACTTCGGTCGGCGGCACGGTCTCGGGGATGGAGGTCATGGGGGCGGTTCGGGTGTGGGGTGAGACGGATTTTAAGGCAGGTGGTGTGCAGGCGGCGCTACACTTCGGCACCCCCATTGCGTGAGCCCACCATGCCCGCCACGTCCGACCTGCTGGCCTTCGCCCTTGTCTCGCTGGCCATGGTGCTGACGCCTGGGCCGAACATGATCTACGTGATCTCGCGCTCGATCTGCCAGGGCCGCATGGCCGGGCTGATCTCGCTGGGCGGGGTGGCGCTGGGCTTCGTGTTCTACATGCTGTGCGCGGCGCTGGGCATCACCGCGCTGCTGATGACCGTGCCGTTCGCCTACGACGCGCTGCGCATCGGCGGCGCGCTGTACCTGCTGTACCTGGCGTGGCAGGCGCTGAAGCCCGGCGGCCGCTCGCCGTTCGCGGTGCGTGACCTGCCGGTGGACCGCCCACGCAAGCTGTTCGCGATGGGTTTCCTGACCAACGTGCTGAACCCCAAGGTCGCGGTGATGTACCTGTCCCTGCTGCCGCAGTTCCTGCACCCGGACAGCGAGGGCAGCGTGCTGATGCAGTCGCTGGTGCTGGGCTCCACCCAGCTGCTGGTCAGCGTGAGCGTGAACGCGGTGATCGCGATAATGGCAGGCAGCATCGCCGGCTTCCTGGCCGCCCGCCCCACTTGGCAGGCGGTGCAACGGTGGTTCATGGGCACGGTGCTGGCCGGCCTGGCCGTGCGCATGGCGGTGGATGGGCGGCGCTAGCGCCGGGCCATGCCCTGCGGAATGCGCACGGCACCCTGAAAACCTTCCGCGCTGCGCGCTCGCCGAGCGTGGCCCGGCGCTACCGTGAAAACGAAAAACCCCGGCGTTGGCCGGGGTTTTCGCTACAGGCCTGATTGGATCGATCAGAAGTTCATGTCGAAGGCGACTTCGCCCTTCACGCCCACCTGGTAGGCCGAGGCGCGGCGTTCGAAGAAGTTGGTCAGTTCCTGCACGTCCTGCAGTTCCATGAAGCTCAGCGGGTTGCGCACGTTGTACTTGCGCTCCATGCCCAGGCGGTGGAAATGGTTGTCGGCGCAGTGCTGCAGGTACTGGCGCATGTCACGGGTGGAGATGCCTGCCACGCCACCGGACAGCACGTCCTCGGCGAACTGCACTTCGCACTCGATGGCCTCGGCCAGCATGTCATAGACATCCTGCTTCATCTTGTCGTCGAACAGGTCCGGCTCTTCCTCGCGGATCACGTCCACGCACTCGAAGGCGAATTCCATGTGCGCGCTTTCGTCGCGGAACACCCAGTTGGTGCCCGAGGCCAGGCCGTTCAACAGGCCGCGCGAACGGAAGTAGTACACGTAGGCGAAGGCGGCGAAGAAGAACAGGCCTTCGATGCACGCAGCGAAGCAGATCTGGTTGAGCAGGAACTGGCGGCGCTCTTCGCGGGTCTCGATGCGCTTCAGGTCCTGGATCGAATCGATCCACTTGAAGCAGAAATCGGCCTTCTTCTTGATCGAGTCGATGTTCTCCACCGCGGCGAAGGCTTTGACGCGCTCGTCCGGATCCGGCAGGTAGTTGTCCAGCAGGGTCAGGTAGAACTGCACGTGCAGCGCTTCTTCATACAGCTGGCGCGACAGGTACATGCGCGCTTCGGGCGCGTTCAAGTGCTGGTACAGGTTCAGCACCAGGTTGTTGGACACGATCGAATCGCCGGTGGCGAAGAAGGCGACCAGGCGGTGGATCAGGTGGCGCTCGCCCGGCGACATCTTGCTATGCAGGTCGCTGATGTCGATCTGGAAGTTGATCTCTTCCACCGTCCAGGTGTTCTTGATCGCATTCCGGTACATGTCATAGAACTGCGGGTAGCGCATCGGGCGCAGGGTCAGTTCAAAACCGGGATCGAGCAGCATCTGCTTGGGCTTGTCGGCCATGGGTGTTTCCTTGTCTTCTCGGGTCAAAACGCCGGGCATGGCCCGGCGCTACCTTGGTATTTCCGTAGTCGAGCAGCAGTGCCGACCAACGGTCGGCACCCACCGCGCGTTAATCCACCGCGCGGTGTTACTGGCAGGCTTCGCAGGCTTCCGGGTTCTCCAGCGAGCAGGCGATGGCCTCCTCCGGGCTGAACACCTTTTCCGGCGCAGCGCTGGCCGTGTGGCTGACGGTGGTCTTGGCGATCTTGGTGGCCGGACGCGAACGCAGGTAGTAGGTGGTCTTGATGCCCTGCTTCCAGGCGTACATGTACATGGAGGACATCGCGCCGATGCTCGGGCTTTCCATGAACAGGTTGAGCGAGGCGGACTGGTCGATGAAGGCACCACGGTCGGCGGCCATGTCGATCAGCGAACGCATCGGCAGTTCCCATGCGGTGCGGTAGACGTGGCGCAGCGTTTCCGGAATCTGGGTGATGGCCTGGATCGAACCGTCGGCCAGCTTGATTGCATCGCGCATTTCCGGGGTCCAGTGGCCCAGCTTCTTCAGCTCGTTCACCAGGTAACGGTTCACCTGCAGGAAGTCACCGGACAGGGTCTCGCGCTTGAACAGGTTGGACACCTGCGGTTCCACGCACTCGTAGCAGCCGGCGATGGAGGCGATGGTGGCGGTCGGGGCGATCGCGATCATCAGCGAGTTGCGCAGGCCGTGTTCCTTGATGCGTTCACGCAGGGCATCCCAGCGCGCGGCATCTTCCGGCACCACGTTCCAGGCATCGAACTGCAGCTCGCCGCTGGCCGCACGGGTGTCGGCGAAGGACGGGTGCTTGCCACGTTCCTGGGCCAGTTCGACCGAGGTTTCCAGCGCGTGGAAGTAGATGGTCTCGGCAATCTTCTTCGACAGCGCGCGGGCTTCGGCGCCATCGAACGGCAGGCGCTTGCGGAAGAACACGTCCTGCAGGCCCATGCAGCCCAGGCCGACCGGACGCCAGCGCAGGTTGCCGCGGCGCGCCGATTCGATCGGGTAGAAGTTCAGGTCGATCACGCGGTCCAGCTGGCGCACGGCCAGGCGCACGGTGTCGGCCAGCTTGTCGAAATCGAACTCGCCGTTGCCGTCGAAGTGGTTGCCCAGGTTGATCGAACCCAGGTTGCACACCGCGGTTTCTTCAGCCGAGGTGACTTCCAGGATTTCGGTGCACAGGTTGGACAGGTGGATCACATTGCCAGCGCGCAGGGTCTGGTTGCTGGCGCGGTTGCACTTGTCCTTGAAGGTCATCCAGCCGTTGCCGGTCTCGGCCAGGGTGCGCATCATCCGCGAGTACAGCTTGCGTGCGGAGATGGTGCGGTTGGCCTTGCCCTGTGCTTCGGCCTGCAGGTAGGCGGCCTCGAAGGCTTCGCCGAACAGGTCGGTGAACTCGGGCACCACGCGCGGATCGAACAGCGACCATTCCTGGTCCGATTCGACACGCTTCATGAACAGGTCCGGGATCCAGTTGGCCAGGTTCAGGTTGTGCGCACGGCGCGATTCGTCGCCGGTGTTGTCACGCAGCTCGAGGAAGTCCTCGATGTCGGCGTGCCAGGTTTCCAGGTACACGCAGGCCGCGCCCTTGCGCTTGCCGCCCTGGTTCACCGCAGCCACCGACGAATCCATGGTCTTCAGCCACGGCACGATGCCGTTGGAGTGGCCGTTGGTCGACTTGATGAGCGAGCCACGCGAACGCACACGGGTGTAGCTGACGCCGATGCCGCCGGAGAACTTCGACAGCTGGGCGATGTCGCCGTACTTGGAGTAGATCGATTCCAGCGAATCCTGCGGCGAGTCCAGCAGGAAGCACGAGGACAGCTGCTCGTGGGTGGTGCCGGAGTTGAACAGGGTCGGGCTGGACGGCAGGTAGTCCAGGTTGCCCATGCGCTTGTACAGCGCCAGGGTTTCCGGCACATCCTCGCTCAGCGCGCTGGCGATGCGCAGGAAGAACTGCTGCGGGGTCTCGATCACCTTGCGGGTGTGCGGGTGGCGCAGCAGGTAGCGGTCGTACAGGGTACGCAGGCCGAAGTAATCGAAGTTCAGGTCCAGCGAGCTGTCGATGGCATCGTTGAGCTTGCGTGCGTTGGTCTGCACGAAGTTCAGCAGGCGGTCGTTGATCAGGCCCACTTCGTGGCCACGACCCACCGACTGCGAGAACGCGTGGATTTCCTGGTTGGACACTTCCTTGGCGATGAAGTTGGCCAGCAGGCGCGCGGCCAGGCGGCCGTATTCGGGTTCTTCGCCGATCAGCAGCGCCGCGGTGCGGATGGACAGTTCGTCCAGCTCCTGCGTGGTGGCGCCGTTGTACAGGCCGGAAATGGTGCGGGTGGCCACACGCATCGGATCGACGGCGTGCAGGCCCTCGGAGGAACGCTGCACCGCGCGGACGATCTTGTTCAGATCCACCAGCTCGGTCGTGCCATTGCGCTTGGTCACACTCATCGCGTTGGACGTCGGCGGCGACGTCAACAGGAATTCGCTTTCCTTCTCGATGGTGGCGCTGGTCTCGGTGGTCACGGCGTGTGTCCTCTTGGCGTGATGGATGGTGGCTCGGAGCATCGGGTGACGCGGCCCGGGACATGACAGCCCAGGGTGGCAGACCGGTGTCGCAGGAATTGAGACCCTGCGCCTGTGGCTGCCGCTGGCAGTGCTGACCGGTGCCGCTGCGGGCATGGAGGGCGTATCACCGGAGGGTCCGGCGATCCATTCCATGGACCCGGCGGCTTGGGGTCCCCACAACCGACAGCCACAAGATAGTGGGGGTAGTTGGGTCCGTCAACGCCAAATGTAGTGAAATTCGGCAATCCCTTGCGCCGCAAGGATCGTGCCATCGGCGCCCGGTTTGGACGCTTTGGACC
Source organism: Stenotrophomonas sp. 1278 (assembly GCF_029892765.1). Classification (NCBI taxonomy): domain Bacteria; kingdom Pseudomonadati; phylum Pseudomonadota; class Gammaproteobacteria; order Lysobacterales; family Lysobacteraceae; genus Stenotrophomonas; species Stenotrophomonas sp. 1278. The sequence continues at coordinate 108,444 of NZ_JARXWD010000004.1, forward strand.
TGCTGGAACGGGCTGCGCAGTCAAGCCCGAAACACGTCATCGCGGTGGCAATCAGCGCCCCACCAGCGGAACGATGACAGCTTCACATGACAGGACCACGCAGGCGAGGGACAAGTCTGTGGATAGGTGGTGGGCAGACAGTGGGCAGCCGGTGGACGGGGCAGCATCAGGTAGTGCCAGCCGCTGGCCGGCAGCCCATGACCTGCGGAAGCACCAGGCGGATGCCGGCCAGCGGCCGGCATCCGCCCCGGTTGTCACGCCCGGTGCGGGGTACCCAGATACTCGGCGCTCTGCATTTCGATCAGGCGCGAGGCCGTACGCTCGAACGCGCCCTGCAGCCGGGTACCGGTGTACAGCTCGACCGGCGAGGTGCTGGCGGTGCAGACCAGGTTGACGTGGCGGTCGTACAGCTCGTCGATCAGGTTGACGAAGCGGCGCGCGGCATCCTCGTTCAGGCGATCGAAGGCCGGAATGCCCCCCAGCAGCACGGTGTTGAACTCGTGCGCGATCTCGATGTAGTCCGACGGCCCGCGCGGGCCTTCGCACAGGGCGGCGAAGTCGAACCAGGCAATGCTCTTGCCGCGCGCGCGCACCGGAATCTTGCGGCTCTCGATTTCGATGTTGCCCGCCTTGGCCGGCTGGCCACCGCTCAACTCGCCCCAGCGCGTGGCCAGCCAGGTGTCACTGTCGGCGGCCAGCGGCGCGCGGTACACCGGCGAACGGGTCAGCGCGCGCATGCGGTAGTCCTCGGTGCCTTCGGCGTAAAGCTCCACGCAGTAGCGCTGCAGCAGGCCGATGGCCGGCATGAAGCTCTCGCGCTGCAGGCCGTTGAGGTACAGGTTTTCCACCGCCGTGTTGGAGGTGGTGACCAGGGTCACGCCCTCGGCGAACATCCGCTCCAGCAGGCGCGCCAGCAGCATGGCATCGCCGATGTCGGTGACGAAGAATTCGTCCAGCACCAGCACGCGCAGGTTGCTGCGCCATTCCTGGGCGATCTTCGCCAGCGGATCGCTCTGGCCCTGGTGCTCGCGCAGGCGCTCGTGGACGTTGCGCATGAACCGATGGAAGTGGGTGCGGTACTTCTGCTTGATCGGCAGGCCGTCGTAGAACAGGTCGACCAGGAAGGTCTTGCCGCGGCCGACGCCGCCCCAGAAGTACAGGCCCTTGACCGGCTCGGGCTTCTTCCAGAACGAGGACAGGCGGTCCAGCCAGCCGTCCTCGGCGCTGTCCACCAGGGCCAGATGGATCCGGTCCAGCTCGGCCAGGGCCGCATGCTGGGCCGGGTCGTTCTGCCAATCGCCGCGTTCCACCCCGGCCGCGTAGCGCTGCGTCGGGGTCAGTTCCGCCTCGCTCATGCCGCCGTGCCCAGCCAATGCTTGACGCCGTGGGTGAGCGCGCCGCGCAGGTCGATCAGCTTGCGGTGGAAGAAGTGGCTGGTTTCGGGCATGCGCACCAGTTCATGCGGGGCATCGAGGGTGTCCAGCCACTGGTACACGGCCTGCGGGTCGACGATTTCATCCTGCTCGCCCTGGATCACCAGCCAGCGGGCCGGCGGCGCGATGCCATCGAAGTCCCAACGGCCCGCCGGCGGCGCGATCGAGATCAGCGCTTCGGGCTGCAGCTCGGCGGCAGCCTTCAGCGAAACGAATGCGCCGAAGCTGAAACCGGCCAGCCACAGGCGGTCGTCCGGGCGCTGCTGGCGGACCCAGGCAGTGACGGCCTTGAGGTCCTCCTGCTCGCCCACGCCATGGTCGAATTCACCGGCGGAGCCGCCGACGCTGCGGAAGTTGAAGCGCACCGTGGCAATGCCCAGCTCGCGCAGGGTGGTGGCGGTCATGGTGACCACCTTGTTGTGCAGGGTGCCGCCTTCGGTGGACAGCGGATGGCAGATGATGGCCACGATCGGCTGCACCGGCACATCGGCCTTGGGCAGGTCGACGAGCACTTCCAGCGGGCCAACCGGGCCCTCCAGTGCAATGCAGGCGGTTTCGCCGGGGGCGACGGGGAACGAGGGCGTGTGCATGGCACCATGATAGCGTCCCCCGCCGCTGCCCTGTGCCCGCCCCATGCTCTACCTGTCCCTGGCCGTGATCTGCAGTGTGCTGGTTTCGGTGTTGTTGAAGCTGGCTGGCCGTCGCCAGCTGGACGTTGCGCAGATGGTGACCTGGAACTATCTGGTCGCCGCGACGATGACGGCGGTGGTGCTGCAGCCGCCACTGGACGCACTGCGCGGACCGCATGCACCGTGGCTGTCATTGCTGGCGCTGGCGGTGGTGCTGCCCTCGATCTTCCTGGTGCTGGGCCGCGCGGTGGCGGTGGCCGGCATCGTCCGCAGTGATGTGGCGCAGCGGTTGTCGCTGCTGCTGTCGCTGGCGGCGGCGTTCCTGTTCTTTGGCCAGAGCGCCAGCACGTGGAAGCTGGTGGGGCTGGGCCTGGGCCTGCTGGCGATGGTGGCCATCAGCCTGCGTCCGCGCGGCCCGGCAGTGGCCGCTTCCGCCGGCGGCTGGGGCTGGCTGCTGGGTGTGTGGGCCGGATTCGCGGTGGTGGATGTGCTGCTCAAGCAGGTGGCGCTGTCGGGCACGCCGTCGATGGCGGCGGTGCTGGCCAGTTTCAGCGTGGCCTTCGTGCTGATGCTGGCGCTGCAGTTGCGGCGGCATTTCAGTGGGCGCAGCCGCCTGGCCTGGCGCAACCTGGGTGCAGGTGCACTGCTGGGCCTGCTCAACGGCGGCAACATCCTGTTCTACGTGCATGCGCACCAGTCGATGCCGGACAGCCCGGCCACCGTGTTCGCCGGCATGAACATCGGCGTGGTGGTGCTGGGTGCGCTGGTTGGCGTATTCGCCTTCGGCGAGGCGACTACGCGCTGGAACCGGGCCGGACTGGCGCTGGCGGTACTGGCGATCGGGTTGATCGCCTGGGGTAAGTGATGCCCGGGGTCAGAGCCCATTCCTGCGGGATGGGCTCTGACCCCGGCGAGGGCTTACTTGTCGAAGCCCAGCAGCAGCGGGTCGTGGTCGGAGCTGCGCCACGGGCCCTGCACGTTGCGGCCCTGGTAACCGCTGGCGTCCTGCTCGTCGGCATTGCTGTGCCACTCGGCGGCGCCGGCGAGGCGCTTGGCCATGGTCGGGCTGAGCAGCGCATGATCGAGGCGGCCGGTGTAGCCGTTGTAGACGTAGCTGTAGGGCTGTTCGACCTTGGCCACCTTGAAGGCATCCTGCCAGCCGAGGTCGTGCAGGGTGCGGATCGGATCTTCCATAGCGTAGGCGTTGAAATCGCCCATCAGCACCACGTCCTTCACCTTCAGGCGCGCGGCTTCGGCCTGCACCCAGGTGTTGAGCTGCCTGGCCGATTCCACGCGGGTGGCGTTCCAGCAACCCTGCCCGTCATTGCGGTCGGCGTCGGCGCCGCTGGCATCGCGGCAGCCCTTGGACTTGAAGTGGTTGGCAACCACCATGAACGGCCCGCCCTTGCTCTGGAAGGCCTGTGCCAGCGGCGCACGGCTGTGTTCGACGAAGGGGCCGTCGAGCTTGGTCAGCGGCGTGCCGAGCGGCTTGAATTCGCTCTTGCGGTAGATGATGCCGACGCGGATCGGATTGCTGCCGGGGCCTTGGCCGGCATCGACGAACGCCCACTGTTTGTCTGCGGCGAGGCCGGCATTGAGCGCATCCACCAGTTCGGCGATGGCCGACTGCGGGCCGTAACCGTCGTTCTCCAGTTCCATCAGCGCGGCGATGTCGGCGCCCAGCGCGTTGACGGTGGCGACCAGCTTGCCGACCTGCGCCTTGTGCTCGTCCAGCGTGCGCGCGCCGCGCAGGGTCGGGAACCCACCGCCCTTGCCGTCACCATTGAAGAAATTCTCCAGGTTGAACGCAGCGATGTGCAGGCGGCCGGGTACGCTCGGCACGGCCGGGCGCTGCAGGTCCGGCAGCTTCAGTACACCGTCCACCTGCAGGCTGGGCCGGCCCTGCGCGTCCACGCGCACGGTGCCTTCCACGTTGCGCAGCTGCATGCCGGTACGCAGCACCGGGTTGCCCGGCAGGTAGGCGACGCTGGCCGGATCACGCATATCGCTGCCATCGTCCAGCAGCAGGCGGCGGCGCTGGTTGTCGGCCATCACCTGTTCGATCCCGGCACTGCCGGGCGCGGCCACTTCGGTCGGCTGCCACAGGCGGCCATCGAAGGCGACGGTGAGCTGGCCGAAGCGTTCCAGGCCATCGGTGCCGGCCAGGGTGAGCGGCGCGGCGATGCGCACGTGCTGCCCATCCAGTGCACGCCAGTCGGCCGGCGCGGCGGCCAGGGTGACAGTGGCTGGGCTGCGTGGCGCAGGCGCCGAGGTCGGCGCAACCTGTGGCTGGGCCTGGGCGAAAGCGGATGCCGGCATCAGCAGGGACAGGGCAAGGGCGAGGGAACGGCGACGCATCGACAGACGACTCCACGGAAGAGGCGCACAGACTAACCCCGAAATGCGAAACCCCGCCTGCGCAGCGGGGTTCCGGCCTTGGTGGGCAAAGCCGGGTAGTGCCGGCCGCTGGCCGGCAACCTCATGACCTTCATGCGATGCGTGGCTGCCGGCCAGCGGCCGGCACTACCAAAGATCATGAGGCTGCCGGCCAGCGGCCGGCACTACCAGCGGACGCGGCGGCGTCCGCTATTTCAGATTGCCCAGCATCCAGTCCACGGTGGCGTGGATCTGCTCCTCGGTGAGCGCCGGGTTGCCGCCCTTGGGCGGCATGATGCCGCCGTCGGGGCCGGTGTAGCCCTCGATGGCGTGCTTGTAGAGGGTGTCCTTGCCCTGCGCCAGGCGCTTGTCCCAGTGCGAGTGGTCCAGCGTCGGCGCCATGCCCACGCCAGTGGTATGGCAGGCGGTGCACAGGTTGTCGAAGATCACCTTGCCATCCTTGGTACCGCCGTAGGCCACCTGCGAGGCGGCCTTGGCCAGCGCTGCGGCCTTGGCCGCGGCCTGCGCGGCGGCGCCGGTGCTGCCGGCGTATACCGCGCCAGTGGGCGAGATGCGCTGTTCAGTACGTTTGGCGGCGGTGGGCGACACCTCGGGCGGAATCCGGGTGTGGATGAACGCGGCCAGCAGGATCAGACCGAGGGTGATGGCCATCAACAGCGCGATCACCATGGAGAAGCGTTTCAGGAACTCCAGATCGTAATTCCGCACTCTTCGTTACCCCTGGCTGATAGTCGTTGGACCACGGCTGAGCGACTGCGTGATGGGCCGAGTATAGAACGCACGCCACGCACGACAACAGGCATCACAGCTGGTGCGGCGCAGCATGCGGCCGTGACCGCGTGCGGGTGGCGCCGGACCGCGCCCGGCGAGCGCGAAGCGCGGCAGAAGCCGCCCGGCACGCGCAACGGCGGCATCACCCTGCGCCAACAGCCCGCAGGCAGAAACTGCAGATGGCCTCGACCAGTGCGTCCTCGTCGCGGTGCGCTTCGCGGCTGGGTGCGGTCGGGCCCACCATCGCTTCGGTGAAGGCACCCACCAGGCAGGCGGCGGCAGCGTGCGCGTCTTGTGCCGGCAGTTCACCGGCCGCGACGCCCTCTTCCACCAGGCGCAGGAACACGTCACCGAAGGCACGGCGGCCGCGCATGCGCTCGGCTTCCACGTCCGGGTCCACCGGTTCGACGATGAAGGCATGGGCCAGGCCCGGGCCGGCCAGGGCACGGCGCACGAAGGCGGTGATGGCCTGGCGCAGGCGCACGCTGGCCGGCTGCGGCGCACTGGCGATGCGCTCCATGATCGCCACCTCATGGGCCACGGCAGCGTTGAGCACTTCCACGAACAGCTCGGCCTTGGACGGGAAGTGGCGGTAGATCAGGCCGGTGGAGACCCCGGCCTGGGTGGCCACGGCGGTTACCGGCGCGTTGCGCCAGCCGCCGGTGGCGACCAGTTCGCGGGTGGCCAGCAGGATCCGTTCACGGGCCCCGGCCAGGCGTTCTTCCATCAATGCTGAGCGTTTGTAGGCCATGTTCTGAGTCTGGTTTCAATTTTTGAATTTGTATTCACTTCTTACCCGAACCCCGCTACGCTGGGGTCCAATCGCCCGCGCGGGCTGCTGCTGTGAACAGCGGCCCGCTTCCCCTTCCGGGTGCGTCCATTCCCCACCTTCCCTCGCGGAGCCATCGCAATGCACGTGCCATCCCTGAACTTCGACCTCGGCGAAGATATCGACCTGCTGCGCCAGAGCGTGGCCCATTTTGCCGCTGCCGAGATCGCGCCGCTCGCGGCCGAGGCCGACGCGACCAACCAGTTCCCGTTGGCACTATGGCCCAAGTTGGGCGAACAGGGCCTGCTGGGCCTGACCGTGGAAGAAGAATACGGCGGCACCGGCATGGGCTACCTGGCCCACGTGGTGGCGATGGAAGAAATCTCCCGCGCCTCCGGCGGCATCGCCCTGTCCTACGGCGCGCACTCGAACCTGTGCGTGAACCAGCTGCGCAAGAACGGCACCGAAGCGCAGAAGCAGCGCTTCCTGCCGGACCTGTGCAGTGGCGCCAAGGTCGGCGCGCTGGCGATGAGCGAACCAGGTGCGGGTTCGGACGTGGTGTCGATGAAGCTGCGCGCGGACAAGCGCGGCGACCGCTACGTGCTCAACGGCAACAAGATGTGGATCACCAACGGCCCCGACGCCGACGTGCTGGTGGTGTACGCCAAGACCGATGTCGAAGCCGGCGCCAAGGGCATCACCGCGTTCCTGGTCGAGAAGGGCATGAAGGGTTTCTCCACCGCGCAGAAGCTGGACAAGCTGGGCATGCGCTCCTCGCCCACCTGCGAACTGGTGTTCCAGGACTGCGAGATTCCCGAAGAAAACGTGCTGGGCGCGGTCGGCGGCGGCGTGCGCGTGCTGATGTCCGGCCTGGACTACGAGCGCGTGGTGCTGTCCGGCGGCCCGCTGGGCCTGATGGCTGCAGCCATGGACGTGGTCATGCCGTACGTGCACGAACGCCACCAGTTCGGTGAGCCGATCGGCAGCTTCCAGCTGATCCAGGCCAAGATCGCCGACATGTACGTGGGCCTGGGTGCCTGCCGCGCCTATGTGTATGCCGTGGCGCGCGCCTGCGACCAGGGCCGTACCACCCGCCAGGATGCGGCCGGCGCGATCCTGTACGCCGCCGAGAAGGCCACGTGGCTGACTGGCCAGGCGATCCAGATCCTCGGCGGCAACGGCTACATCAATGAATACCCGACCGGCCGCTTGTGGCGCGACGCCAAGCTGTATGAAATCGGCGCCGGCACCTCGGAGATCCGCCGCATGCTGATCGGCCGCGAACTGTTCCAGCGCACCCTGTAAGGCACCCCATGAGCATCCTAGGCAGCCAGCTGCAACCGGGCAGCGAAACGTTTGAAAGCAACCGCGCGGCGATGCAGGCCGTGGTCGACGACCTGCACGCCACCCTCGCCCGCACCGCCCTGGGTGGCAGCGAGGCGGCGCGGGCCAAGCACACCGCACGCGGCAAGCTGCTGGTGCGTGACCGCATCGATGCGCTGCTCGACCCGGGCAGCGCGTTCCTGGAGATCGCACCGCTGGCCGCGCACGGCATGTATGACGATGCTGTGCCCGCCGCCGGCGTGGTCGCAGGCATTGGCCGGGTGAGCAGCGTGGAGTGCGTGATCGTGGCCAACGATGCCACGGTCAAGGGCGGTACCTATTACCCGGTGACAGTGAAGAAACACCTGCGCGCGCAGGAGATCGCCGAGCAGAACCACCTGCCGTGCATCTACCTGGTCGATTCCGGTGGCGCCTTCCTGCCGCTGCAGGACGAGGTGTTCCCGGACCGCGACCATTTCGGCCGCATCTTCTACAACCAGGCCAATCTCTCCGCGCAGGGCATCCCGCAGATCGCCTGCGTGATGGGCAGCTGCACCGCCGGTGGTGCCTACGTGCCGGCGATGAGCGACGAGACGGTGATCGTGCGCGAGCAGGGCACCATCTTCCTCGGCGGCCCGCCGCTGGTGAAGGCGGCCACCGGTGAAGTGGTGACGGCCGAAGAACTGGGCGGTGCCGACGTGCACACGCGCATTTCCGGTGTGGCCGACCACATGGCCGACAACGACCTGCAGGCGTTGGCACGGGTGCGCGCGATCATCGCCCAGCTCAACTGGCGCAAGCCCGAAGCGGCGATGGCGCTGCAGCCGGTGGAAGAACCGCTGCTGTCGGCACACGAACTGTACGGGGTGATCCCGGCCGATACGCGCAAGCCCTACGACGTGCGCGAAGTGATCGCGCGACTGGTCGACGGCTCGCGCTTTGACGAGTTCAAGCCGCGCTATGGCGCAACGCTGGTCACCGGCTTCGCCCATCTGCACGGCTATCCGATCGGCATCATCGCCAACAACGGCATCCTGTTCTCCGAGTCCGCGCTGAAGGGCGCGCACTTCATCGAGCTGTGCACCCAGCGCAACATTCCGCTGGTGTTCCTGCAGAACATCACCGGCTTCATGGTCGGCCGCAAATACGAACAGGGTGGCATCGCCAAGGACGGGGCCAAGCTGGTGATGGCGGTGGCCTGCGCCAAGGTACCCAAGTTCACCGTGGTGATCGGTGGTTCGTTCGGTGCCGGCAACTACGGCATGTGCGGCCGTGCGTACTCGCCCAATTTCCTGTGGATGTGGCCGAACGCACGCATCGGCGTGATGGGCGGCGAACAGGCCGCCAGCGTGCTGGCCACGGTCAAGCGTGATGGCATCGAAGCCAAGGGCGGGCAATGGCCGGGCGAGGAAGAGGATGCGTTCAAGGCACCGATCCGCGACCAGTTCGAGCAGCAGGGCCACCCTTACTACGCCAGTGCGCGCCTGTGGGACGACGGCGTGATCGATCCGGTCGATACCCGCCGGGTACTGGCCCTGGCCCTGTCGGCCAGCCTCAACGCTCCCCCGCAGCAGACGCGCTTCGGCGTGTTCCGCATGTGACCTGTGCCATGACCGAGTCTGTTGCCATGTTCAGCAAAGTCCTGATCGCCAACCGCGGCGAGATCGCCTGCCGCGTCATCGCCACCTGCCGCCGCCTCGGCATCGCCACCGTGGCGGTGTATTCCGATGCCGACCGCAATGCGCGCCACGTGCGGCTGGCCGACGAAGCCATCCACATCGGCCCGGCGGCCGCGCGCGAGAGCTACCTGCGCAGCGATGCCATCCTCGAGGCCGCACGCCGCAGCGGCGCGCAGGCCATCCATCCCGGCTACGGCTTCCTGTCCGAGAACGCCGACTTCGCCGACGCCTGCGTGGCGGCCGGCATCGCCTTCATCGGTCCGCCGGCCAGTGCGATCCGCGCGATGGGCGACAAGAGTGCAGCCAAGGCCCTGATGGCCAAGGCCGGCGTGCCGTTGACGCCGGGCTACCACGGCGACCAGCAGGCGCCGGACTTCCTGCGTACCCAGGCCGACGGCATCGGCTATCCGGTGCTGATCAAGGCCAGCGCCGGCGGCGGCGGCAAGGGCATGCGCAAGGTCGAGCGCAGCGAGGACTTCGTCGATGCGCTGGCCAGCTGCCAGCGCGAGGCGGCCTCGGCGTTCGGCAACGACCACGTGCTGGTCGAGAAGTATGTCGAGCGCCCCCGCCATATCGAAATCCAGGTATTCGGCGGTGGCCAGGGCGAGGCGGTGTATCTGTTCGAGCGCGACTGCTCGGTGCAGCGCCGCCACCAGAAGGTGCTGGAAGAAGCGCCGGCCCCGGGCATGAGCGCCGACCGCCGCGCCGCGATGGGCAAGGCCGCCGTCGATGCCGCGCGCGCTGTGGGCTACGTCGGTGCCGGCACGGTGGAGTTCATCGCCGGCCCGGACGGCGATTTCTACTTCATGGAAATGAACACCCGCCTGCAGGTCGAACACCCGGTCACCGAATTCATCACCGGCACCGACCTGGTGGAGTGGCAGCTGCGCGTGGCCGCTGGCCAGCCGCTGCCCAAGCGCCAGGACGAACTGGCCATCCACGGCCACGCTCTCGAAGCGCGCCTGTATGCCGAAGATGCCGACCGCGGCTTCCTGCCCTCCACCGGCACCCTGCGCCGCCTGCGCCTGCCGACCCCGTCGGCCAACGTGCGGGTGGACAGTGGTGTGGAAGAAGGCGACAGCATCACCCCGTACTACGACCCGATGATCGCCAAGCTGATCGTCTGGGACGTGGACCGCGACGCCGCGCTGCGGCGCATGAGCCAGGCCCTGGCCGACTGCCAGGTGGTGGGCGTGACCACCAATGCCGGTTTCCTGCGGCGCCTGGTGCAGACCGATTCGTTCGCCAACGCCAAGCTGGATACCGCGCTGATCGAGCGCGAGCAGGCCGCACTGGCGGTCACCGGTGACGGTGAGCAGGCGCTGTGGGAACTGGCAGCGATCGCCGCCGTAGCAAGCACACCTGCCGCTGCCGCCGATGCACGCGACCCGCATTCACCGTGGCAGGCACAGGATGGCTGGCGGCTGGGCGTGCCTGCCGCGCGCTCGGTGCCGCTGCAGCAGGCAGAGCGGGCACGCACGTTGAAGGTCTGGACCACTGCCGATGGCTGGCGCGTGCAGTGCGGTGACGCCGCGCCGAAACAGGTGGTTGGCCATGCCGATGGCCAGACCCTGTCGGTGCAGCTGGACGAGCGTCGTTGGCGGCTGCAGCTGCAGCGCGACGGCGATCAGCTGTACCTGTTCGCCAGCGATGGCCAGCACCGCTTCACCCTGCACGACCCGGTGGGCGAATCCGAGCAGGCCAGCGCCGATGCCGGCAGCCTGCTGGCACCGATGCCCGGCAGGATCGTCGCAACGCTGGTGGCGGCGGGCACGCAGGTCAAGCGCGGCACGCCGCTGGTGGTGCTGGAAGCGATGAAGATGGAGCACACCCTGCAGGCACCGGCCGATGGCACGGTGAAGGGCTACCGGGCCAAGGCCGGCGACCAGGTGGGCGACGGCGCGGTGCTGGTGGATTTCGAAGCAGCGTGATGGGGGTGGGCCGCGCGTTGTCGATCAACGCGCGGCCGGCCACACCTGGCCAAGCGGATCAAGTTCGGCCGTCACCCGCTCGGCTGCACGCCAGCCAACGCCACAGACCGCCAGTACGCCTTCGGCCATCGGCTGCAGGCCCAGTGCCCGCTCGGCCTCGGCCTCGTTGATCGCTGCGGTGACGAATGCGCCCAACCCCTGCGCGGTTGCCGCGCTGTAGATCGCTTGCGACACATGGCCGACATCCAGGGTGATCGCGCGGTAGGCCTTGGCGTGGCCGCGATACTTCCAGAACATGCGCTCGAAGCGGCACGCCAGGATCAGCTGCACCGGTGCGTTGGCGAACCAATGCTGCCCGGCCAGCAGGCGCTGGCAGAAGCTGTCCAGGTCGCCGGGCTGCACTGGCATGGTGCCCAGTTCGTGTGCGGTGGCATGGTAGTGGTAGAGGCCCGACGGCAATCCCTCCACATTGCGCGCCACCACATACGCTTCCACTGGATGCAGACTGCCGGCAGACGGAATGTTCTTCTTCAGGAAGCGCACACCGGGTTCGGTTTCCACCTGCGCCTGTGCCATCAGCACCTGCTGCAGCAGCCGGGCCAGCATCGGCAACGGCATGGCGCGTGCAGCGTCGAAGTTGCGGCAAGTTGCACGTGCCTGCAGCTGCGCCTGCATCGGGTCCTCGTCACAGCGTGGCAAGGACCGTGCGCCGGGCCGGCGGACCGGTGCTTCGGCGGGCGGCGGGCCGAAGCTGCGCACCAGGTCCTGCGCGGTCATCAACTGGCTGCGTTCCATGTCGCCGACACTGTCCACACCGTCCCAGCGCGAGTGCTGGTAGTGCAACGCCGACAGCGGCCACCACTGGCTGTCACGTACCTGCTGTTCGACTGCTGCTGCCTCGGCATGCACCGGATCGTCGCTGACCAGCAGCCCCTGCTCCAGCAACGCCAGCACGCGTTGACGTGCCTTCGGCTCTGCCGGTAGCGGCTGCCACTGCTCCGCGCTGCACTGGAGCAGCCACAGGCAGCTGACCGCATCAACCGTGCGCGGCGTCGGCAGATGCGCTGCCCGCACCTGCAGGGATCGTTCGAAGCCCACGCCACTGCCGCCGGCAAGCAGCGCATCCAGGTCGAAATGCGCCCGCTCCAGCGGTTCGACGATCATCGTCCTGCAGCGACGGAAGTTCATTCGATGCGCATCCCGGAGCATGGTAGGCCGGCGATCATAGCGTGGTGCCGGATACTCACCATCAATTCCCCCTGCGCGCAGCCGATACTGTTTTTTTCCCCTCCCTGCCGGTAGTGAACCATGTCCCGTTCTCCTCTCTCCCCCGAAGTGGTCCAGACCCTGCTCAAGCAGCTGTCCAGCGACGATGCCTTCCGCAGCGCCTTCGCTGCCGACCCGGCCAAGGCACTGATTGCGCTGGGCGCAGATGCTGACAGCGTGGGTGCGTGCAACACGCCGCTGGACTCGCTGGGCGGCAAGGAAGAGTTTGCCCGGGCGGCGACGCTGTTGAGCGAGCGCTTGGCCGTGACCGGACCGTTCAAGGTGCCCTTCATGTTCGAAAGCGGCCTGAAGGGGCTGCAGGACTGATCCGCCCTCAGGGTATTCCTGCCTGCTGCGCGCTGGCCGCATCGGCCAGCCGGCGCGCATCGGCCACATTCAATGGCAGCAGGACCAGAGCACCGGCGTCTTCGGCGAAGGCCAGGCCGGTGCGCTGGCGCAACCAGCGTTCCCGGCGCTGCACCGCCTGATCGCGGCCGAGGGCGCGATCGATATCCAGCTGCAGTACATGCCACTGGTACAGCGTGCCGTTGGCCAGTGGCTTCAGCAGTGCCGAAGCGGCCTCCGCATTCCCGGCATCCAGCTCGCCGCGCGCGCGAAGCAGCAACCACAGTTCCTGCAGCCGCGGGTCGGTACTGCGTTCAACCAACGCCTGCAGTGCCGGCCGGCGCGAGCGCAGCTCGGCGTCCAGCCCGGCGCGCTGCAGGTGGTAGGCCACCGACAGCGCAATGAAAGCGCGATGACGCGGCGCAGCGCCGACACCCTCATCGACCGCCGCCAGGGTGCGGTCCAGCAACCGTGCGTACTGCAGCCGGGACCCGCTGCCGCCGGCCTGTGCAGTCCACGCCAGCGACTGCAGGGCCAGGATGTCGCACAGCTCCGGCACTTCGCCACACTGCGCTACGGCCTGGGTCATCTCAGCGGCCGCATCATTGGCCCGGCCCTGCAGGGCGAGCAGGCCGCTGTACTCCATCCGCGCGCCGAGCCCGCGCGAGGTGATGGCTTCACTGCGCTCGTGCGCCTTCTGTGCCTCGCCATCCAGCAGCAGCGCGACCGCCTCCAGCATGTCGCCGTGCCAGTTCGGCAGCGCGCCTGCTTCCTTGAACGCAGCGACGGCGGCCTTGACCTCGCCACGCGCAAGCTGGGTGCGGCCAACAAAGGACAGCACCAGCGCACGGTGTGTCTGATGGCGTTCCAGCAGCGGCATCATGTCGGCAAGCGCGCCGTCATAGTCGCCATAGGCAAACAGGGCCATGGCGTGATTCATCCAGCCGGCCGGATCATCTGGATACAGCTGGGTCAGCATCCGCCACTTTTCCGCACTGCGCTGCGGGGGAGCGCCACTGAAGTCTGCCCCCCAGGCGTCCAGATACAGCTGGTCGCGCGCACTCAACCGCGTGCGCCCCGACACCGCCTGGCGGTACAGTTCGCCGGCCGCCGACACGTTGCCCATGGCGTACTGCAGCCGCATCTGCCCGATGTAGGCAAAGGTGAACTGGGGATCCAGGCGGGTCGCCTGCTGGAAGAACAGCAGCGCTTCATCGAAACGCTCCTGCGCCAGCGCATCGCTGCCTTTGGCGTAGGCATGCAATGCATCGAGATTGGCGGTAGCCACCGTGGGCAGGGGTTTCTGCTCGCGGCTGACATCGTGCAGCGCCTCACCCAGGTCGCTGCGCAGCGCCTTCACCACGGTGTCGGTGGAGGCCAGGATCGAATCCAGGCCATTGCCATCGGCGAAATGCGTGTACACCGTCTGCCCAGTGCGTGGGTCCACGACCTCCACGCCCACCCGTACCTTGCCGTTGAGCTCAAGCACGGTGGGCATCAGCACCGCACGCGCGCCATCGCGCAGCGCAACCTCGATCGCCAGTGCGCGGTCCAGCCGTGCATTGGCCGGGCGCTGCATCAGCTGCAGGGTGTCACGCACCTTCAGTTCACTGAGGATGTTGACGAAGCGCGACTGGCCCAGGCTGATGTAGAGCGCCTGTTCCAGGCTGGAATCCAGCTGCGGGTAGGCCGTGCTGTTGCTGACCGCCGCCAGGATCACCCAGTCGCGCTCGGCGAACGCGATCGCCGGCGCCGGCCGCAGCAGCGTCCACATCACCACGGCCAGCACCACCGCCAGTGTCGCCTCGGTGAACAGCGCGGCGGGACGACGCCACAGCGGCAGATCACGCCAGGCCTTGTCCCCCGAACGCGGCCGGCGCAGCGGCGCGCGGCCACGGATGCCGACTTCGAACACCTGCTGGCGTTCGCCGATGCCCTTGAACCGCCAGAGCCCATGGTCCTTCCAACGCAGTTCGTCCGCAGTCCAGGGCAGCTCGCTGCCGGCCCGCCGCGCCATCTGTTCGGCCGCTGAGGACAGCAGCACCTGCCCAGGCCACGCCAGCTGCATCAAACGCGCGGCCATCGGCTTGGCCAGACCCTCGACCTCCACCGGCTTTGCGCCGTGGGCAACGGCCTCGGCACTGTTGTCCCACAACAGCACATCGCCCACGTGCAGGCCGGCACGCGCACGCAGCACGATGCCGCGCTCGTGGCCCATCGCGTCGACCGCGTTCTGGTAGGAAATGGCGAAACCGATGCCATCGATGGGACGCTCGAAAAGAACGAACAATCCATCGGACCGGTCGATCAGCTGGCCGTTCCAGTGCTGCTGCAGCCCCAGCACCAGGCGGTCATGCTGCTGGAAGAATTCGGCTGCGGCGACATCGCCGATACGCTCCACCAGTTGCAGCGAATCACACAGGTCGGTGAACAGCAGCGCCCGCAGCTGGGCGTTATGCGGGGCCGACGTTCCGTTGTCGCCATTCATCGCCAGGATCTCCGCTCAGTGTCCATCCGGGCCATTGGCCCACCGCAGGCAGTTGCCGCCTGCGCGCTTGGCTTGGTACAGCGCACGATCGGCGCGAGCGTACCACTCGCTCCAGTCCGCGTCAGGGGCCAGCAGGCTGGCACCGATGCTGGCCAGGCTGACGTGCGGGGTGCCATGGCTGCGCTCGAGCAGGCCGTGCACCGCGCTGAGGATGAATTCAGCCGCGTGCTGCACGATCTCGACATTGGCCCGGCGCAGGATCAGGCAGAACTCGTCGCCGCCCAAGCGGCAGGCCAGGTCATGTTCGCCGGCCATCGAGCGCAGGATGTTGCCCATGCTCTGCAGCACCCGGTCGCCGGCCTGGTGGCCGTGGCGGTCGTTGATCTGCTTGAAGCGGTCGCAATCGATCAGCAGCAGCGCCTGCGGCGGCCCCTCTTCCTGCGTGCGGCATTCCTGCAGGAACAGGGCCAGGCCACGGCGGTTGTGCAGGCCGGTCAGTTCGTCGGTGCGCACCAGCTCACGCGTGTGGGTCAGCTGGTGGGTGGTGATGTACAGGTTGTCCAGCGCGGCTTCCAGGTCATGGTTGCGCCGCCGCAGCTGGCTGATCAGGGCCTGCTCGTTGGTCAGCACACGCAGGATCGTGCGTCGCAGGAAGTAGGCCACCAGCCCCGGGTCGGACTCGACCAGGCGATGGAAATCAGCCGGTCCCAGCTCCAGCACGTGGCAGTCGGCCATCACCCGCGCGCTGGCGCTGCGCGGGTGGTCGCCCATCAACAGGCCGAGCTCACCGAAGAACTCATGCCGGCCGAGTGTCTTGAGCACCAGGTCCTCGCCGAAATCCAGCTCGATCAGGCCTTCGAGGATGATGTACATGCACTCGCCGCGATGGCCGCGGTGGAATAGCCACTGGCCCGCCTGCAGCCGGCAGGGCTGGGCAAACCGGGCAAACAGGGCGACCTCTTCGTCGGAAAGCAGCGCATGCACGATCTCGGCCATCGCCACCTTGGCGATACCGGTTGTCGTGTCGATGTTCTCGGCCGCACCCCTGCCGGTCATTCCCTGCACCCGCCGCCAGCGTCCCCTGGTGAGCCGCGGAGCATATCAGTGAATCAAACTGTGCGCCGCTTCTCAGTTTTGTGAAGATGCGGTGCCCCGCTCTGCATGCCGCAGAGTTGCCCGTTCACCCCCGTTGACCGCGGGGAGAAAGCAAGCCATATCAATAGCTTGCGGTGACCGCGACGCCGATTGTCGCAGCAGCCGCAGATACAACAACGCCGGCAGATCCCCCGATCTGCCGGCGTCGTCTGGCCCTTCCCTGGCCACCCTGATCAGCCCGAGCCCTGGTCGCGCCGGCCGCTGGCCGACAGCATCAAGGACGGCGGGAACACAAAGGGTTGCCGGCCAGCGGCCGGCACGACCAGATCACGCAGCCCGTTCGCTGCGCTCGCCATGGAACTGCTCTTCCTCGGTCGAACCGGTCAGCGCCGTGGTCGAGGACTGCCCCTGCTGGATCGCCTGGGTCACCGCATCGAAGTAGCCGGTGCCGACCTCGCGCTGGTGCTTGACCGCGGTGAAGCCGCGCTCGGCCGCTTCGAACTCGGCCTCCTGCAGCTCCACGAAGGCGCTCATCTGCCGGCGCGCATAGCCGTGCGCCAGATTGAACATGCCGTAGTTCAGCGCGTGGAAACCGGCCAGGGTGATGAACTGGAACTTGTAGCCGTAGCTGCCCAGCTCCTTCTGGAACCTGGCAATGGTGGCGTCGTCCAGGTTCTTCTTCCAGTTGAAGCTGGGCGAGCAGTTGTAGGCCAGCAGCTTGCCGGGGAACTTCGCATGGATCGCCTCGGCGAACTTCCGCGCGAATTCCAGGTCCGGCTTGCCGGTCTCGCACCACACCAGGTCGGCATACGGTGCGTAGGCCAGGCCGCGGCTGATGGCCTGGTCCAGGCCGTTGCGGGTCTTGTAGAAGCCCTCCACGGTGCGCTCGCCGGTGGCGAACGGCTTGTCGTTGCCATCGATGTCGCTGGTCAGCAGATCAGCCGCCTCGGCGTCGGTACGCGCCACCAGCAGGGTCGGCACGCCCAGCACGTCGGCGGCCAAGCGCGCGGCGTTGAGCTTCTCGATCGCCTCGCGGGTCGGCACCAGCACCTTGCCACCCATGTGCCCGCACTTCTTCACCGAGGCCAGCTGGTCTTCGAAGTGCACGCCGGCGGCACCGGCTTCGATCATCGCCTTCATCAGCTCGAAGGCGTTGAGCACGCCGCCGAAACCGGCTTCGGCGTCGGCCACGATCGGCTGCAGGAAGTCGATGTCATCCTTGCCTTCGGCATGGTGCAGCTGGTCAGCACGCAGCAGCGTGTTGTTGATGCGCTTGACCACCGCCGGCACCGAATCGGCCGGGTACAACGACTGGTCCGGGTACATCTGCCCGGCCAGGTTGGCATCGGCCGCCACCTGCCAGCCGGACAGGTAGATCGCCTTCAGCCCGGCCTTCACCTGCTGCATGGCCTGGTTGCCGGTCAGCGCGCCGAGCGCGTTGACGAAGTCGCGCTCATGCAGCGACTTCCACAGCTTTTCCGCGCCCAGCCGGGCCAGCGAATGCTCGATATGGACGGTGCCACGCAGGCGCACCACGTCGGCGGCGCTGTAGTTGCGCTGGATGCCTTCCCAGCGCGGATTGGTGTCCCAGTCGTGCTGGATCTGTTCGGCAGTGGGCAGCGTGCTCATGTCTATCTCCAGTTCGGTTCGTGCGGATGCAGCGGGGAAGGAAGCGGCGGGAAAACCGGCATGCAGCGGTCAGTCGATGCGCGCGTACGCCGGCAGGGTCAGGAAGTCGGTCAGTTCGTTGCTGCGGCTCAACTCGGCCAGCAGGGTGATGGCTTCTTCGATGCGGCCGCCGCCTGGCAGCGCCGAGGTGTCGCCGAGGCGCGCCGGCAGCTGCGCCAGGGTGGTATCGAGCAGCGCCAGATCGATGGCAGTGCCGTCGTCCAGCTGCTGGCCCGGGGTATGCAGCCACTGCCACAGCTGGCTGCGGCTGATCTCGGCGGTGGCCGCATCCTCCATCAGGTGGTGGATCGGCACGCAGCCGTTGCCATCCAGCCATGCAGCCAGGTAGCGCACGCAGACTTCGACATTGCCTTCGAAGCCAGCGCGGGTGATCGTGCCCGGCGGCCGCGCGATCAGTTCATCGCGACCCACGCGCACATCCTGGCGCAGCACGTGGTGCTGGTTGGGCGTGGGCATGTGCTCGTCGAAGATCGCCATCGCCACCGGAATCAGCGCCGGATGGGCGACCCACGTGCCATCGTGGCCAGCGCTCACTTCGCGCAGCTTGTCGGCACGCACCCGCGCCATCGCCTGCTCGTTGGCGGCGGCATCGTTGTTGATCGGAATCTGCGCGGCCATGCCGCCCATCGCATGTGCGCCACGGCGATGGCAGGTCTGGATCAGCAGTTCCGAATACGCCTTCAGGAACGGCTGGGTCATGGTCACCTGGCCACGCTCGGGCAGCACGCGGTCAGCGTGGCGGCGGAAGGTCTTCAGGTACGAGAAGATGTAATCCCAGCGGCCACAGTTGAGGCCGACGATGCGATCGCGCAGGGCGTGCAGGATCTCATCCATCTCGAACACAGCCGGCAGCGTTTCGATCAGCACGGTCACCTTGATCTGCCCGTGCGGCAGGCCGAGCATGCCTTCGATGTGCGACAGCGCGGTCTCCCACAGCGCTGCCTCTTCCATGCTCTGCAGCTTCGGCAGGTAGAAGTACGGACCGCGGTCCCTGGACTGCAGCGCGCGCGCATTGTGGAAGGCAAAGACCGCCGCATCGAACAGGCCGCCGGCGAGGAACTGGCCATCCACGCGCACATGCTTTTCGTCCAGGTGCCAGCCGCGCGGACGCACGATCAGCACCGCCTGCTCATCGTAGGGGCGCAGTGCGTAATGCTTGCCATTGGGTGCGGTGTACTGCAGGTCGCCGCGCACCGCAGCGGCCAGCGACTGCTGACCGGCCAGCAGGTTGCGCCAGGTCGGCGAGGTCGAATCCTCGAAGTCGGCCATGAACACCTTGGCGCCGGAGTTCAGCGCGTTGATGACCATCTTCGGGTCGGTCGGGCCGGTGATCTCGACGCGACGGTCCTGCAGCGCGGCCGGCAGCGGCGCCACGGTCCAGTCACCGCTGCGGATCGCGGTGGTGTCCTGGCGGAAGTCCGGCAGGCCGCCCTGATCGAAGAACGTCTGGCGCTCGCGACGGGCCTGCAGCCGCGCCTGCCGGCCGGGTTCCACTGCCCGGTGCAGGGACACCAGCAGGGCCAGCAACGGCGCCGGCAGCACGGTGGCCTGGCCCGCCACCTGGGTCGCCAGGGCGATGCCCGGCGTGGCCTTGGCGGCGGTGGAGGGAACAGCGGAAGCGACGGCGGACATGGCAGAACTCCAGCGTGGGGGAACGACTCCACCGTGCGGCCGCAGCCCTGTATTTGGCAAAACAGTTTTTGCAATGCTTTACATAACTTGTGCTAATACTTGTGACGCCATGACCACGCGCACCCCGCCAAGTCCTCGTTTTTCCTACAAATCCGATCGGCTGAAGCCGCTGCGCGCGTTCTGCCAGACGGTGCGCCTGGGCTCAGTCTCACGGGCGGCTGAGGCACTTTTCGTCAGTCAACCGGCCATCAGCCTGCAGTTGCAGGCGCTGGAGCGTGAGCTGGGGGTCCCTCTGTTCGAGCGCAGCGGCCGGCGCTTGGTGCCCAGTCGCGAGGGCCAGCTGCTGTATGAAATGGCGCAGCCGCTGGTGGAGAGCCTGGACGGCCTGGAGGCGCGCTTCCGCGACAAGGTGCGCGGGCTGGACGCGGGCGAACTGAACATCGCTGCCAACAGCTCGACCATCCTGTACCTGCTGCCGAAGATCGTCGAACGCTTTCGCCAGCATTACCCCGACGTACGCCTGACCCTGCACAACGCTATCAGCGCCGACGGCACCGACCTGCTGCGCGAGGATGCCGCCGACCTGGCGATCGGCTCGATGACCGATGTACCGGCTGACCTCAGCTATGCGCCGGCCTACCGTTTCGAACAGGTGCTGATCGCCCCGCATGACCATCCGCTGGCCAGCGGTGGCGAGCTGGAACTGGCCGACATCGCCCGTTACCCGCTGGTGCTGCCGCCGAAACGGCAGATCACCTATCGGCTGGTAGACCAGGTGTTCCAGCGCCACCGCATCGCCTACACCGTTGCGCTGGAGGTGGGCGGCTGGGAAGTGATCAAGCAGTACGTGGCGATGGGCATGGGCATTTCCATCGTGCCGGCGCTGTGCCTGAACGATGCTGACCGCGAACGGTTGGCCGCACGGTCGATGAAGCGCTGGTTCCCGGAGCGCAGTTACGGGGTGATCGTGCGGCGCGGCAAGGCGCTGTCGGCGCAGGCGCGGGCGTTCGTCGAGCTGATCCAGCCGGAGCTGTTCAGCCCGCGCGATTACGACCAGAGCGGGCATTCGGAGCGGTGAGGGGTTGTCGGCAGGGCTGCGCCCTGCACCTGCCGAATTGACGGCAACGGCAGAGGCAACGGCAACGTCAAAGGCAACAGCGGGGATTCCGTGGGATGGCGGGGCGGCATGGCCTGCTCTTGGTGGGTGTCGACCTTGGTCGACACGGTTGATCCACGCCATGCGTGGATGACGATTCCCGGCGTCGGGCTGGATAGACTGCATCCATGTCCATCGAACTTCGCCACCTGCGCTACTTCCTTGCCGTTGCCGATACCCTGCACTTCGGCCAGGCGGCCGAGCGGTTGGGGATGTCGCAGCCGCCGCTCAGCCAGCAGATCCGGCAGCTGGAGGAACTGATCGGTGCGCGCCTGTTCGTGCGCAGCCATCGGCGTGTGCAGCTGACCGCTGCGGGGGAACTGCTGCAGGAACGTGCGCGCAGTATCGTGCAGCAGGTGGAATCGGCGGTGGATGAAGTGCAGCGCGCGCAGCGTGGCGAGCAGGGTGAGCTGCGTATCGGCCTGACCCGGGCCACGCCGTTGTCACCGCAGATTCCGCGTTCGATCCTGCAGTACCGCCAGCAGTATCCGCAGGTGCGGCTGCAGTTGAGCGAGATGAACACCCTGCAGCAGATCGATGCGCTGCTCGATGGCAGCCTGGATGTGGGCATCATCCGCAAGCGCACGCTGCCGGCCGAGCTGGTGGCGCACAGCCTGTTCGTCGACCCGCTGGCGTTGATCGTGCATGCCGACCACCCTGCCCTGCGTCGCCTGTCGAAAGGCGGCACGCTGGCGTTGCGTGATCTGGCGCAGGAACCGTTCGTGGCGTTCCGCCGCAGCGCCGGAGCAGGCATCCATGACCACATGATCGCGCTGTGTGCGGCGGCGGGCTTCACCCCGCGCATCGTGCAGGAGGCCGGTGAGGCTTCAACGCTGATCAGCCTGGCCGCTGCGGGACTGGGTGCGGCGATCCTGCCTTCGTCGTGCGACCACATCCGGGTGGAAGGTGCGCGCTTCGTGCCGCTGGCCGATGCCGGCGCGCATTCGGAAGTGCAGTTGGCGTGGCGCCGCGAGGGGGTGACACCGTTGATCCGGAACTTCGCCGGACTGCTGCGTGGGGCGTTTGCGGAAGCGTGAGGTGCCGCGCTGCGCGCTCGCCGGGCATGGCCCGGCGCTACCGCTGGCCCACCCAGGTAGCGCCGGGCCATGCCCGGCGGGCGTCAGGCGGTCACCGGCTGCGGCGCGCGCTGCTGCAGCGCCCACACGATGCCACCGCCGATCAGGGTCAGCAGCGCGGCGAACGCGCACACGCCCAGCCAGTCCCACGCGGCATAGGCCAGACCACCCACGCCGCCCAGCACGCTCGAGCCCAGGTAGTAGGCAAACAGGTACAGCGCCGACGCTTCCGCACGCATGGAGCCGGCACGGCTGCCGACCCAGCTGCTGGCCACCGAATGGCCACCGAAGAAACCGAAGGTCACCAGCGCGATGCCCACTGCCATCGCCGGCAGCCACGGCATCGCCAGCAGCACGATGCCGGCGGCGATCAGGCCGAAGGAGATCGCCAGGATGCGACCGCGCCCATGGCGCGTGGCCTGCTGGCCCATCCACGCCGAACTGAAGGTGCCGACCAGATACACGCTGAAGATCAACCCGACCACGGTCTGGCTGAGATGGTACGGCGGCGCCAGCAGGTGGTAGCCGAGGTAGTTGTAGAGGGTGACGAACACACCCATCAGCACGAACGAGGTGGCGAACAGCCACGGCAGGCCGGGATCGGCGAACAGCGTGCGCCAGCGCGCGGGCAGCTGGCGCAGGCCACTGCGACTGGCCTGGAAGTGACGCGACGGCGGCAGCTGCAGCCACAGCAGCACGGTGCTGGCCATGGCGATGATCGAGACCACGCCGATGCCCCAGCGCCAGCCCCAGTGGTCGGCGATGATGCCGGCCAGCAGGCGCCCGCTCATGCCACCGATGGCGTTGCCGCCGATGTACAGGCCCATCGCCAGGCCCAGCGCGCGGCTGTCCATCTCTTCCACCAGGTAGGTCATCGCCACCGCTGGCACGCCGCTCAACGCCAGCCCCAGCAAGGTGCGCAGCACCAGCAGGGTGGCCCAGTCGTCGACCAGTGCGGTGCACAGCGACAGCGTGGCCGAGGCCAGCAACGCAACGATCATCAGCGGGCGCCGGCCGACCGCATCGGACAGCAGGCCCGCCAGCAGCATGGCCACGGCCAGGGTGCCGGTGGTCAGCGACAGCGACATCGCGCTGCCGGCAGCGGACACGCCGAAGTGGCGACTGAACTCGGGCAGCAGTGGCTGCACCGTGTACAGCAGGCCGAAGGTCGAAAAGCCAGCCAAAAACAGCGCCAGCGCGGTGCGGCGGAAGGCCGGCGTCCCCTGCTGGATGCGGGTGTCGACGGGAGCGTCGTCAGTACGGGGACGGTCGGCGAGGGCCGCCGGGGTATCGCCAGTCATGGGAGCGGTGGGCCGTGGGGGCGGCCGGATTGGAGGGGGCGGGCCCCAGACTAGGCCCGTCCATCCAGTCGATCCATAACCTAATAAGTCATGATTGATACTTCTGGCATATCGATAAGCTTACAGCCGCTGCCACTCGAAGCCGTCGCCACGGCGGTAGTACACCGCCACTGCGCGGCCATAGATCTTGTCCGCATCGACGAAGCCGAAGAAGCGACCGTCGAAGCTGTTGCCACGATGGTCGCCCAGCACCAGCACCTTGCCGGCGGGCACCTGCAGATCCGCGATGTCCGGGCCACCGCCGCTGTCCAGATCGAGGCTGGCGCGGCGCTCACCGAAAGCTTCGGTGTCGGCCAGGTCGGCGATCTGCAGCGGCTGGCCGTTGATGCTCAGGTGGCCATCGCGCAGCTGCACGTGGTCGCCGGCCACGGCGGCGACGCGCTTGATCAGGCGGGTGCCGTCGGCCGGCGAATCGAACACCGCCACCTCACCCCGCTGCGGCGTGCCGGTAGCCAGCAGCTCCTGGCTGGTGAACGGCAGGCGCAGGCCGTAGGCGCGCATGTCCACCACCACCCGGTCACCCGGTTGCAGCGTCGGCTGCATCGAACCGCTGGGCACGACGTAGTGGTTGGCGAGGGTGTCGCGGGCGGCAGCGAGCAGGCCCAGCATCACCAGCAGCGGCAGTGCCTCCTTCTTCAGCCAGGTGAGCGCGCGCTCTGGGAACGGCGGACGGGCTACAGCATCCATGTCAGGCTCCGGGTGGTGGGTGGGCATCAGACCGCAAGGGCAGGCGTGAGGTTCCCGCGCATCATGCCGGTCTCCATGCCCGTGCCGATCAACGGTCGGCAGCCACCGGGTGCATTCCGGCCGGACGTTATGAAGGTTTTACGCCCGGGCCGGGCACTGGGCATCGCACCTTTACGGCCCCCACGCGCATCGTGTGCCTACCGCGCCGCAGGGCGCTTTGCGCAAGGTGTTGTATGACCCTCCTGGTGATCCGGCATGCGTCGCCGTCGGTGCCGCGTCCGCTGCTGCCGGCCGAGTTGTCCGGCCATCCGGTGCTGTGCACCGACTGCGCCAGCCTGGCCGATGTGCGCCAGTGTCTGTGCCAGCCGCAGGCGCGCACCGCGGACTGGGTGCTGCTTGATGTCGGCGTCGCCGACGAGGCGCAATGGTGTGCCGAGGGCGGTGCGCTGCAGGCGGCGCTGGACGGTCTGCCGGCGGAGTACATCGAACTGCAGTCGCCGCACCAGCCCGGTCTGGAGGCGCGCCTGCGCCTGCAGCACGGCCCGGCCGCCGTGGTGGTCGACCAGCGCAGCCAGCAGGCGGGTTATCCGCTGTCATTGGCCATCGTCAGCCGTCGCCTGGCACGGGAGGGCTGAGCCATGTCGATCTTCATCATCCGTGGCCCGGAAGCGGCGGGCGCATTGATCCGCACCGCCGCGCCGCTGCCGGCGCCGGTACTGAAATCACTGGTGCACCGTGCGATCGATGCGGGCACCAGCGTGGCGATCCGCGCCTGCGGTTCGGAGCAGGAACTGCTGGACGCGCTGCGCGTGGCCGACCACAGCCGTGGCGAGGTGACGCTGCTGGATCCGGGCGCATGTGCCGACAGCCTGCGCCTGCAGCGGCTGCTGCCCTACCTGCACAACGCGTACGTGGAAGTGCATGACGATGGCGCCGTGGCCGAGCCGTGCCTGCCGGCCGGTGTTGGCCAGCGCCTGGGCATCGCCGCCGGGTACGGCGCGCAGAGCTATGTACTGGCGCTGGATATCGCGCTGGATCACCTGGGGTTGGCCGAGCAGGCGAACCGGGTGCATGTAGGGACCTGATGGCCGGGCTGCGGCCGGCACCCGGTAGTGCCGGCCGCTGGCCGGCAACCTCAACAGCCAAAGCCGGTTTCCTGGGGGATGGCGGGGTGGGTCCGGTTGCGGGGGACGCTGCAAGTACGTCCATGTAAGCTCGATCGCGCCATCCATGGCGCTCACGCCCCCGCAACCGGACCCACCCCTCCTTCGACACGTTTCCGCGACCTATCCGAATGGCATGGCCTGCTCTTGGTGGGTGTCGACCTTGGTCGACACATGGATCCACGCCATGCGTGGATGAGCGACACAACGAAAAACGGCGGGGTTGCCCCCGCCGTTTTTTCTTTCGTACTTCAGGCCGCGCTTACTTCAAGCCGCGGAACTTCAGCAGCGGCTCCACCGACGGGTCCTTGCCGCGGAAATCGCGGTACAGGGTCGACAGCTCCACGCTGTTGCCGCGCGAGAGGATCTTGTCGCGGAATTCCTGGCCGTTGGCGGCGGTCAGGCCACCGTGTTCGGTGAACCACTGGTAGGCGTCATGGTCCAGCACTTCCGCCCAGAAGTAGGCGTAGTAGCCGGCCGAGTAACCGCCACCCCAGATGTGGTCGAAGTAGGTGGTGCGGTAACGCGGCGGCACCTGCGGCAGGTCGACCTTGAACTTCTTCAGCGCGCTCGCTTCGAAGGCGCCGACGTCCTGCAGCGGGGCATCGGCCTTCTGCGTGTGCCAGGCCAGGTCGAGCAGTGCCGCCGACAGGTACTCGGTGGTCGCATAACCCTGGTTGAAGCTGCGCGCCTTGAGGATCTTGTCGACCAGTTCCTGCGGCATCGCTTCGCCGGTCTTGTAGTGCTTGGCGTAGTTGGCGAACACCTTCGGGTCCAGCGCCCAGTGTTCGTTGAACTGCGAGGGGAACTCGACGAAATCGCGCGAGGTGGCGGTGCCGGCGATCGACGGGTACTTCACGTTCGAGAACATGCCATGCAGTGCATGGCCGAACTCATGGAACATCGTGGTGACGTCGTCGAAGCTGATCAGCGCAGGCTGGCCGGCGGCCGGCTTGGTGAAGTTGCAGACGTTGTAGACCACCGGCTTGGCACCGGTCAGGCCGTCCTGTTCGACGAACACGTCCATCCAGGCGCCACCGGACTTGCTGTCACGCTTGAAGTAGTCGGTGTAGAACAGGGCCAGCGAGGTGCCGTCCTTGTCGAACACTTCGTACACCTTCATGTCCGGGTTGTAGGTCGGAATGTCGGTGCGCGGCTTGAAGGTGATGCCGTACAGCTGGGTGGCGGCGTAGAAGACGCCGTTCTGCAGCACGTTGTCCAGCTCGAAGTACGGCTTGATCTGCGACTCGTCCAGATCGTACTTGGCCTTGCGCACCTGCTCGGCGTAGAAATCCCAATCCGAGGCGGCCACCTGGAAACCACCCTTCTGGGCGTCGATCACCTTCTGGATCTCACCGGCTTCGGCACGCGCCTTGGCGGTGGCGGCAGGCACGGTGTCGGTCAGCAACTTCAGTGCGGCCGCCGGGGTCTTGGCCATCTGGTCGCCCAGCTGGTAGTCGGCGAAGGTGTCGAAGCCGAGCAGTTTGGCCTTCTGCGCACGCAGCTGGGCCAGGCGCTGCACGGTCTGCCGGGTGTCGTTGGCATCGCCACGCTCGGCACGGGTTTCCGAAGCCTTCAGCACGGCGGCGCGCTGGTCGCGGTCGGTCAGCGAACCGAGCACCGGCTGCTGGGTGGTGTTCTGCAGCGGCAGCAGGAACTTGCCATCCAGCTTGCGGTCCTTGGCGGCGGCGGCGGCATTGTTGACCGCGCCCTCGTCCAGGCCGGCCAGCTTGGCCTTGTCGTCCACCACGACCGCAGCAGCGGCGGTTGCAGCCACCAGGCGGGTGTGGAACTGGGTGGACAGCGTGGTTTCTTCTACGTTGAGCTTGCGCAGGCTCGCCTTGTCGGCGTCGGACAGCTGCGCGCCGGCGCGCACCAGGCCGTCGTAGTAATGCTCGACCAGGCGCTTCTGCACCGGATCCAGGCCCAGCGTCTCGCGCTGGTCGTACAGCGACTTCACGCGCGCGAACAGCTTCGGATCGAGGTTGATCTCGTCCTGGTGCGCGGCCAGCTTCGGCGCCACTTCTTCCTGGATCTTCTGGCGGGCATCGTTGGTGTCGGCCTGGACCAGGCCGAAGAAGATGCGCGACACGCGGGTCAGGGTCTCGCCGCTGCGCTCCATCGCCACGATGGTGTTGTCGAAGGTGGCCGGCTCGGCGCTGTCGGCGATCTTGCGCACGTCGGCCAGATGCTGGCGCATGCCTTCTTCGAAGGCCGGCAGGTAATCGCTGTCCTTGATCTTGTCGAACGGCGGTGCCTGGAACGGCAGGCTGCTGGCGGTCAGCAGCGGATTGGTGGAGGCTTCGGCCGGCTGCTGGGCCGGTGCATTCTGGGCTTCGGACACGGGGGTGGACTCCTTGCCGGAACAGGCCGCCAGCGCCAGGCTGATGGCGGCGGCCAGGACTACGGTACGCGACATGTAAAACGCTCCTTGGGCAGACGGTACGGGATGGCAGCCGTCCACCCTACTCCTGTCACGGGCGCCCGGCATGTGCCGGACGTGGCGTCTACGCTGCCGGCGGCGGCTGGCTCAGACCGTGCCGCGGGTCTTGCCGATCCAGGGCCGGTAGAACTCGCGGATGGTCGCCATGTCTGCGGCATCATCGCCGGTCGGCGTGAACAGCGGACCGATGCCGATGGTCTTTTCCGGGTAGTGGAAATACGCGGCCAGGATCGGCACGTCGGCCATCCGCGCAATCTTCAGGAAGCCGGCCTTCCAGTCCTTCACGGCCTTGCGGGTGCCCTCGGGGGTGATGGCGAACCACATCTTCTCGTTGTTGCGCAGCAGGTCCACGGCCTGGCCGACAGTGCCCTGCGGCGAGCTGCGATCCAGCGGGATCACGCCCAGCTTGTGCAGCAGCGGGCCCAGTGGCCACCAGAACAGCGAGGCCTTGCCCAGCACTTTCACTTTCATGCCCAGTGCGATCTTGGCGGCCATGCCCCACAGCCCGTCCCAGTTGGACGAATGCGGAGCGATGATGAAGACCAGCCTGGGAACGTTCGGCAGCGTACCGGTCACTTTCCAGCCGCCCATGCGCAGCGTGCAGCGCGCCAGCCAGCGCAGGAAACGGTTGGGCTTGACCTGCGGCATGTTCGGCGGAATGGCCGGCAGCAACGGCGTCGGGTTGTTCAAGCAATCACTCCCAGTCACGTGATGAGCGCCCGCGCTTGATCTGCGCGCGCCCGCGTTTGGCGTCCAGACGACGCAGTTTCGACCCGAAGGTCGGCTTGGTGGCCTTGCGTGGTTTGGGCACGCTCAGCCCGGCCTGGATGAAGGCCGCCAGCCGCTCGCGCGCATCCTCGCGATTGCGATCCTGGGTGCGGAAACGTTGCGCGTCGATGACCAGCACGCCTTCGCCGGTCATGCGCCGGTCGCGCCGCGCCAACAGGCGCTCGCGCAGCGGCTCGGGCAACGAGGGCGAGCCGGCCACGTCGAAACGCAGTTCCACCGCGGTGGAGACCTTGTTGACGTTCTGGCCGCCGGCACCACTGGCACGCACGAAACGCTCGACGATCTCGCCGTCGGGGATTTCAAGCTGCGCGCTGATGATGACCGGTCCACTGCCCATCCGCGCATTGTAGCGGCAGCCGCGTTGCCGTGGCTGCCATCACGCCCCGTATGCCGCCGATCAGGCACCGAACACGCCGCCTTCGCCTTTGCCGGGGGTATGCTTGCCATCCCGTGTACTGCAGGACGCTCCGCATGATCCGCTTCGTTCCCTCCCTGTTGCGCCGCGCGACCCTGCTGCTGGTGCTGGCCGCAGCAAGCGCGCCGGTGCTGGCCGCAGCCCCCACCGATGGCGACATCAACCGCCTGCTGTCGGCCTCGCGTGCGCAGAGCATGATCGACACCATGCTGCCGCAGATCGAAGCGATGCAGCAGCAGCAGTTCCAGCAGGTCGCCGCACAGCGCAAGCTCAACGCCCAGCAGCAGGAACAGCTGCAGCGCATCCAGGCCCGTACCAGCCAGACCCTGCGCCAGGCACTGTCGTGGCAGCAGCTGCGGCCGATGTACGTGGACCTGTACAAGAAGACCTTCAGCAAGGAAGACGTGCTGGCCATGGCCGAGTTCTACGAGAGCCCGGCCGGCCAGAGCCTGCTCGACAAGACCCCGGCGCTGATGCAGAACGTGATGGTGGCGATCCAGACGCGCATGCAGCCGCTGTTCGCCGATCTGCAGAAGGATCTGGAAGCGATCGTCAACGAGCCGGAAAAGAAGTAAGACGGTAGCGCCGGGCCATGCCCGGCGAGCGCGAAGCGCGGCCGCTTCATCGACGAAGCCGCCGGGCATGGCCCGGTGCTACCGCTACGGAACGTGCCAGCCGAACAGGTCCAACGCCTTCTGGAATTCACCGTCGACCGGCGCGCGCACATCCACCGTGCCACCATCCGGATGCGGAAAGCGCAGGCGCTCGGCGTGCAGCAGCATGCGGTGCACACCCTGCATGCGGAAGTTGCGGTTGTGCCGGCCATCACCATGGCTGGTATCGCCGATCAGGTGATGTGACAGGTGCTTGAGATGGCGGCGGATCTGCCGGAAGCGCCCGGTCAGCGGCTGGCAGCGCAGCAGTGCATAGCGCGAGCTGGTGAACTCGCCCACCGGTACCGACAGTTCGCCGGTAGCCAGGCGCTGGAAGTCGGTGACCGCCGGCTTCTTCACCGGCTTGCCGGGACCGCCATCCAGATCGTGGTCGACCTGCCAGGCCTCCTCGGCCGGCCAGCCGCGGCAGATGGCCAGGTAATCCTTGCTCACCTCGCCGCCCATCAACGACTTGCCCAGCGCACTGGCCGTATCACGGTCGAAGGCCAGCAACAGGCAGCCGCTGGTGGCGCGATCCAAGCGATGGACCAGGAAGATCGGCCGGCCCAGCTGCTCGCGCAGGCGATCGGCGAGGAAATCATCTTCGCCACGGGCCAGCTTGCTGTCATGGACCATCAGCCCGGCCGGCTTGTTGACCACGGCCAGCCGTTCATCCAGGTGCAGCAGCTGCAGGGGCGCGGTTTCAGTCTCGACCGCGGCGAGGGTGTCAGGTTCGGTACTCACCGCGCGATTATCCGGATGACGCGCTGAACAGGGTAGTGCCGGCCGCTGGCCGGCAACGTCGAGGTCGCCCGATGACTGCGGTTGCCGGCCAGCGGCCGGCACTACCGCACCAGGCCAGCGACCCGCGCTACCGGGGTGACGCCCGGTCAGGTGTTGCGCAGCGCCAGCAGTTCGCCATTGCCCACCGGCACCAGGCTGGTGGTGAACGCCGCATCGGCGGCCAGCAGGGCGCGCAGCGGCGCCATCTCACCGGCATGCGAGGTGGCGTTGTCGACCACCAGCAGGCCGCCGGGGCGCAGTACCCGACGCAGCTGCGGCCACCAGCCCGCGTACTGCCCGCGATCCGAATCCAGGAACAGCAGGTCGATGCAGCCCTGCTCGGCCTGCGCCAGCCACTGACCGGCATCACCGTGGACCAGGTTGATGCGCTCGCCCAATCCACTGCGGGCGAAATTCGCGCGGGCCATCGCCACCTTGTCGGCAGCGAGCTCCAGCGTGGTCACCTGGCCATCGATCGCGGCCGCCGCTTCGGCCAGCCACAGCGTGGAATAACCGTTGGACGTACCGATCTCCAGCACGCGGCGGGCGTTGCCGAAACGCACCAGCACCGACAGCAGTTCACCGGTGTCGGCGGTGATGTTGAGCATGCGCCGACCGCGCTCGGTTTCGCACGCATCGTTGTCGCTGCCGAACTGCGCGAGCTCCTGTTTGAGCGCGCTCAGCGCATCCATCATCGCCACCACGCACGCGCCAGTGCGAACGCTCCAACCGCACCGGACACCCAGCTCCACGCCGGCACGTCGCCCCAGTACCAGCCCGGCGGCTGCAGCACGTACATCAATGCGGCGATCGCCAGCAGGCCGACGCCGGTGATCGCACCGACCGCATGCTTCTGCAGGCGCTGCACACTGGCATCCAGCGCAACCAGATCGCGCGAGCGCATCGCCAGCTCATGGCGACCTTCCACCTGCTGGGTCAGCCAGGCGTGCACCAGGCGCGGCATGTCCGGCGCATGGGTCATGATTTCCGGCAGGCGCTTGCCGATCTCGCGCACCACGCGACGCGGGCTGTAGCGCTCGCGCAGGATCTTCGCCAGCACCGGCTTGGCCACGGCCCAGATATCGATCTGCGGGTCCAGCTGGCGGCCGACGCCCTCGATGTTGAGCAGGGTCTTCTGCAGCAGGATCAACTGCGGCTGCAGGGTCAGCTGGTAGCGCTGGGCCACGCGGAACAGCTTCATCAGCACTTCGGCCAGCGAGATCTGCGACAGCGGGCGGGTGAAGTACGGCTCGCACACCGAACGCACTGCCGCTTCCAGATCATCGATGCGCACGTTGTCGGGCATCCAGCGCGCCTGCACGTGCAGTTCGGCGATGCGGCGGTAGTCGCGGTTGAAGATGGCCATGAAATTCTCGGCCAGGTAGTACTGATCTTCCTGCGAGAGCTGGCCCATGATGCCGAAGTCCAGCGCGATGAAGCGCGGGTTGTCGCGGCGCATCGGATCGATGTCGACCCAGATGTTGCCGGCGTGCGCGTCGGCATGGAAGAAGTTGTCGCGGAACACCTGGGTGTAGAACACCCGCACGCCCTTGGCGGCCAGCGCCTTGCGGTCGATGCCGGCCTTGTCCAGCGCGGCGATGTCGTCGGAAGGAATGCCCCATACGCGCTCAAGGGTCAGTGCACGCTCGGCGGTATGGCTCCAGATCACTTCCGGTACGTACAGGTCGTCGGAGTTCTCCCAGAAGCGGCGCAGCACGCTGGCATTGGCGCCTTCGCGCTGCAGGTCCAGCTCGGCGGCCAGGGTGTTCTCCACCTCGGCCACCACTTCGCGCGGGCGGATCTTGTCGGCGCGCGGATGGGTGCGCTCGACCAGCGTTGCCAACGAGTTGAGCAGGGCGATGTCAGCGTCGATCTGTTTTTCGATGCCCGGGCGCAGCACTTTGACCACCACCTGGCGGCCGTCGGCCAGGGTGGCCGCGTGCACCTGCGCGATCGACGCCGAGGCCAGCGGTTCTGTATCGAAACTGGCGAAGGCTTCGCTGACCGGCAGGCCCAGCGCTTCCTCGACGATGCGGCGCGCCACGTCGCCGTCGAAGGGCTTGACCCGGTCCTGCAGCAGGGTCAGCTCATTGGCCACGTCCGGCGGCACCAGGTCGCGGCGGGTCGACAGGATCTGCCCGAACTTGACGAAGATCGGCCCCAGGTCCTGCAGCGCCAGGCGCAGGCGCGCACCCCGCGACTGTGCCGCGATGTCGGCTGAAGCGCGCGGCACGAACGGCTTGGCCAGGCGCAGCCAGCGCTCGGCCGGGGTGCCCTGCAGCAGGTCGTCAAGGCGGTAACGCAGGATCACCCGGCCGATGCGGCTGGCCCGCAGCAGCGCCTTCATGCGGCACCCCGCAGGCGCTGCACGCGTGCGCCGAGGCGCTCGACATCGTCGCGCAGCACGTCCACGTCATCGTGGAAGGCATCCAGCTCGGCACGTGGCACCACGTCGCGCGATTCCTCGGTGATGAATTCAGCGGCGCTATGGGCGAGGTCGATCGCACCCTGGCGGGCATGCTGCAGGGCGCTGCGCAGGGTGTTGGCCACCTGCACGCCCAGCACGTCGCCGAACACGCTGACGAACGGCTGCTGCCAGTCCGGATCGAAGCCCTTGGCCAGCTGCTGCAGGCGGCGCGCCAGCTCGGCATCGCCGGCCACGCGTACGCGCCCCTTGCCGTTGTCAGCGCCCTGGCGGGCACGCGCCAGCAGCGGCAGCTGTGCCAGCACGCCGGCCAGGCTGCTGCGCACGGCCAGGTCGGCTTCCTGCGCATCCACCGGGCCGACACGCAACTGGTCACCGTCGACGCTGATGCGCATTGCCAGCGGCGGCGCGTCCAGGGTCAGGTCGATATGGCGACCGTCGAGGCTGGCCAGTGCGTGGCGGGTATCCGGATCCAGCGCCAGCGCGCGGTTCAGGGCGATCTGCAGGGCACGGCCAGCGACCGGCTTGAGGGACTTGAGCAGGGAAAGAGCCATGTGCGCATTCTACCTGCGTGGGTGGGGGGCTTGGGCCGGGCTGCCGCCCGGCACCCGCAGACGCAACGGCAACATCAAAAGCCGACGTCCTGTGGGGAGGCAGGGCGGTGTGGGTCTGCGGGGCCGCCGTGAACCCGTCCTTGGGGGCTTGGTCGCCGCATCCATGCGGCTCACACCCCGCAAACCCACACCACCCCGCCTTCGACAGGTTTCCGGTAGCCATTTGCGGTAGTGCCGGCCGCTGGCCGGCAACCTCAGGAGGTGTCGACCTTGGTCGACACGGTAGATCAGGGCATGCGCAATTGACGCGTGCGAAGGGATTTCTGGTTCATCTGTGCCTCACGCGGAAGGCCGATGAAGGTTCATGCTATGGAGCCACGCAACGCACAGGACATCGCATTTCCATGGCACGGACACGGGTTGGCATCATCTTCGGTGGCAGGTCTTCCGAACACGAAGTTTCGCTGCAGTCGGCGAAGAACATTCTCGACGCGCTCGACCGCGAGCGCTTCGAACCGGTGCTGATCGGCATCGACAAGCAGGGCCAGTGGCACCTGAGCCAGCCGGACACGTTCCTGCTCAATGCCGAGGATCCGGCGCGCATCGCCCTGCATCCTTCCGGGACCGCGCTGGCGGTTCTGCCCGGCACCGAGCAGGCCCAGCTGCAACCGACCGATGCGGGCAGCGCGCTGGGGCAGATCGATGTGGTGCTGCCGATCGTGCACGGTCCGCTGGGCGAGGACGGTGCGCTGCAGGGCCTGCTGCGCATGGCCAACCTGCCCTTCGTCGGCTCGCCGGTACTGGGTTCGGCGGTAGCCATGGACAAGGATGTAACCAAGCGCCTGCTGCGCGATGCCGGCCTGCAGGTGGCGCCGTGGGTCTGCATCCGCCGCCATGAAGCCGATACGGTCGATGTCGATGCCCTGATCGCGGCACTCGGCCTGCCGCTGTTCGTGAAGCCGGCCAACCAGGGCTCATCGGTGGGCGTGAGCAAGGTCAAGGACGCCGACGGTTTCGCCGAGGCATTGCAGACTGCGCTGCGCTACGACCACAAGGTTCTGGTGGAATCGGCCGTGGTCGGCCGCGAGATCGAATGCGCGGTGCTCGGCAACGAGCAGCCGCAGGCCAGCATCTGTGGCGAGGTGGTGCTGCACGACGAGTTCTACGCCTACGACACCAAGTACATCAACGAAGATGGCGCCGAAGTGGTGGTGCCGGCCGCGATCGACGCGGCGACGCAGGCGCGTATCCAGGACATCGCGCTTCAGGCGTACCAGGTACTGGAATGCGCCGGCATGGCGCGCGTAGATGTGTTCCTGACCGCGGATGGTCGGATCGTCATCAACGAGGTCAACACGCTCCCCGGCTTCACCCGCATCAGCATGTATCCGAAGCTGTGGGGCGCCAGTGGCGTGGGCTACACGGCGCTGATCACGCGCCTGATCGAACTGGCGATGGAACGGCACGACGCCGATCGCCGATTGCACAGCGCGGTGCGCTGACCGCGCTTCGGCAGTGCCGGCCGCCGGTCGGCAACCCCGGGTAATCGAGGTTGCCGGCCAGCGGCCGGCACTACTGCTCAAGCGGTCATGTGCGCTTGCGGAACATCGAGATCACCGCCAGCACCAGGAACACCACGAACAGGATCCAGGCGATATTGCTGGCGGCACCGGCGATGCCGGAGAAGCCGAGCACGGCGGCGATGATGGCGATGACAAAGAAGATGACGGCGTAATGCAGCATGGTGCTCCTCGCAGGTGGTCGGCCGTGGGTGGCGTTGTGTCCATCCTGCGCATCTGCCGGTGTGCAACCGGTGATGGCGATCTCTGCGCGTAATGAAGGCTTCAGCGCGGTGATGCCGCCGTCATGATGCGGCCTTCAGCCGTCGCAGCCCTTCTTCGATGCTGACCTGCGGCACGTAGCCGAAATCACGGCGCGCTGGCTCCATGCTGTACCAGTGCGGCGTGCACAGCTGCTCGGCCAGGAAGCGCGTCAGCGGCGGCTCGCCACGCAGGCGCAGCAGCGGCCACAGCCGCTCGCAGATCGCGCCGATCCGATACGCCGTCTTGAAGCTGATCGCCTTGTCCACGGTTGGAGCGCCCACCGCCTGCAGCAGCTTGTTGACCAGCTCGCGCATCGGCAGCGGTTCGCCATTTGAAATGAAGTACGCCTTGCCGGCGCAGGCCGCACCCGGTGCCAGCGCCTGGAAGGCGAGGAAATGCGCCAGCGCGGCGTTGTCGATGTACGTGGTATCGACCTTGTTGTTGCCGTCGCCCACCAGGCGCAAACGGCCAGCACGTGCACGATCGGCCAAGCGTGGCACCAGCTGCTGGTCGCCCGGGCCCCAGATCAACCGCGGACGCAACGCCACGGTTGCCAGGCTCGCGTCATTGGCCGCCAGCACGCGCTGTTCGGCAATCGCCTTGGTCGCCGCGTAGGGCGCCTGGAAATCCTCGCCATACGGCACTTCGTCCGCACCCAGTCCTTCCACCGGGTGCGTGGCACGGTGAGTCACGCTGGGCGTGGAGGTATAGACCAGCCTGCCGATGCCATGCGCACGGCAGGCGGCGATGACGTTGTCGGTGCCGACCACGTTGGCCTGGTGGTAGCTGTCGTAGCTGCCCCACGCACCCGCCTTGGCACCGTTGTGGAACACCGCATCGACGCCGGCCACCGCATGCAGCACCGCCTGCGGATCGGCCAGGTCACCGCGGATCTGGCCCACGCCCAGCGCCTGCAGTTCCGGGTAGTGGCTGCGGTTGAATGCCAGCACCTGGTGGCCACGTTCGACCAGGCCACGGCACAGCGCCTGGCCAAGGAAACCACCACCACCGGTGACCAGGATCTTCATGCGCGCTTCTCCAGTTCGGCGCGGGCCCAGACGGCGAGCTTCTCGCGGCCGATCTTGGCGTTGTGACGGATATCGACGGGGAATGCCGGATGCATCAGCACGTGTTCCAGCTTCATCTCGGGCAGACGCGCAGCGGCCGTGGCATGCAG
Source organism: Stenotrophomonas sp. 1278 (assembly GCF_029892765.1). Lineage (NCBI taxonomy): Bacteria > Pseudomonadati > Pseudomonadota > Gammaproteobacteria > Lysobacterales > Lysobacteraceae > Stenotrophomonas > Stenotrophomonas sp. 1278. The sequence goes on from NZ_JARXWD010000004.1 coordinate 144,396, forward strand.
CGCCTCGCGCAGAGCAGGGCTGTCGGACTGGCCACGCTGCAGCTCCACGCACAGCACCGGCACCTGCGCACCGGCCGCGCCGACGCCCACCAGCGCAGTGCGTGCCACGCCGGGTACGGTGTTGAACACCGGCTCGACCTGTTCGGTGTACAGCGGTCCGTGGGCGGTTTCCACGCGATGGGTCTTGCGGCCACAGAACCACAGCCGTCCCTGCGCATCGAAGTAGCCGACATCGCCCATGCGATGCACGATGCGGACGCTGCCATCGGCCAGGGTTTCGCTGATCTTCGCCGCCGCCGTCGCCTGCGGACGGTTGAAATAACTGTCGGTGGCGGTCGGCCCGGCCACGGTGATCTCACCGATCTCGCCCACGGCCAGCACGCGCGCCTGCGACCAGTCCGGCAGCGGCGCATCGTCGATGGCGATGATGCGCACCTCGTTCGGTGCGACCACGCTGCCGACGCAGGTGCCGGCACCGCCCTCGGTGGCCGCGCGCGTACGCTCCAGCTCGCGCCCCTCGACCACCGCCACCGGCAGGCACTCGGTGGCCCCATACGGTGTCCAGAACTGGGCATCGGCCGGCAGCAGGCTGCGGATGGTGGCAACCACGTCCGGCGGCACCGGCGCACCGGCCGAGGTCACCCGGGTCACCGTCGGCAACGGCCGCCCGTGCCGCGCCAGCACCCGCATCAACGCAGGCGAGCCAAACAGCTGGGTCACGCCGAAACGCTGGATGGCGTCATGCAGGCGCGCCGGGTCGGCCTGGGCCGGCCGGGTCGGGTCCATGTCCGGAATCACCGAGGTCAGGCCCAGCGCCGGATCGAACAGCGCAAACGGCGGGAAGGTCGGCAGGTCCACCCCGCCCGCCTCCATGCCGAAGGCGCTGCCCAGCAGCTCGATCTGGCCGACGAAGTGGCGGTGGCGGTAGACCACGCCCTTGGGCACGCCGGTGGAGCCGCTGGTGAACAGGATCGCCGCCGTGTCCTCGCCATCGGTGTCGGCCAGCATCGGGCCACTGTTGGCGCCGGCACGCTCCAACGCGGCCAGCGTGGTACCGCCCCAGCCCAGGCGGCGGCCGACGGTCACCAGGCGGGTCGCCGAAGGCGCCCAGCGCAGCGCCAGCCGCGCCACGTGGGCCAGCGGGATGCCGATGAAGGCCTGCGGCTGTGCCTCGTCCAGGCACTGCTTCAGCGCGCGCTTGTCGATGCCCGGATCGACCAGCACCGGCACCGCGCCCAGCTTGAACAGGGCGAACATCAACAGGAAGAACTCCGGCGACGGCCGCACCATCACCACCGTGCGCACCCCGCGGCCGATACCGTAACCGGCCAGGCCGGCCGCCATCGCATCGCTGCGGGCGTCCAGCTGGCGGTAATCCAGGGTCACGTCGTAGGCCGCCATGCCGTTGCCGGCGCCGCGCCGCCCGGGGCAGCGGATGGCGATCTGGTCGGGGCGTTCACGCGCCAGCTCGGGCAGCCGCGCGGCGATGTTGCAGGATCGGTTCATCCGTTCATTGTCGCCGCTTACGGAATTTCTTGCGCGGCGGCCGCCAGCGTGGAAAATCCGCATCCTCGTCCCTTTCCCGATGCCGCCCGAGGCGGCTTGCCCATGCAACATCCCTGCATGACCTGCGGCGCCTGCTGCACCCAGTACCGCGTGGCCTTCCACTGGATGGAATCGGACGAGGTCACCCCCGGCGGCGTGCCGCACCAGCTCACCGAGGTGCTCGACCCGCACCGCCTGTGCATGCGCGGCACCCATTCCAAGCCGGTGCGCTGCGTGGCGCTGGACGCGCAGATCGGCGTCTATTCGCGCTGCACGATCCACCCCAACCGCCCCAGCGTGTGCCGCGAGGTGGATGCATCGTGGGAGTACGGCAAGGCCAGCCCGCAGTGCGACAAGGCCCGCATCGCCTATGGGCTGGATCCGCTGACCCTGGCCGACTGGCGCTGGCGCGACGGCGCGGACAACGACGACGACCACCCGGACGACAACGGCAACAGCCCCTCGCCACAGGCGCCGATCGCCGCGTAGTGGTAGTGCCGGCCGCTGGCCGGCAACTTCATGAACCCGGCGCGCATTGCGCGCTTGCCGGCCAGCGGCCGGCACTACCGGGATCCGACCCTGGAACCGATCAGATCGGGTTCGCGTCCAGGAACGCCCGGATCTCCGGCACCAGCACTTCATGCTTGTCTTCCAGCACGTAGTGGCCGGCATCCTCGAAGGCATGCACCTGCGCCTTCGGCAACGCCGCCTGGAAGCCCTTCAGGAAGTGGTGGTCGAACACGAAATCACGCAGGCCCCAGCCGAGGAAGGCCGGACGATCGGCGAACGACGGCAGCGCCTTGCCGGCGCGCTCCAGCAGTGACCACGCCTTGTCGGCCGGCGACAGCGGAATGTCCTGCATGAAGCGGATGGTGCTGATGCGGTTGGCGTAGCTGTTGTACGGCGACACGTAGGCGCGGCGCACATCGGCGGGCATCTTCCGCTCCACGCCCAGCCACGAGGCACCGGAGGAGAACGCATTGAAGGTGCGGATGATCCACTCGCCGACCTTCCAGTGCCGGCCCAGCGCAATCTGCCACGGCATCTTCTTGGCCGCCGGCATCGGGAACGCGGCGGTGTTGAGCACCACCAGGCGTTTGACCTGGTCGTGGTGCGACAGCGCCCAGCCGAAACCGATCATGCCGCCCCAGTCGTGCACGGCCAGCGTCACCGGGCCGGTGATGCCCAGATGCTTCAGCAGCGCATCCAGATCATCCACCCGCGACTGCAGCGTGTACTCGTAGCGGCTGTCGTCAGGCTTGTCCGACAGGCCCATGCCGATATGGTCCGGCACGATGCAGCGGTACCTGTCCGACAGGCCGGCCACCAGCGTGCGCCAGTAATAGCTCCACGACGGGTTGCCGTGCACCATCACCACCACTTCGCCGTCGCGCGGGCCTTCGTCGAGATAGTTCATCGACAGGCCGGGGCGGACCTCGAAACGCTGCGGGTGGGCGGGGTAACCGGGAAGCTGGGACATCGGATCGCACCTGTAGAAAGGGCCGGTAGAACCGGCCCTTGGACACTTGGAAACATCATCGCTGTCCGTCGCGAGCGATTGGCTGGCACGTGCGGACGGCGCGCAGCAGGTCAGCGGTGACTTTTTTACCAGACCACTTCGGCCATCGAGCAGTTCAGGCCCGAGCCGATGCCCAGAAGCGCGATGCGGTCGCCCTTCTTCAGCTTGCCCAGCTGCTTGAGCTTGCTCAGCACGATCGGCACCGAGGCCGGACCGATGTTGCCGTGCTCGCCGAAGATGGTCATGACCTTCTTCGGGTCGATGCCGAAATTCTTGATGAACGCCGCGGTGTGCGGCTGGCTGACCTGGTGGATGACGAACTGGTCCAGCTCTTCCACGGCCCAGCCCAGTGCGATCTTGGCGGCGGTGAAGGTCTTCTGGGCCAGCTTGATGCCCTCGATCAGCAGCATGCGGGTGTCGGTGACCATGCGGTCCAGGTTGCCCAGGCACAGCTGGTTCCACTCGGTGGCCGAGCGGGTCACGCCACCCTTGTAGCGCGGCGCGTCGGGCACCAGCTCCGAACGGGCCATCACCATCGCGGCTGCACCGGAACCGGTGGTCAGCGCCGCCAGCTCGTTGCGGAAGTCGTCAGCGGTGACGTCCGGCGCGGTCATCCGCTCCAGGGTCTTTTCGTACACCAGGTTGGCGGTCTCGCCATCCACCACCAGCGCATAGTCGATCTCACCGCGCTCAAGCATGCGCGCAGCGATGTCCATGCCGTTGATGAAGGCCAGGCAGGCATTGGCGACGTCGAAGGTCATGCACTCGTCGCTGACACCGAGGTTGCCGGACACGATGGAAGCGGTGGACGGCTCCAGGTAGTCACGGCTGACCGAGGTGTTGATCAACAGGCCCACCTGCGTCGCATCGATGCCTGCGTCTTCCAGCGCCTTGCGGCCAGCCATGGTGGCCGCATCGGACGCCAGGACGCCGTTGTCCCACAGGCGGCGCGCGTGGATGCCGGCGATGTCGCCGAGGACGTCGGTACGGATACCAAGGCGATCCAGCGTCGGCTGCAGGCGTTCGTTGATTTCCTTGGTCGTCAGCGTGTGCGGCGCATCAACGTGAGCCAGGCCGGCAATCGAGACATTCTTGAAGAGCATCGAGGTTAGCGCCAAGGCTCAGGCAAAGGGGGCGCTATTCTATAACCCCCCGGGCCTTCACCGCATCTTTACGAATTCAGCCTTGGCCGTATGGTGAAGGATTCAGCGCGGCGGGCACTGGAAGGCGGCGAAGCGCTGGCTGCCATCGGCAGGGGCCGCAGCGGCCTGCACGGCGTTGGCGCCGGTGGTCGGGGCCTCGTTGCGGGCCAGGGTTTCCAGCTCTTCCTGCACGCGCAGCGGGTTGCGGTTGTAGAAGCCGACCTTGCTCTTCACGGTCACCACTACTTCGCCCTTGGAGATGCAGCCGGCCGGTACCGGGCCTGCTGGCAGCACGCGGGTCGCCTTGCCGGCCGGTTCGATCGGCACCCAGGTGCAGGCGGTGACGGTGAGCAACAGGGACGACAGCAGCAGAACGCGCATGGGCAGGATCCTGGAAGGGAATGTCAGGAGTGTGCCTGAACCGTCTGAATCAGGGATAGCCGGAGAGGGCCGCGGTAGCGCCGGGGCATGCCCGGCGGTTCTTCGAAGGCGTCCAGATGCCGCGCTGCGCGCTCGCCGGGCGCGGCCCGGCACTACCACCAGAGGCCTGCCCGCCGGAGCGGGCAGGCACATCCCTTACTTCTTGACCGGGTTGCCTTCGGCATCGATCACGGTCACTTCGCCCAGGTTCAAGGCGCGCACGGCCGCTTCGGTCTGCTTGAGGTCGCCCACCACCACCCAGGTCAGCGCCTGCGGCTTGATCTCCGCTGCCGCCTGCTGCACCTGTGCCGGGGTCATCGCTTCGATCTCGGCCTTACGGCGCAGCACGTAGTCGTCCGGACGCTTGAACTGCACGATCGTGCCGATGGTCGAGGCCACCGCGCTGGCGGTCTCGTAGGCGCCGGGCAGGCTCAGCGTCTGGATGTTGCGGATGCGCGCCACTTCCGCGTCGGTCGCCGGCTTGCTGCCGTTGGCGAACTCGGCGATCTCCTTGCGCATTTCCGCCATGGCCGGGCCGGTCTTGTCGATCTGCACCGGTGCCATCGCCATCCACGGGCGCTGGCCCACGGTGTTGCTGGCGCTGGTGCGGGCACCGTAGGACCAGTGCTTGTCCTCGCGCAGGTTCATGTTCAGGCGCGAAGTGAAGTCACCACCGATCACGCCGTTGGCGATGTCGAAACGGGTCGAGCTGGCATCGCTGGACGGCGGCACGACCTGGCCGGCGAACAGGTTGGCCTGCACCGCGCCCGGCTGGTCGATCAGGAACACGCGCGGGCTCTTCGGCAGCGCCACGGCGGTGGTGGCCTTGATCGTCGGCGCATCACCGGTGGCCTTCCAGTCGCCCAGCTGCTTGTCCAGCAGCGGCACGATCTCGGCCAGGGTGGTATCGCCAACCACGATCAGGGTGCCGTCCTGCGGGCGCAGCCAGTCGCGGTGGAAGTCGACCAGGTCCTCGCGGCCCAGGCTGCTGATCGCCGCTTCGTCACCGCTGCCGGTGAACGGGATCGCGTACGGGTGGCCCTTGCCGTACAGCAGCGGCGGCAGCACGCGCATCGCTACCGCACCCGGGTTGACCTTCTCCTGCTGGATGCCGGCGATCCAGGTCGCCTTGACACGGTCGATCTCGCTCTGCTCGAAGCGCGGCTCGCGCAGCAGGCTGGCATACAGCGCCAGCGACGGCACCAGGTTCTCCTTCAGCGCGGACAGTTCCACATCCACCGAATCCAGGCCTGCGGACGCATCGAGATCCGCACCCAGCGCATCGGCTGCATCGGCGAAGGCCAGCGAGCCGAGCTTGCCGGCGCCTTCGGTCATCAGGCTCATGGTGAAGTTGGCGGTGCCCGGCTTGCGGCCCTGGTCGGCGGTGAAGCCACCCGGGAACTGGTAGCTGAACTGCACCACCGGAATCTCGTGGCGCTCAGCCAGCACCACCTGGGTGCCGTTCTTCAGCGTGGCGCGCTGCAGGGCCGGGAACTTCAGCTGCGGGAACTCGCGGGTCTGCGGCACGCCGGCCTTGCGGTCCACCTGCTCGGGCAGGGTGCTGTACCTGCTGTCGACCGCCGGCACGTTGAACGGCTTCGGCGCCTGCGAGGGGTCTTCCTTCAGCGCCACGCGTTCACCCGGCTCGACCACCAGGGTGTGGCTGCCCTTGTCCAGCCACTGCGCGCCCAAGCGCTTGAGGTCGGCAGCGGTGGCCTTGTCGATGTTGGCCAGCGAGGTGCGGAAGCAGCCCGGGTCGCCGGTGTAGACCGTGCACTCGGCCAGCGCATCGGCCTTGCCACCGAAGCCGCCGATGCGCTCGATGCCGCGGATGAACGCCGCGCGCGAGCCGGTCTTGGCGCGTGCCAGTTCTTCGGCGGTCGGGCCCTCCTTGAGCAGGCGCTCGATTTCCTCATCGATGATCTTTTCGACCTTGGCCGGATCCTGGCCCTGCTTCACCGTGGCCATCACCATGAAGTTGGAACCGAGCTGCGAGGCATAGGCGCCGGCGCTGATGTTGTCCACCAGCTTGTCCTGGTGCTGCAGGCGCTGGCTCAGGCGCGAAGACTTGGCGCCGCCGAGCACATAGGCCAGCAGCTGCAGCTGGTCGACGTCGGTGGTGCCGACCTGCGCCACGTTCCAGGCGCGGTAGATGCGTGCCTGCGGCACCTTGTCGGTCATCACCTCGCGGGTGTCGGCCGGCCGCTTGGCCACATCCACCTTCGGCTGCGCCATGGTCGGGCCGGCCGGGATGCTGCCGAAGTACTTGGCGGCCTTTTCCTTGGCGGTGGCCAGGTCGATGTCACCGGCCAGCACCAGTACCGCGTTGTTCGGGCCGTACCAGGTGCGGAACCAGGTCTTGACGTCGTCCAGCGAGGCGGCGTTGAGATCATTCATCGAGCCGATCACGCTGTGGTGGTACGGGTGGCCCACCGGATACAGCGCGCGGTTGAGCTGTTCCCACACCTGGCCATAGGGCTGGTTCTCGCCCTGGCGCTTCTCGTTCTGCACCACGCCACGCTGTTCGTCGAGCGCAGCCTGGTCGATCGCGCCCACCAGATGGCCCATGCGGTCCGATTCCATCCACAGCGCCATGTCCAGCGCGGTGGTCGGCACGTTCTCGAAATAGTTGGTGCGGTCGGTATTGGTGGTGCCGTTCTGGCCGGTCGCACCCACCTGCTTGAAGGGTTCGAAGTACTCGCCGTCGTGGTTCTCGCTGCTCTGGAACATCAGGTGTTCAAACAGATGCGCGAAGCCGGTGCGACCGGCGGGCTCGTCCTTGCTGCCGACGTGGTACCAGATGTTGACCGCAACGATCGGTGCCTTGCGATCGGTATGCACCACCACGCGCAGGCCGTTGGGCAGGGTGAACTGCTCGAACGGGATATCGACCTTGCTGGTCGCGGCCGGCTTGGCCGCCAGCGCGTAGGTCGGCGCGAGCGTGCCGAGAGCAGTACTGAGAGCAACAGCGAGCAGCGCGGCGCGCGGGCGCAGGGTGAGCGACATATCCGGGTCCTTGGTCACGAAGGTGAATCCCGATCCTAGCGCGGGCGTGCGGCCACCGGTATCGGCCACCAGTCACTGGGGGTGATCGGCCCCATCGGCCTTCGTGATTGGCCGTTCGCGGGTCACGAACGGCGGTGATTCACGTCCGGACAGTGTCCGCAGCCACCCGAATGGACAGGTGTCCGCCCTGCGGACACTTTCGGCGAGCCATAAAACCCTTATGAATCAACGACTAAAAGTTGGCACGGGGATTGCTTTGTACTTCCTGCGCCAGGAAGGGCTTCAGACGAAAGCTGACTGAAGACTGAACAAAAGCAGGAAATCGAAAATTCCGCTTGCATCCCCAGAACTGGTGTTCTACCTTACTACCACACCACTGCTCACCAACACTAAACAGGCCCCGTCATGAACGCCAAGACCATTGCCATCGCCATCGCCCTGATCGCCGGCACCGCGGTTGTTTCGTCGGTGCAGGCCTCCGAATCCATCAAGACCCTGTCCACCGTGCAGGTCCGCCCGGCCGCCGACCAGCTGGTCCAGCAGGCCTGGGAACAGGCCAGCGGCATCCCGACCCTGGCCACTGTCGAAGTGCGCCCCAGCGTCGACCAGCTGGCCGAGCGCGACGGCTTCATCGCCAGCCCGGTCGCCGCCGCGCTGCCGATCACCACCCTGGCCTCGGTTGAAGTGCGCCCGAGCTTGGAGCAGCGTGTCGCCCTGGCTGCCGAGCAGGAAGCCCAGCGCTACGCCGCCACCCTGGCAGCGGCCGCCACCAGCGTCGCCAACCAGGTGATCGTCAACCTGCCGGCCCTGCAGGTGCGTCCGAGCGCCGCCCAGCTGCAGGCCTTCGCTGCCGAAACCGCCCAGGTCCTGCTGCGCCCGTAAGCGACGTCCGCCCTGCCCCGCGCGGGGCGTGCGTCGTAAAGGCGGCCGCCGTCGCAGGTACACTGCGCCGATGAATGCCGCGCCCCAGTTCCACGTGATCCTGTTCCAACCGGAAATCCCGCCCAACACGGGCAATGTGATCCGGCTCTGCGCCAACACCGGCGCGCAGCTGCACCTGGTCGAGCCGCTCGGCTTCGCACTGGAAGACAAGCAGCTCAAGCGCGCCGGCCTGGACTACCACGAGTACTCGCGCCTGCAGGTGCATCCGGACCTGGACACTGCGCTGGCGCGGATCGCACCGAAGCGGTTGTTCGCCCTGAGTACGCGTGCCAGCGTCCGCTATGACAGCGTGGCGTTCGACGACGGTGATGCCTTCCTGTTCGGCCCGGAAAGTCGTGGCCTGCCGCAGGACGTGCTTGATGCCCTGCCCGATGGTCGCCGGCTGCGCCTGCCGATGCGGCCGGACAATCGCAGCCTCAACCTGTCCAACACCGTTGCGGTGGTGATGTACGAGGCGTGGCGCCAGCATGGGTTTGCCGGCGGGGCGTAGTTCGCGTTTGTCACTTTCTTTGCTCGCGCACCGCGCTGCAGGAGCAGCGCGGAACGGCGTAGCCGGCCCGTAGGGTGGCGCACATGGATGTGCGCCATCAAGAAAGTAACCAAAGAAACGCGCCGCCATCCGCGAGCCGGTGCTGCACACCGGTACCCTGCGGTGCTCGGCTCGCTTCAAGGCGGACCCAACAGCCGCTCAGTAGATCCACGCCATGCGTGGATGGCTGTTCCCCACCCCGCTCAGAACGCGTTGATGCCGGTCAGCTCGCGGCCGATCACCAGCTGGTGCACGGTCTCGGTGCCTTCATAGGTGATCACCGATTCCAAGTTCAGCGCATGGCGGATCGCCACGTGCTCGGTGGTGATGCCGGCGCCGCCCAGCAGGTCGCGGCATTCGCGGGCGATGTCGATCGCCATGCGGCAGTTGTTCCACTTGGCCAGGCTGACCTGCTGCGGTTGCACCTGCCCGGCTTCCTTCAGTCGGCCGAGCTGCAACGCCAGCAGCTGCGCCATGGTGATGCGTCGGGCCATGTCGGCCAGCTTGATCTGCGCGCTCTGCGTGGCCGCCAGCGGACGGCCGAAAAGCACGCGCTCCTTGGCATACCCCAGCGCTTCATCCAGGCAGGCGATGGCCGAGCCGATCGGGCCCCAGCTGATGCCGAAACGCGCCTGGGTCAGGCAGCCCAGCGGCCCCTTCAGCCCCTTAACGTTCGGCAGGCGGTGGCTGTCGGGCACGCGTACGTCGTCGAAGAACAGCGCGCCGGTCAACGACGCGCGCAAGCTCATCTTGTGCTTGATCTCCTGCGTGGTGAAGCCGGGCATGCCCTTCTCCAGCACGAAGCCCTGGATGCCGTCCTCGGTCTGTGCCCAGACGATGGCCAGGTCGGCCACCGGCCCGCTGGTGATCCACATCTTGCTGCCGTTGATGCGCCAGTCGCTGCCATCGCGCACCGCGCGGGTCTTCATGCTGGCCGGGTCGGAACCGCCATGTGCCTCGGTCAGGCCGAAGCAGCCGATCAATTCGCCGCGGGCCATCGCCGGCAACCATTGCCGGCGCTGTTCTTCGCTGCCGTAAGCAAAGATCGGGTACATGCACAGCGAGCTCTGCACCGACACGAAGCTGCGCAGGCCCGAATCGCCGCGCTCCAGCTCCTGGCAGATCAGCCCGTAACTCACCGCCCCCATGTCGCCGCCGCCGTACTCACCCGGCAGCGTGGCACCGAGCAGGCCCAGCGCGGCGATCTCCGGCACCAGTTCCGACGGGAACCGTGCCTGGTCGAAGGCATCACCGATGATCGGCAGCACGCGCTCGTTGGTGAAGCGGGCCACGCTCTCCTGTACCGCGCGCTCTTCCTCGCTGAGCAGGGAACGGACATCGAACAGGTCGTACGGATCCAAAGCCATGGCACTCACACGCAGTCGGGACTGCCGCCATTGTCGGCCATCCGGGCGGCGTTGGTGTGCTGGTGGAGGCCGACCTTGGTCGGCGCTGGTGTTTCCGCTCACGCCAACCAAGGCTGGCACCTGCCAGACCACGCGCATTACGCTGCATCGCAGCAATTGCGATGTGAACATCGGCGATCTAGCTCGATCACGCCCGTCCCGGTACCCTGACACATTCAAACAACCGTTTCGCCCGTGGCTGCACGCGCGATTCCCAGGCAACCGCCGGTGGCCCCGATGCCGGCACTACCCACGAGTCATGCAATCGATGAGTGCTGAAGCCAACGCCCTGCCCCCGCGTGAAGTCATGGAATTCGATGTGGTGATCGTCGGTGCCGGCCCGGCCGGCCTGGCCACCGCGATCCGCCTGCGCCAGCGCGCGATCGAAGCGGGCCGTGAACTGTCGGTCTGCGTGCTGGAAAAGGGCTCCGAACCGGGCGCGCACGTGCTGTCCGGCGCGGTGATGGACCCGCGCGCGCTGACCGAACTGTTCCCGGACTGGGCCGAGCGCGGCGCACCGCTGAAGCAGAAGGTCACCCGCGACGAGTTCCTGTTCCTCAGCGAGACCGGCGCGCGCACCACCCCGCACGCGCTGTTGCCCGAGTGCTTCCACAACGAAGGCAACTACATCATCAGCCTGGGCGAGGTCACCCGCTGGCTGGCGCAGCAGGCCGAGGCGCTGGAAGTGGCGATCTTCCCCGGCTTCGCCGCCGCCGAAGTGCTGTACGGCGATGACGGCGCGGTGATCGGCGTGGCTACCGGCGACATGGGCATCGAAAAGGACGGCACGATCGGCCCGGCCTTCGAACGCGGCATGGCCCTGCAGGCGAAGTACACGGTGTTCGCCGAAGGCGCGCGCGGCCACCTCGGCCGCCAGCTGATCAGCCGTTTCAAGCTGGACGAAGGCAAGGATCCGCAGGCCTACGGCATCGGCATCAAGGAACTGTGGCAGATCGACCCGGCCAAGCATGAGCCGGGCCTGGTGGTGCACGCCGCCGGCTGGCCGCTGGATACCGACACCTACGGCGGTGCCTTCCTGTACCACGCCGACGGCGGCAAGGTCGCCATCGGCTACGTGGTCGGCCTGGACTACAAGAACCCCTGGCTGAGCCCGTTCGAGGAATTCCAGCGCTTCAAGACCCATCCGTCGATCCGCAAGCATCTGGAAGGCGGCACCCGCATCGGCTACGGCGCGCGTGCGATCACTGCGGGCGGCCTGATGTCGCTGCCCAAGACCGTGTTCCCGGGCGGTGCACTGGTCGGCTGCGAAGCCGGCTACCTCAACGTCAGCCGCATCAAGGGCAGCCATGCTGCGATCAAGACCGGCATGCTGTGCGCCGATGCCGCCTTCGATGCGCTGGTGGCCGATCGCCAGCACGATGAGCTCAGCGCCTACCCGGCCGCCTTTGAAACCAGCTGGCTGCACGACGAACTGAAGCTGTCCAAGAACTTCAAGCAGTGGTTCAAGAAGGGCCAGACCGTGGCCACGCTGATGACCGGCATCGAGCAGTGGCTGCTGCCGAAGCTGGGCGTACGCAACCCGCCGTGGACCCTGCGCCACAGCATCCCGGACCACGCCTGCCTGGAGCCGGCATCCAAGCACACGCGCATTGCCTATCCCAAGCCCGATGGCGTGCTGACCTTCGACCGCCTCAGCTCGGTGTTCCTCAGCAGCACCAACCACGACGAGAACCAGCCCAGCCACCTGACGCTGAAGGATGCGAGCATCCCGGTGAAGGTGAACCTGGCCGAGTACGCCGGTCCGGAAGCGCGCTACTGCCCGGCGGGCGTGTACGAATTCGTCGGCGACGGCAACGATGCGCGGCTGCAGATCAACGCGCAGAACTGCGTGCACTGCAAGACCTGCGACATCAAGGATCCGACCCAGAACATCGTCTGGGTGACCCCGCAGGGCGGCGGCGGACCGAACTACTCCGGCATGTGACCGGCGATGGGGCTGCGACTGCCGGTCGCAGCCCCACGGCGCGTGCGCCCGTTATCCTGCTCGTCCATGCGTGCCCATCGTCTGCTTCCCGTTGTTGCCACGATCCTGGTCGCCAGTGCGTGCCAGCGCCCGCCGGCTGCGCCCAGTACGCCCGAACAGGCGCGCCAGCAGGCCATGCAACAGGCGTTCGAACTGTGTGCCGGCTGCCACACCGTCAAGGCGGGCGGCATCCATCGTTTCGGTCCCAATCTGCATGGGGTGATCGGCCGCCGTGCGGGCAGCCTGCCCGACTACGGATATTCGCAGGGCATGCGCCGCGCCGACTTCGTGTGGAGTGCGCAGACCCTGGACACCTTCCTGCAGTCGCCCACCCATCTGGTACCCGGCACGCGCATGTACAACGCCTTCCCGAGCGCCGAGCGTCGCGCGCTGGTGATCGCTTACCTGCAGGAGCACGCGGCTCAGTGAGCCAGGCGCTGCAGCTGGTGCTGCAGATGCGCCACGAACTGCCCGGCGTCGGCAACCGCCGATGCGACCTCTGCATCGCCCGCGGCCTGCAACCGTTCCACCAGCGCGTTGGCGCGATCGGCCAGGCCGCGTGCACCCACCGCCCCCAGCGCACCGGCCTGCCGATGCAGGTGCAGCGCGGCCGTCACCCGGTCGCCTTCGTGCAGCGCGCGCTGCAGGGCCACGATGTCCTCGTTGCTGGCCTTGACCAGGCTGTCGTGCAGCTGCCGGGCGATCTCGCGCGAACCGAAGCGCCGTTGCAGGGTCGCCAGGTCGGGTAGCCCCTCGTCGCCCTCGGGCTCATCGTCGCTGTCCACCGCGGCCTGGTCATCTTCAGCACCCTCGGCGCGCGGCAACCAGCGCAGCAGTGCCTGCCGCAGCGTCGCCAGCGACAACGGCTTGGCCAGCACGTCGTCCATGCCGGCTTCGCGGCAGCGGCGTGCGTCATCGTCAAGCACGCTGGCGGTCAGCGCCAGCACCGGCATCCGTGGCTGGCCGTTGCGCCCCTCGCGCTCGCGCAGCAGGCGGGTGAAACCAAATCCATCCAGCACCGGCATGCGGCAGTCGGTGATGACCAGATCGAAGGATTCCTCCGCCAGCCGGTCCAGTGCCTGCTGCCCGTCATCGACCAGCACATGCGGCACGCCCAGCTGCTGCAGGCGCCAGGCCATCATCGCCTGGTTGGTGGGATGGTCTTCAATGATCATCACCCGTGCCTGGCGCAGATCAGGTGGCAGCAGCGCGATCTGCTGGTGCTCGGCCTGCAGCGCGATCACATCCTCGCTGCGCGCCTCCACCAGCGACAGCAGCACGTCAACCCGCGTTCCTTCGCCCAGCGTGCTTTCCAGCTTCAGTTCGCCGTCCATCTTCTGCACCAGGCGCCGGCAGATGCTCAGGCCCAGCCCGGTGCCCCCATGGTCGCGCTGGATGTACGCGCCGGCCTGGGTGAAGGGTTCGAACAGGGTCGGCAGCTGCTCCGGCGCGATGCCGATGCCGGTGTCGGTGACGCTCAGGCGCAGCGGCTGGCTGCCATCCTCGGCAGTAGGCCCCAACACTTCCAGCTGCAGCCGCACCGAGCCCTTCACGGTGAACTTGATGGCATTGCTGAGCAGGTTGAACACGATCTGGCGAAGGCGCACGCCGTCCACCTCATGGGCCTGTGCCAGCTGTTCGTCGATGTCCAGCTGCAGGTCCAGGCCACGCGCCGTGGCCTGCGGCAACAACAGTCGATGCACCCCCTCCAGCAGTGGCCGCACCGGCAGCGGCACCGGCTCCAGGCGCAGCGCGCCCGCTTCCATCCGCGAATAGTCGAGGATGTCGTCCAGGATCTGCCGCAGCATCTGCGCCGAGTCTTCGATCACGCCGAGGATGCGTTGCTGTTCGGCGTCCAGCGGCGAATGCGCCAGCACTTCCAGCATGCCCAGCACACCGCTCATCGGTGTGCGGATTTCATGGCTCATGGTGGCCAGGAAGCGCGATTTGGCTGCCGCAGCCTGCTCGGCTTCGACCTTCGCCGCGGCCAGCGCGTCGGCCTGCGCGCGCGCCTGGCTCACGTCCACCCAGTAACCACTCCAGGTCACCGCACCCGCTTCGGTTGAATACGGGTGCGCCTGGCTGCGCACCCAGCAGGGCGCGCTTCCGTCGCGGTGGATACGGAACTCGAAGGACAGCGGGGCGAAATTGCGCGCCGCCAGCTCCATCGCACGCAGCACCTTTTCGCGGTCGTCGGCATCGATGCATGCCAGCAGCGCCTGCCCGTCCGACTCCGCCTGCTGCCGGCTGATGCCGAACATCGACTGCACATCGCCGGCAATGAAGGGGAAGCTCAGGGTGCCGTCCGCTTCGCGGCGGGCCTGGTAGACGATGGCAGGCAGGTTGTCGGTCACCTCGGCCAGGCGCTGCTCCAGCTCGCGACGGCCAGCCACTTCGCGGCGCAACCGCCAGTGCCCCAGCCCATGCATTGCCACAGCAGTGGTCAGCACCAGCAGCAGGGGAAGGCCCCAGCGCAGCAGGGTGCGCCAGTCCACTCCATCGCGGTATTCCACCGACAACCAATCGCCGCGCAGGGCCTCGCGCCGGCGCGGCCCCATCTGCAGAAGCAGGCGGTCGAAGGTGGTGGCCAATGCCGCATGGCGGCGCTCCACCGCCAGCGCCAGCTGGTCGTTGAACCCGGCTGGCGCGGCCAGTTGCAGGCGCCCCGGGAAGCGGTTGCGCAGCAGCTGGTCGACCAGCGCCAGGTTGCCCACGTAGGCATCGGCCTCGCCATCTGCCAGGCGTTGCAGGGCCTGCTCGGCGCTGCGCGCGGCGACGATCCTCACCGACGGTGCCTGATGCTGCACGTAGCCACGGATGCGCTCGGGATCGGACAACAGCACGCGCTTGCCGTCCAGGTCCGACAGACCCAGCATCGACGGACTGTCAGTGCGGGTGACGATCACATTGGGTACGGTGATGAAGGGCTGGCTGAACACCCATTCCGGCCCGAGATAGTTCGAATCGGCAGGAATGCCGATCACCGCCTGCAGTTCCCCGCGGCGCGCCTTCTCGCGCACCTCGTACCAGTCATGGCTGTTTTCGACCTGTAGATTGGCGCCGGCCTGCAGCAGGCGCTGCAGGTATTCGTTGGTAAGGCCACTGGGCTTGCCATTCCTGTCGGCAAACGACAGCGGCGCGGCGTTGGGCGCAAAGCCGATCTTCAAGGGTTGCTGCAGCACGCGTTTCTCGGCCTGGCTCAATGCCAGCTGCGCCGACGCCGACCACTGCGGCGGTGGCAGCCAGCGCTGCGCGAGGGCGTCACGCTGCGCTTCGCTGACGGCGGCAAGCGCCAGGTCCAGTGCTTCGGACAACGGCTGTTTGCTGTTGGGCACACCGAAATGCAACTGCTCCGGGGGCAGATCGCTGGGCCGCAGCAACGCCACACCCTTCAACCCGTTGGCGGCGATCAGTTCCGTCGCCACGTAGGCATTGCCGATGAAAATGTCGGCTTTGTCGTCTCTGACCATACGCAAGGCCGTCAGCGTGTCGTCTGCGACAAGTTGTCGTGCCCTTGGGAACCGCGCACGCACCTGCGGTCCGGTCATGAAGTCCTGCTCGACCACAACGCGCAGGCCATCCAGATCAGGTGCCTCCGAAGCACGCAGGTCCTGAGGACGTCCGACCATGGCCAGCGGTGCTTCGGCATAGGCGGCGGTATAGACCATGCAACGGGTACGCTCGGCGCTGAGCGCGATGTTCATCACCACGTCGATCTCGCCGCGACATGCCGCATCCAGCACGGAGGGCCAGTCCGCAAAACGGCGCGTCTCCACCTTCAGGCCAAGCTGCCGGGCCGAAAGCGTCAGGTAGTCCGGGCCGAGGCCCACCTGCTTACCGTCCTGGATCGACTCAAAAGGAGGCCAGCCACTGTCATACTGTCCAACAACGACAACAGGATGTGCGGCCAGGTACTCGCGCTGCAGGGGGCTGAGCGGCAACGGCCCCGGCGTGGACGCAGGCTGGGCCAGCGCCGGCAGCGCCAGCAGGGTCGTCAACAGGATCAGTCCACGAGCCGCCCAGCTGCGCATCTGCAACGATCTCCTGGAAGTCCTGCCAGGGACCGCGACGGTCGCGGTCCGGCGTGCCGGTGGCCATACTAGAGCATGACCTTGCGCATCATCATCGCAGACGATCACCCCGTGGTCCGCATCGGTACCCGCGCCGTCATCGAATCCAGCGGCGTTGGCCGCGTCGTTGGCGAGGCCGACAACGCCCAGGCGCTGATGACCCTGCTGACGACCCAGCCCTGCGACCTGCTGGTCACCGACTACTCGATGCCTGGCAGCCCGCAGGCCGACGGCTTCGCCATGATCGGCATGATCCGCCGCCGCCATCCCGACCTGCCGGTGCTCATGCTCAGCGTCTCCAACAACCTGGCGATCCTGCGCATGGTGCTCGACAGCGGCGTGCTCGGCCTGGTCGACAAGAGTTCGTCGATGGATGAACTGCCGCAGGCGATCCAGGCGGTCTATCGCGGCCAGTCCTACATCAGCCGCAGCCTGCGCGAGCGGGTGGAGGAAGCCGGCAGCTGGCGCATGCGCGAGGGTGACGGCAAGCCGTTGTCGCCGCGCGAAGTGGAGGTGCTGCGGCTGCTCGGCACCGGCATGACGGTCAAGGAAATCTCGCTGCAGCTGCACAAGAGCGTCAGCACCATCAGCCGCCAGAAGGGTGACGCCATGCTCAAGCTCGGGCTGAAGGGCGACGCGGAGCTGTTCGACTACCTGCGCGACGGCAGGATCTGAGACACCGTTCGCAGTTCTCTGGCGGGAGGCTCCTCTCTTCCCCCCTGTGATCACCGTCGCATCTGTGCCATCATCCGCGTCGATGGGTTTTCCTATGCGAGGTCGAAGGAATCGACCGGCTCATCACGACGTTCCCCCTCATCGAGGGCGGGGCGTGTTCTGCGTTGGCCTTCCTGCCCGACGCCCGCAAACCATGGAGAGGTGCATGAAGATCCTTCCGGAATCCCGCTTGGCCCGTGTCCGCCCACGCCTGTGTGCGACGTTCGCCGGCCTGCTCGTTGCGCTGCTTGCCAGTGCCTGCACCCCCTCGCCTTCGACCGCGTCACCACAGGGCGCCACCGCGCCACGACAGGATGTTGCCCCGATGCAGAGCTCCGCCACACCCGCCACCACGGCCACCGCCACGCCCCCCGATGCCGGCAGCGTGCTGTATTTCATCTACGACGTCGACGGCGATGGCGCCGTTTCGTATGAAGTAGCCAATGGCAGTGTCGCCACCTTCTGGTTCGGCCATGCCTTCGAACTGGCCGGCACCCGCTATTACACCGGCTTTGCCTGGAACACACCGCAGAAGTACGGCAAGCCCGGCGAAGACGAAGCCGGTCCGGACAGCCAGGTCACCCTGACCGAGGCCACCTTCACCCTGACCGGCGACAAGCCGGATCGTCCCTGGGTGTTCAAGGGCGCCGAACCGTGGATCGGTACCGTCGGCGCCTATGGCACCGCGCCGGACATCGACAGCAAGCGCAAGCCGCTGGAATACCGCACTCCGGCCGGCAAGCTGGTGCTGGCGGTGCCGACCAGCACCTTCGCTACCGGTACCAGCATCGAAAGCTACACCGTGCTGGTATTCAACCCGGACTACGAGAAGTCCGAAGACGGCCAGGTCTGGGCCAGCGCGGGCACGGTGATCACCGGCGAAGACAATTCAGCCGCCTGCGACGAGGGCCAGGTGATGCCGTGCGTCAGCAACCGGGGCGCACTGGCCTTCAGCGCCGTCGCCGGCAGCGACCTGCCCACCATCACCGTCACCGCCACCGGCACCACCATTTCCGGCCCGGGCCAGACCCGTGCGCTGGGTGCGGCCGACGCGCGCCAGTACCACTACGACGCCGCCCGCAAGGCCTACGTCGAAAAGTAAGACGCACCACCCCGCAGCACCTGTTGACCGACATGTTGAAGACTCACGGATGAGTCCGGTTGGCGTATCGCGGCAAAGGCCGCTCCATCAACCCCAGAGGAAGTGTCATGGCACAACGTGACTACAGCAAAAAGGAAGTTCTCGACATCATCGAGCAGGTTGCACAGCGCAAGGGCATCGCCAGCGAGGACTTCCTGCGCTTTGCCCACATCGAGACCGGTGGCCGCTTCAACGAGCGCGCGCACAACGACAAGACCGATGCCAAGGGCCTGTTCCAGTTCCTGCCGTCGTCGGCCAGGCAGTACGGCCTGACCGGCCACGAGTACGACCCGACCCGCAACACCGAAGCGGCAGCGGAGATGTTCAAGCGCAACCTGGCGGACATGGAAAAGCGCCATGACCGCACCGGCCATCCCTACCTGTCCGGTGATGACAAGCCGAGCGGCCTTGACCTGTATCTGGCACACCAGCAGGGTGCGGCCGGCTACGGTTCGATCCAGACCGCGATCGCCACCGGCACGTTCGGCGTGGTGCGCGACGGCCACGGCGATCCGATCAACATGCGCCCTCGCATCATGGGCCAGATCGGCAGTGACGTCGAAGCGCTGACCGGGCATACGCGCGCGGAGATGCGCACGATGAATGATCGTGACCTGGCCAGCACCTTCGCCCAGTACTACGACCGCAAGTACGACGCGATCAGCATCCCGGAAAAGAACATCGCGCCGATCACCGAGGCCCAGGCGCGTCCGGCGCCGGTGCAGGCCGCACCGACGCAGACCGTGCCCCCCGCCGCGCAGGCGGCCGTCGCCGCCGGTGCAGCAGCCATCGCCGCTACCGCCACGGCTGCTGCCGCCAAGCCCGATGCACCCGGCATTTCGCTGGATGCGGCCTACAACGCCGGCGTGAAGTACGACAACGTCAAGTACGCGATCAACATCGAATCCAGCCAGTACTACCGTGGCAAGGGTGTCACCGGCAAGAACGTCGAGCAAGGCTACATCGACTGCTCCGGCTGGGTCGGCACGATGCTCAACAAGACCCAGGATGAGATCAACCAGAAGGCCGGCCATGCGGTGTTCGCCGACGCCGACAAGATCAAGCTGGGCTTCGCCGGCTCCGGCGGTATCGTGCATGACGCCTACAAGGACTCCGGCGTGCTGCTCAAGCGCGACGACATCCTCAAGCCGGGTGCGCTGAAGGAAGGCATGGTGATCGGCCTGGATACGGCCAAGACCAAGCACGAGCACTGGAACGGCATCGACCACATCGTGATGGTGGTGCGAGACCCGAACACCGACAAGCTGCTGATCAGCCAGTCCACCGGCAAGCTGGGCGTGCATACCATGCCGGTGGAGGATTACCTCAAGCAGGTAAAGGACCACCCCAACTGGAAGCTGTTCGCCTCCGATCCGCTGCACCAGGCACGCGATCTGCTGGAAAACCGCAGCCAGGCGCACGAGCAGGCGCAGGCCAAGGGCGCCGCCGAGCCGAAGCCGTCCCCGCAGGAAAAGCCGCAGGCCAGCAACGAAGTACATAAGCAGGGTGCGCACGGCGAGGATGTGCGCAGGGCGCAGGAACAGCTGGGCCACCTGGGGTATGTGGGTGCCGACGGCAAGCCGCTGGTCGAGGATGGGAAGTTCGGTCGCAACACCGAGGCTGCCGTGCGCCAGCTGCAGAAGGACAACGGTCTGGCAGTGGACGGCATCATCGGCCCGAAGACGCTGGATGCGATCAAGGACGCGCGCGAGCGCCCGCTGCTCAATGACGAGCGCCATCCGCAGAACCCGATGTACAACCAGGCCGTGAAGGGCATGGAAGGCCTGCCGGCAGGCACCTTCAAGGACCGCCATGCACTGGAGGCCGCCGCCGCTGCACTGACCAAGGAAGCGCAGGCCAGCGGCATGCAGCGCATTGATTCGGTGGTGCCCAGCACCAACGGCGAGCGCATGTTTGCCGTGCAGGGCACCGCCGGTGACCCGGCTGCCTGCCGCGCGGCGGTGGACACCCGTGCGGCCAGCGAGCAGAGCATGGCACTCAGCAGTGGTGCGGTGCACGGTGCACCGAATGTCCTGCAGCAGCAGGACGCCCAGCAGGAGCAGGTGAAGCAGGCCCAGCGCGCCATGGGCCACTGAGCCCGGCCAGGCAGGGGAAGCCAGGGGAAGGGCCGCGTACTGCGGCCCTTTTCCTTTCTGGCAGCTGAGCGGCCGCCGCGCTTTCAGCCTCGCTTCATGCCGCCTGACGCTAGATGAATGCGCAAGCCGCACGGGGATCGCGCGCAATGTTCCGGCAATGTCCGGGCACCAGCGTGGTCCCTACGGCAGCCGGGGCGCCCAGCGCCCTCCCTGCCCACCGTGGCATGCACCTCACAGGAGAACCCAACATGCTCAGCACTTCCGCACTCAGCTTCCGTGGTCTGGCGATGGCCCTGGCACTTCTTGCCGGCGTGGCCGTGGTCAGTGATGCCAGCGCGATGTCGAGGAAGGACAAGCGCACCGTGGTCGGTGCCGTCGTCGGCGGCGTGGCGGGTCACCTGATCTCCAACGGCGACCCGGCTGCCACCGTCGGCGGCGCGGTTGCCGGCGGCGCCATCGGCAACCTGACCACCTCCGACCGCCATGATCGACGCTACGACGGGCGCTATGACCGTCGCTACGATCGCCGTTATGACCGTGGCTACAACCGCGGCTATGGCTACGACCGCCGCGATGACCGTCGCTGGCAGCGCGAGCGCCATGACAACCGCTACTACCACGACCGCGGCCGCCATCGCGGCTGGTAAGCGCGTCGGCCACAGGCCGCACGTGGCGTCCCTGACGGGCGGGTCGATGACCCGCCCGTTTGCGTCTGTGGCGTCCATGGCGTTGAATGCGCAGCCTTGGATGTTCCATTACTCACCAGCGGCCGTGGCATGACTTCTTCCCCCCATCGCGTGCAGGGCCTCAACAACGACGAGGTCGTCGCCGACTGGCCGGCGATCGACGCGCAGGAGATCACCTGGCTGCGTGGCCACTTTCCGCAGCTGGGCGCGGACAGCACGCTGCGCTGGCACAGCCCGCGTCCGTTGTCGGCCGCGGCCATCGTCGACGGCACCGGCGGTCCGGTCTTCATCAAGCGCCACCACCACAGTGTGCGCAGCGCTGGAAGCCTGGAAGAAGAACACCGATTCATCGCGCATCTGGCAACTGCCGGCATGCCGGTGGTGCAGGTGCTGGCCAGCAACGACGGCCGCACCGCACTCGAGCACGGCCAGTGGACCTACGAACTGCATGCGGTGGGCGCCGGCAAGGACCTGTATCGCGAGCTGCCGTCATGGTCACCACTGACCGACATTGCCCAGGCCCACCAGGCAGGGCGCGTGCTGGCCACGCTGCACCGCGCGGCCGCCAGCTACCACGCCCCGCAGCGCGGCACCCATCTGCTGGTGGCACGCGACGACCTGATCCGCGCCGATGACCCGATCACCGTGCTGAAGGCCGACCTCGGCAACCGCCCCGGGTTGGCCCGCTACCTGGCGCGCATTCCCTGGGAAGAACAGCTGCGCCGCGATGTGCTGCCGTGGCACCACGGCCTGGCCGCGCGCCTGCAGGACGAACCGCGGCTGTGGGCGCACAACGACTGGCACGTCTCCAACCTGCTGTGGAACGACGACGGCACGATTGCCACGGTGCTCGATTTCGGCCTGGCCTCGCCCACCAGCGCGCTGTTCGACCTGGCCACCGCGATCGAACGCAACGCGGTGGCCTGGCTGCAGCTGGAGCGCGGCACCGATGCTGTTCGCATCGACATCGCCCTGGCCCTGCTGGACGGCTATCGCCAGGAACTGCCGCTGTCGCCCACCCGCGTGCACCTGCTGGCCGACCTGCTGCCGATGGTGCATTTCGACTTCGCTCTGTCCGAAGTGGAGTATTTCGAGGGCGTCACCGGATCGACCGCGAACGCCGATGTGGCCTGGCAGCCGTTCATGCTCGGGCATCCGGCGTGGTTCGCCACGGCCCCCGGCCAGGCCCTGCTGGCGGCCCTGCACGCCGCCGCGTGAGCCGCGAGCCACCAAACACGCGGGGTACTCAGTAGATCGACGCCATGCGTCGATGATGCCCTTCAGCCGGGGTCAGATCCCTTTCCAGCGGAAAGGGATCTGACCCCGGCTGAAGGGCGGTAGCTCGCAAATCCGTACCATTTGTAGTGAAATGGTCACCTGAAGCGGGGGTGCCTGGATCTGCCAGGCTGAGAGAGTCCCTTGGAACCTGATCCGGTTTGCACCGGCGTAGGGAGCTTTGAGCCGCAGCCACACCCCCGTCATGGGCCGGTGCACCTGCGCGCCGTCGCTTCGTCTCCCTTGTTGTCTGAAGACGAATCGAATGAACCGCTGCCTGCGCCCCACCCTGCTCGCCCTCGCCCTCTGCGCCGCCCTGCCGCTGTACGCCAGCGAGGCAGGCACCGACGCCGTTGATGCGCCCTCCTCGCCCACCGAACTGGCGGCGGTGCGCGTGCAGGCCGGCAAACCGAAGGCCGACACCTCGCGCGTCAACGCCTTCGGCGGCGGCTCGTGGAAGGACACCCCCGCCTCGGTGAACGTGCTGGAGCGCGACTACCTCGACCGCCGCCAGGTGCGTTCGCTGTCCGAGCTGGCCAGCAATGATGCCTCGCTGGGCGATGCCTATGCGCCGGTGGGCTACTACCAGAACATCGCCATCCGCGGCTTCGCGCTGGATGCGGCCACCGGCTACCGCTTCAACGGCATGTCCATCGCCGGCGAGCAGCGCCTGGCGCTGGAGAACATCCAGGAAGTGCAGATCCTCAAGGGAGAAGCCGGCCTGGCGGCTGGCGTGATGGCACCCGGCGGCATCATCAACTACGTGGGCAAGCGCCCGGCGGAAGTGCGCACGGTCACCCTGGGCACCGATTCGGAAGGCTCGCGCTATGCCGCCGTGGATGTCGGCCACTGGCTGACCCCGCGCTTCGGCGTGCGTCTGAACGCGGCCTGGGATGCCAGTGATTCCTACGTCGAGCATGCCGACGGTCGGCGCAACTTCTATTCGCTGGCCACCGACTGGCTGATCGGCGAACACGGCAAGCTGGAAGTGGATGCCAACTACCAGACCAGCGCGCAGCGCTCGGTGTCCGGCTTCCAGCTGCTGGGCGCGCGCGACCTGCCGCGCGGCGTCGACCGCGAACGCCTGCTCGGCTACCAGCCGTGGCAGCGGCCGGTGGACATTGCCAGCACCAACATCACCGCGCTGCACACCTATGACTTCAACGATGCGTGGCAGTCGCGCATCTCGGTCGGCCACAGCCGCTCGGTGATCGATGACAACGTCGCCTTCGCCTACGGCTGCTACTACACCGCAGGGTGCGCAGACGGCAGCGTGCCGGGCAACTATTTCGCCCCCAACGGCGACTACGACATCTACGACTACCGCAGCCCGGATGACACCCGCCGCAACCAGCAAGCCCGTGCCGAACTGCGCGGCAGTTTCGAGACCGGCAGCGTCGGCCACCAGCTGAGCATCGGCGCCGACTACTTCCGCCGCACCATCGACAAGCGCCCGAGCGTCAACGAGTACGTCGGCACCAGCAACATCCACGACGTGCAGGTGCCGGTGTTCGAGCCCTCGCCGAAGATGCCGGGTGCATCGGCACGGCGCCTGGACAGCCGGCAGACCGCGTTCTTCGCGCTGGACCGGATGAGCTTCGGCGATGACTGGCAGTGGCTGGCCGGCGGCCGCTTCGTGCGCCTGGACGAGCGCGCCTACGACAAGCGCGGCACGCCGCAGCGCCACAGCCGCCTGTCGCGCTTCCTGCCGCAGACCGCGCTGGTGTGGAAGGCCACCGATCAGCTCAACGCTTACGCCAGCTATGTGCGCGGCATTTCGCTGGGCCAGGAAGCACCGTTCTGGACGTCCAACGCCGATACCTTCCTGCCGTCGATGCAGTCGCGGCAGCTGGAAGTGGGCGTGAAGTACGTGCCAGTGGACGCCCTCACCCTGGGCGCGGCCGTGTTCCGCACCTCCCAGCCCTACCAGTACGCAAAGCCCGACGGCAGCGATGTCGGCTACACCTTCGTCGAAGAGGGTCAGCAGACCCATACCGGCCTGGAACTGACCGCCAACGGCCAGCTGACCGACGCGCTGCAGATCGTCGCCAGCGCCAGCGTGCTGCAGGCGCGCGCACGCGATACCGGCACCCCGGCCTATGAAGGCCATCAGCTGGTGAACGTGCCCAAGGTGCGCGCCAGCGTGCACCTGGCCTACGCGCTGCCGTTCGTTGAAGGCCTGGATGTGACGGGTGGCTGGCGCTATGCCTCCTCCAACGTGGCCCGCGCCGACGGCGGTGTGCGCGCACCGGACTACTCGGTGTTCGACGCCGGCCTGCGCTTCCAGCACCGCCTGCACGACCGTGCGGTCAGCTGGAACCTGTCGGTGGACAACCTGTTCAACCGCTTCTACTGGCGCGACACCGGCAGCAGCGGCGGTGACTACTACCTGTTCCCGGGTGCGCCGCGACAGGCGCGCCTGTCGGTGACGTTCGCGCTGTGAGCGGCGTCGCGCTCGAGTGGACTGCCGCGCTCTTCAGCATCCTCGGGGTGTGGCTGATGGCAAAGCGACGGCTGGCCGCGTGGCCGGTCGGCCTGCTGTCGGTCGCGCTGTACGGCGCGGTGTTCGCCGAAGCCAAGCTGTACTCGGACACGCTGCTGCAGGTCGCCTTTGGTGGCTTCCTGGTCTACGGCTGGATCAACTGGCGCCAGCACGCCGCCGATGAAGGCAGCATCCGCATCGTGCCGTTGGCGCGCGGCAAGCTGCTGCGCGACCTGGCCATCGGCCTGTGTGGCGGCGTGGCGCTTGGCGCCGGCATGCACACCTTCACCGATGCAGCGTTGCCGTGGCTGGACGCGATGCTGACCGCACTGAGCCTGGTCGGGCAATGGTGGCAGGCACGCCGGCACACGGCCTGCTGGTGGGTGTGGATCGTGGTGGACGTGGTCTACGTGGGCGCCTATCTGTTCAAATCGCTGCACGTGACTGCTGCGTTGTACGTGTTCTTCCTGGGCTTGGCATTGTTCGGGCTGCGGGCGTGGCGCGCCGCCGCGCGCGAGCCGCAGGCAGTACCTGCGCAGTAGAGCCACGCCATGCGTGGCTGCGTTTGGTAGATGCCGACCTTGGTCGGCAGGTGAGCGCCAACCAAGGTTGGCGTCTACCGATGCCCGGCATCCACGCATGGTGTGGATCTACTGGGTAAGGGTCAGCCCCAATCGCAGTGGCTGTCGCATGTCCTTCGGCGGCGCCGCCGGCAACGGCGTGGCCTGCAGCGCCGCACGCAGATCGGCATCGACCTGTGCATCACCCAGGCTGTCGAATTCCAGTTTCGAGATGGCGCCATCGCCGGCGACCCACACGCTCACCACCAACGGCGCCGGCGCATCGGGATGCTCCTGCAGCCAGGCCAGCAGGCGCTGCGCGTGCGGATCCTGCTCCTGCTGCAGACGCTGCTGCAACTCGCCGCTGACGGAGGCGGCATAGGCCATCCAATGCGCAGGCGCGTCCTGTGCGGACACGCTGGCGCTCCCCAGCGCCAACAGGCCCAGCAACCATGCCAACGGGCGCCAGCCACGGCGCGAGGTGCGCTTGTTTCCTGCAGAAGCCATCACCCACGTCTCCACGTCCATCCCAACGCGTCATGGTCGGCGCCGCAGATGACAGGCAGATGGCGGCGCAGTAGAGCCACGCCATGCGTGGCTGTTCCGGGCAACCGGTTGATCCATCCACGCATGGCGTGGATCTACCTGGCTGCCCCACCCGGCGTGATCAGTCGCCCAGGTCGGCCAGCACCTTGCGCGAGGGCGCAAAGAAGGTGACGCCGGTGGTCGCGGTGGAGAAATCGAGGATGCGGTCGTGCAGCGGCGCGGGATTGCCGATGAACATCCGCTCCAGCATCTTCTCGATCACCCACAGCCGGCGCGTGTAGCCGATGAAGTAGGTGCCGTACTCGCCGCGCCCCGGATTGGCGAAGGGCATGTTGTCGCGCAGGATCTCGTGCTCGCCGTCGGCATCCTCGATGGTGCACAGCGTCTTGTGCGACTTCTGCGCGTCGGCCGGCGCGTCGTCCAGCTCGATGTTGTCGTGCTTGGTGCGGCCGATGATCGCCTCCTGCGCCTCGGTCTTCTGCGCACGCCAGGCATCGAGGTTGTGCAGGTACTTCTGCACCACCACGTAGCTGCCACCTGCATGGTCGGGATCCTCGTCGCCGACGATGGTCGCCTCCGGCAGTGACAGGCCCTCGGGGTTGGCCGTGCCGTCGACGAAATCAAGCAGGTCGCGACCGTCGAAGTAGCGGAAACCGGCCACGTCATCCACCGCGTCCACCGCATCGCCGAAGGCCATCATCAGGTTGCGCTCGAAGGCCACGATCAGGTCCATCGTGCGTGCACGGACGTGGTACAGCAGGTCGCCCGGCGTGGAGACTGCCGTGTGGGTCGCACCCTTCACTTCCTGGAACGGCTTCAACTCGCGCGGCGGCGTACTGCCCACCAGCGGCGCCCACACGCGGTGGCCGATGGCCACGTTGCAGGTGAAGGTGCGCTCGATCTCGCGGATGGCGGTGTTCTTGATCAGGTCATCGGTGCTGGCCAGCACCTCGCGCACTTTCGCCAGCGATGCCGCATCGTCCTTCACCGTCAGCACCAGGAACGCGGCCGAATGGGTCAGCGGCGCGGTGATCTGCTGCGGCTCGTTGTCGAGCGTGTGGTTGAGGGCGGTGATGGGTGCGGGCTGGGCGTTCACGATGGTTCCTGCTGGCTTGAGGCGGGCACATCGCCTGCGGCAATGTGCGGGCGATCATAGCGGAACGACCTTGCCGGCGACGGAGCGGTTCTCAGTTCGCGGTGGTCAGCCGACGGGCGCCAGCCACTCGTCGGCAAGCACCTGTGCCTGCTGCCCGCTGTCGGTGATCGAGTGCTGCGGCTATTCCTGGGTCACGGTGAACTGCTGCGGCGTGTGCCACGCAAGCCGGAGGTAGGGACCTGTAAGCAGGTCACGGTCACGCAAGTGCTCGAACACGTCCGCCGGGCACCACTCCCTGCCCGCCGAGAAGGCGACGCCGAGATCACGCAGGCGGAGGAAGACGGCGGCCTTGGCTGCATCGTCGGGGACCGGCAGGGTGAGGGTGTTTTCATCGCCAGCGGTGAAGCCCAGCGCCTGCAGCGAGGCCCGCGAGCGGCCATTGAACAGCATCACCTTGATGCAGTTGCCGTCGGCCTGCCTCACATAGGCATCGATGTGCGTTTCCATTGGCGGATTGTAGAGGCAGACGGATCAGCTGGCGTCGCTCCATACCGCCAGCACGTAGCCGTCCAGATCGCGGAAATGAAAGCGACGGCCGCCGGGAAAGGCAAACACGGCCTGCACGATCTCGCCGCCCGCTGCGAGGATGCGCTGCTGCGCGTCGGCAAGGTCCACGCAGTACACGATGACCAGCGCGCCTCCTGAGGGCGTCACTGCCTCGTCGGCGACAAAGCCACCTTTGAGGCGGCCGTCATCGAACTCGGTATAGGCCGGGCCGTAGTCGGTGAAGGACCAGCCGAAGACCTGCCCATAGAACTGCTTGCTGCGGGCGATATCGGCGACGTTGAATTCGATGTTGTCGATGCGGCGTTCGGCAGCGGTGGTGTCTGCGTGGCTCATGGTGCGGCTCCGTGGTTGGAGCGCCCAGCATCGGTCAGGGTCGGGCCCGGGTCTTGAACGAAACGGCCATCAACGTCCCCACTGCTGGCGCAGCGCACTGGCCGTCAGGCCGGCAAGCTCGCGGGCGTCGCGGCTGAGGTGGGCCTGGTCGGCATAGCCCGCCTCCACGGCCAGCATCGCCAGACTGTGCGCGGGTTGGGTCTGGCTGCAGCGCAGGAACCGCTGCAGACGCAGGATCCGCTCCAGCGACTTTGCTCCGTAACCGAACTGCGTCTGGCTGAAGCGACGCAGGGTGCGCGGGCTCATCGCCAGATGTGCGGCGAGTGCGTCGATGCTGGCATCGCCTCTGGCAGCGTGCGCGAACAGCGCATGCGCGCGGCGTGTGTGCTCGTCCAGCACGGCCGCCGGCATGTTCCGCTGCAGGCTGTCAGCCAGGCGCTGCAGGCGCTGGTCGGGCGCGGCGTCACCGATCCAGGCCGCAGCCTGAGTCGCCCAGCGGGTATTGAATTCGATCAGGGGCACGGCTTGGCCGACGATGCCGGACAAGTCGATGCCGAGCGCAGACGATGCCTGCCCAGGCCGGAACCGCGCGCCCAGCACCTGTGCACCGGGGGCCAGTTGCGGGTGTGCGGCGGTACGGTCCGGTCCCACCACGAACAGCGCACCATCACGCCAGAGAATGTCCACGCATCCATCGGGCAGCACGGTGATGCTGCCACTGGCATCAGCAGGCAACTGGCTCTGCCAGAGCTGGCCGAACTGGCCACGCAGCGGCGCAGGCGCCAGGTGTTCCTGGTAGGCCGAGCCGGTGCCAGCGGGAGTGGAGGGATCGCCCATGCCCCATTGTGGCAAAGCGATGCCGGAAAAAGAGAAGCCCGGCACGAGGCCGGGCTTCGCTGGCGTGTGGGAGAGAGATCACACGCCAGTTACACGCACTAACGACAGGCGTTTGTTACCAGCTGAAGCGCGGGCCCACGAACCACTCGCGGTCGCCGGCCTTGGCCAGCTTCACTTCGCCACTCAGGCCCCAGTTCTGGTTGAACTTGGCGGTGGCGCCGACACGGCCGTAGAACTCGCCGTCCGGGTTGATGCCGTGCTTCTTGCTGTAATCCTCGTAACCGGCCAGCGCATAGCCTTCCAGGTACGGGTTGAACGCGGTGCGCACGCCCACTTCAGTGGAGTAGCCGTTGAAGTCCAGGCCGTGCTTCATGTCGAACTTCTGGTATGCAACACGAGCCACCAGGTCGGTGTTCGGTGCGATGCCGTAGTTGTAGCCGGCACCGATGCGCCACTGGTCGACATCGTTCTTGAAGGTGTCGGTTTCCTGCTTGCTGTAATCACCGAAGATGTGGAAGTTCGGATGCACGGCAACCGAGCCCTTCACGCCCCAGCCATCAGCGTCGCCGCCCTTGGCATCGGTGTTCACGTAGCCGCCTTCAACGTAGTTGTACGACAGGCCATCGGCAGCCGATGCGGCGAACGGCAGTGCGGCCAACAGACCCAGGGCAAGCAGCGAATTCTTGATCATCGGGATACACCTTTCATTATTTTGGTTTCGTCGAACGCCCCTCGGGAGGGGAGGGAGGAGAGGCGTTCGACAGGTGTGAATTATCCGTTTGTTGATGAAATCGGCCCTGAATATTGAACTGACCGGTACATGAATGAGGTTCCTGTTCAGGGAACTCTCGATGCGCCGTGTAGTAGCTCGCTGGATGCACGCCGACCTGCCAAGCTGCTTCGGTCATGGATCGCACGAGAGGACTGCACGCACGGAAGCGCGGTGCGCGCGTCGATGTTGTGCGCCACGCTCATCTGCGCCCATTGAGAGGAACGACATGAGTCGGCTTCAGGCTGATGAATTGGAGAGATTGAAGTGGCACAAGGACATCAACCGATGCAGCAGAGCTCGCTTGTTCCCGCTTGTTAAGGATTGCTGATTGCGCGACCTTCACAGGTCATCCACGTCTTCCAACTGCAGCTGAAAGCACTTCGCAGCGGCGGGAACAAACGCCGCTATATTCCAGACTCCCCAGACGAAGGAGGGAGTGGAATGTTCCTGACCAAGCAGCAAATCAACGCGGCACGTGCCGTCACCGTAGCCATCGTTGCTACCGTAAGCCTCGGTGCTTGCGCCACCTACAAAGACGAATTTGCAACGATCAACTCGCGTCTCGACCAGCTCGACGTGAAGGTGCAGGGCGCGGCGCAGAGCGCCGAATCGGCCAACCAGTCTGCACAGCAGGCCAACCAGCGTCTGGATCAGATCGAAGGCCGCGTGCAGCAGCTCGAAAGGGTCCCCGGCCGCAAGCCGCGCGGGTAACCGCTCTCCACCCACTTTGATGAACGCTTGAACCAGACACCAGTGGCCTTCACCGGCCACTGGTGTCTTTCAGCCTCTCGGTCGTCATCCGAAGGAGCCGTCCCATTCGTACGTACTCACTCCCTGCACGCCGGGCCGTATCGGCCACGCTGGCCATCGCGCTGGCACTGGCAGGAACCGGCGCAGCCAGCGCCAGGAACGCCAAGGAAGCCAAGGACGCACCCACGGAAACGGCGACCGCCGCCGATGAACTTCCGCAGGGCCAGGAAGTGTCCGATACGGTGATTGAACTGGCCGGCTGGGTCGTGGCCAGCAAGGACAACCAGGGCTATCCGTTCGCGATCATGGACAAGGCGGCTGCGCAGGTCCTGGTCTTCGGCGGTGACGGCAAGCTGCGCGGCGCAGCGCCAGCGCTGTTTGGTTCGGCCATCGGCGATCACTCGGCACCCGGCGTCGCCAAGCTCGCATTGAGCGCGATTCCCGGCCACGACCGCACCACCCCGGCTGGTCGTTTCATTGGCGCCTATGGCCCATCCGAGGACGCCGGACGCGTGCTGTGGGTGGACTACGATTCCGCCGTCTCGATGCACCCGCTTCCCCCGGGCACCCCGAAAGAGAAGCGCAGCGAACGACTGGCATCGGCCACGCCGGACGACAACCGTGTCACCCACGGCTGCATCAATGTCTCGCCCGGGTTCTACGAGCAGATCGTGCATCCCACGTTCGAGAAAGGCGGCGTGTTCTACGTGCTGCCGGACAAGGACTCGATCGAAGATACGTTCCCGGAGTTCGCGCAGAGTCGCGCGGCTGCGAAGGACGTGGATGAAAAAGACGCGCGACACGCCCGCAAATGAAACCCGGTTGAAGGCTGCGGACGTGGTCGCGGCAGACCGCTACGGAAGCTCCAGCCTGGGCATCTTGAACGTGAACAAGGTGCCGGCGGCCGCACTGGACTCCACCTCCAACGTGCCGCCATGGGACCGCGCGATCTCCGACGCAATGTAGATGCCAAGGCCGAGACCCGGCCGCGGACGCTCACTCTTTTCACGTGAGAATGGGCTGAAAATCGCGTCCAACCTCGCTGATGGAATGTGCCCCTCGTTGTGTACGTCGAGCGTGAGCATTTCCGGCTCGGAGTGGACGGTCAGCGTAATCGGGGACGAGCGCTCTCCGTGTACCGCTGCATTGGTGAGCAGGTTGGCCAGGAGCTGTGCCAATCTGCTCGGGTCGCAGACCACGTCGTCGTCTATCTGTATGTGGACCTTGATGTCCTGGCGGCCGGTGGCGATTGCCACCTCTTCCACAACCCGTTTCAGGTCTTCTTCCAGCGTGCTTGTCAGCTGCAGCGCCATGGGAATGCCGCCGCCCAGACGTCCCCTGGCGAAATCAAGCACGTCGTTGATCAGTCCGTCCATTCTGGCAACGCCGGAGGTGATGTGCGCGAGCATCCGTTGCTGGCGCTCAGTGCCCGCCTCACATGCCAGCGAATCTGCGGCGATGCTGATGGCCTGCAGCGGACTGCGCAGGTCATGACCCAGCACGGCAATGAACTGGTCGCGCAGGTCGGCGACACGATGCGCGTCGGAGAGCGCCGTTTCCGCTCGCACAAGGCGATCTTCCTTGTCGAGGTAACTTCCTACCAGGTCGGCCAGCAGTTCCATGGAGCGTTGGACGTGGGCTACGTCGAAGTTGGCCGGTGCCGAATCAATCGCGCAGAGCGTGCCGAAGAAGCTGCCGTCTGGCCGATGGATGGGAACGGACGCGTAGCTCTCAAGTCCGTAGATCCGTGGCGTGTGATGCCGGGAGTAAATCGGGTGCTCGCTTGCATGCGCAAATACAACTGACGTCGCCGACTGCCTGATCTCGTCACAGATGGTGGTCTCAAGCACCAGTTGGCCACCGGGAACCAGCCCGAACCCCAGGGTGTCGAAGGTGGCGCACGCGGTCCAGGTTGTCTGGGTCACGCGGGCAATAGCCGTGAATCGTGAGCCCGTGATGTGGGCGACGGTCTCCAGGATTCGCGGCACGGCCTGGATTCGACCAATCTCGGCGATGTCGTCCAGCAGATTGGGGTCCGTCAGCTTCTGCATGGTCGCTCGTCCGGTGGGCACCGCATCATCCCATGGAACCGTTGTGTAGGTTGATGCGAGGGTGATTGCGGCCTTTTCAGGCTTGGTCGTGGCGGACACCCGGGCCCCCTGCGGGAGGTGAACGACCGATCTGTCCGAATGCAGACATTGCGCAGGTCAGGCCATCTCCTTGGTCTCGTGGTCGCGCCGATCGTCGATGACCGTTCAGAGCTTGATTTCCAGCGTTGCCCGATACAACAGCGCCGTCTTGCGGCGCCGCTCGATATCCGTCGAGCCGCTCTCGTCGAAGTAGGCGTTCCCCGAAATGATCGCCTGCTGCAGCAGTTGCCCACGCTCACGCGGAGCTTGCTCTTCCTGCTGATGCTCCATCGCACGTCAGGTTGAAGACAGAGGGCACCGAAACCTCCACTGCGGCCGTGACCCAGCTGCTGAAAGGTCTTGTAGGTGCTGGCTACGTGGACAAGCAGGAGGCAACCGACGACCGGCGCAAGGTGCGGGTGAAGCTGACGGCTGCCGGTCGAGCGCGCCACCGGCAGCGCGAAGCGAACATCCAGCAGTGGATGCAGCAGGCGCTGGCGC
This sequence comes from Stenotrophomonas sp. 1278, assembly GCF_029892765.1. NCBI lineage: Bacteria > Pseudomonadati > Pseudomonadota > Gammaproteobacteria > Lysobacterales > Lysobacteraceae > Stenotrophomonas > Stenotrophomonas sp. 1278. The sequence goes on from NZ_JARXWD010000004.1 coordinate 177,444, forward strand.
AGTACTCCGAGGCCAAGCTGTCGGCGGCCACGCAGATCCTGCGCCAGCTGGGCGCACTCTACGACGCGCTGTAGGCCGCCCAGAGGGCTTTACACCATCGCATCCATATTTATAATCGACCGGATGGTTAAATATGGAATCCGGTGATGGGCCGTCGCAAAAGTATTGATCCGCAGCAGCTCCTTGATGCTGCCGAGCGCGTTGTCGCCCAGGTGGGGGCGGCGCGCCTGACGTTGGATGCGGTGGCCGCCGAAGCCGGGGTCAGCAAGGCCTCGGTGGTCTACGACTTCCAGTCCAAGGCCGGTCTCATCCAGGCCGTGGTCGAACGTGCGGTGGCCCGCGACAACGCCTTCAACCGCGAGGCGGCCAAGGGGTTCAACCAGGATGCGCTGCTGCGCGGTCGTATTGCCGCAGCGGCCCAGCCCTTTCCCGAGGCATTCCAGCCGGTGGCCTTGGCGCTGTGCGCGGCCATGGCCCAGGATCCACAGCTGCGCGCGCCCATCCAGCACAACCAGGCGCAGATCCTGGCCGAGATCCAGCAGCAGGCCACGCACCCACGCAGCGCGTTGCTGGCATACCTCGCGCTGGAGGGTATGAAGCTGCTGGAGTCGCTGGACTACGTGCAGTGGCCGGCCGCGCAGCGGCAGCAGCTGCTGCAGGACATTGGCGCGTTGATCGACACGCCGCCGCGCTGAACCCGTTCTCTCCCCCGAGGTAACCCTGATGAGTTCTTCCACCCTCTTCCTGACCGGAGGAAGCGGCTACGTGGGCCGCAATCTGATTCGCCGCCTGTGTGCAGACGGTCACCACGTGCGTGCGCTGGTGCGCAGCCCCCAGGCGGCGGCGGTGGTACAGGCGCTGGGCGCCCAGCCGGTACACGGCGATCTGCTGGACCACGACATCGCTGCGGCGATGGAGGGCTGCGCCGCGCTGATCCACGCGGCCGCCGACACCGACCACCGAAATGCTTCACCCAGCCAGTGGCAGACCAACGTGGAAGGCACCCGCAACGTGCTGACGGCCGCCCGTACTGCGGGTGTGTCGGTGGCGATCGTGCTGAGCAGCGAATCGGCACTGACCACCGGTGCGCCTTTGCAACAGGCGCGCGAGGACCATCAGTATCCGGCGCGCGCAGCAGGCATCTACGGCGCGAGCAAGGCTGAAGCAGAACGGGTGGCGATCGCGCTGTCCACACCGCATTTCGCAGTGAAGGTGCTGCGACCAAGATTTGTCTGGGGCCGCGACAACACGACCGCTATGCCCTACTTGCTGCAGGCCGTACGCAGCGGCCGCTTCGCCTGGATCGACGGCGGGCACTACCTCACCTCGTCCACCCACGTGGACAACCTGGCTGAAGCGGTCTGCTGCGCCTTGACGCGTGGTGCGGGCGGCCGTGTCTACCACATCTGCGATGGTGCGCCCGTGCCGTTCCGCCGTCTGATTGGCGCTCAGTTGCTGGCTTATGGCGTACAACCGCCTGAAAAACAGGTGCCGCGTGCGCTGCTGCGTGTTTTCATCGGACTGGATGACCTGTTCCGCAGACTGCGGCTGCCTCTGCGTGCGCCAATGACCCGCCAGGAGTTCGCATCTTCAGCGGTGGAGGTCACGCTGGATGACAGCCGTGCACGCAGCGAGCTTCGCTATCGGCCGGCGGTTACGCTGGATGCCGGAATCGCGATGCTGCAGCGCCAAGTGGCCGAGCAAGGCTGATACTCATCGAGCGATCGGCGGGAGAGCCTCGCGCGGTGCGTGGCCGAACAGCCGACTGAACTCGCGGCTGAACTGAGAAGGGCTCTCGTAGCCCACGGCGAACGCGGTGGCGGAGATGCTGGTGCCGCCCCGCTGCAGCAGGCGACGTGCCTCGATCAGGCGCAGCTGCTTCTGGTACTGCAGCGGTGACAGGCCCGTTGCCGCACGGAAATGCCGATAGAACAGCGCGCTGCCCATGCCTGCACGGCTGGCCAGCGCGGCCGCATCAAGCGGTTGCCGGAAGCTGCGTTGCAGGGTACGAATCGCGCCCGCCATCCGCCGTGCCAAGGGAGATGGCTGGGCCATCGCCAGCAGTGCTGGCCCTGCTTCACCCTGCAACAGACGAAACAGCAGCTCACGCTGTAGGGCAGGCCACAGCAGCCGCTGGGCGTCGGGCGTGTCGAGGGCCAGCTCCAGCAGACGCAGCAGACAGCTCAGTACGGGTGAATCCAGCGCTACCACACTGAATGGCGCAGGATGAGGCGCTTGGCCTGTAGGTGGGTTGCCCAACTGGCTCAGCAACTGTCGCAACAAGACGGTGTCCAACTCCACCACCAGCCCCAGAAAATGCGTCTGGTGGTTGCCCCGGGCGGCCATCCCGCGAGCGGGAACGGGCTGACGGGTGAGTAGTGCATCGCCGGCGCGATATTCCAGCACTGCATCGCCCACCCATACCTGTTTGGCCCCCTGTAGCACCGCCGCCACCGCGGGACGGTACAGAGCCGGGGCCGGAGCGCGCGTTGATCCTGTACGCGCCAGCCAAGCGCCGGGCAGAAGTTCCAGCAGCGGCTCCGCGTCCAGGCTGCGTGCGCGCAGCACCGCCTGCGCCTGCAGCGCTAATGCACGCAGCGGGGCTTGGCGATCACAGGTAGCAGGGAAATCGGGCAAGGATCGTGTGCAATTGGGCAAGTGCGGACGGCACCGTGGGCGCAGCATGTCACGCTCCGTTTCACGAGACAAAGCCACCATGAACAGCGTACACACCCCGCGCACCATCGCCCTGGTTACCGGCGGCAGCCGCGGCATTGGCCGCAGCATTGCCCTCCACTTGGCCAGGCAGGGTAGCGACGTGATGATTACCTACCAGCATCAGCAGGTTCAGGCCGCCGAAACCCTGCGCCAGATCGAAGCCTATGGCGTACGCGCCGCGATGCTGCCGCTGGATCTGGATGCGGTTGGATCACTGGAGACCTTCGCATCGGCTGTGCGGGCACAATTGCAGCGCTGGGGTGCATCGCACTTCCAACAGCTGGTGAACAATGCAGGGCTGCACGCACCATCGGCGTTCGGTGAGATCCGCGGCGATGACATCGACCTGCTGTACCGCGTGCATTTCAAAGCGCCACTGCTGCTGACCCAGTTGCTGGCGCCGCAGCTGGCCGATGGCGGCGCCATCATCAACATCTCCACCAGCCTGACCCGCCACGTGGCTGCGGGCAGCCTGGTGTACGCAGCAATGAAGAGCGCACTGGAAACCGCCACCCGCTATCTCGCGCTCGAGCTGGGACCGAGGGGCATCGCGGTCAACGCCGTAGCCCCTGGCGCCACCGAGACCGACTTCTTCGGCGGTGCAGTGCGCGACGATGCCGCCGTGAACCACTACGTGGCACAGCACACGGCGATGGGACGTACGGGTCGCCCCGACGACATCGGCATGGCCGTGGCAATGCTGCTGGCGGGAAGTGGTCGTTGGATCACCGGCCAGCGCATTGAGGCCTCAGGGGGAATGCTTCTGTAGGCGATGAGGTGACCGGACGATGTCCGATTCTGGCCGATAGCGGACGCTCCGCCAAGACAGGGACGTCGCGCCCGTGACAACGCTGGCTTCCGACCCTGAGTCGTCATTCGAGGTGGCGCCCGCGCTCGATCTGTAGAGATCGGGACGCTGCCGGCCCTCACGATTGAAGCCCGCACGACTGGATCCGTGCTGGCAGGGGACGCCAGCCTGCCTATCGCGGTAGCATTCTTCCACCGTAGCCGCGGCTGACGAGAATGACACCCATGCGTGGATCACTGGTTGAGTGGGTGCTCGTGATCGCCGGGCTGCTGGGCGTGATCGGTTTTGCGAATTCGGATTTCCAACCCAGGAAGGGACTGCTGATCGCCGCCGGCGTCATTGCGGTGGCAGTTACCTTCTGGGCCGCTTGGGCGCAGCCCAGGCCCGAGGAAGTCTACTCACCCCTTCAAGGCAGGCGGAGGGTGGTGCGTTCGCCGTACTCCCCAGTATGGGTGGTAATCCCGCTGGCACTGGTGGCCGCATGGGTGTTCACCGTCTACGGCGCGGGCATGGTCCTGGCCTCCACTGTCGGGGTCGAGCACACTCGAAGCGGGATCGTCATGCACAGCGCAAGGTATGAGCCTTCTGCGCGCTCACGCCAGCGACCCTGCACAAACCTCTCCGTTGTACTGGAGACCGAGCGCGGACCGCAGTCCATCGTGCATTGCGACGTGGATCTGGCGGGCACCCTCCTGCCCGCTGGCTTCACCGTAACGTACCGCACACGCGAGTCGGCACTTGGACTGTTTGCTGTGCGGGATCTCGTTCTGCCACAGGTAGATGCGGTGTTGGAGATGGCCAGGCGTGCAGAGGAGCAAGCGGCCCGCGCCGAGGGAAGACGCTAGCGATTGGCATCATTCAGGGATCGGACACAGCATGAGAAAGTACGGAGCCATTGGAAGGATGCTCGCATTCCTTCTTGTCGCATCAGGTTTGAATGCATGCGTCGGTACGACAACGCCGCCCCAGGGCACGCCGCAGGCGCTGCTCGCTGCGGTTACGAAGTCAGAGGTGCGTGACTATTGGACAAACGACTTTGGCAGGGCAAAGCGAACGGGTGGTTATTCCGTAATCGTGCCTGTCGAGCGTGCGCAGGCGCTGCTTGAATCGATCCGGGGACAGGTGCCCTCTGGCTACGTCGCCTTTGTTGGAACAACCCACAACCTCGATGACCCCAGCATCAAGGGCGCCGAACTGGTCATGGCGCCCGGCCAAGACCAGTTTGACATCGTCCGCTTGGCCGCTACAGATGCCGTCAACCATGGCAAGACCACCGATCAGATCATTGAGGAGCTGAAACGGTGGGACGCTCAGTTCGGGATCGATATCTGGCAAGCTGAGACTGACACCATTCAACTCAAGCTCAAATCCCTTCCAGAGGATCTTCCGGCATTCTCCCAAAGGATGTACGAGTTCTGCCCGGACATCGTTGACCAAGGGGTGGGTGACATTGAGTCACTTCAGGCGGCAGTAGAACAGGATGGGGCGATCTTCCTCTGGTGGGACTAGTCGCGCTGTCCCTGACAGTTCATCCAGATCTAAGCCGCTTCGCGGCTGGGCCTGAGTGTCTGCCTTGAATGACTGCTTCTGGCCGGAAGCGGATGTGAGCCTCCCTGGCAGCGCGTTTTAATGATGAGGAACGTGTCGATGGTCAGCACCCGGTGCAACATCTGCGGTCGAAAGCTTGGCGTCTCTGCCGATCTGCTCTCTGCCGACTGCGGCGGAGACTGCTGGGGCTGCGTGGGAGCGATGGAGCTTGGTTGGCCAGAATCGGCCAAGCGGGTCGCGAAGGAAATCCGAGCCGGGCTTCGGGAGCCTGATGGGGCGGCTAAGCCGCGGTCCGGCAGTTAGCGGGCCAACGTCCGCTTCTGGCCGGAAGTGGACGCTGGCGTGTGCATGCAATCCGAGCAGATATTCGTCAACCCGGCCGGGCGCTACAGGTTGTGGAAATGTCCGGATTACCTGGCAGGTCGCCTTCGGCGACTGTGCCGCCGAGCTGATGTGTAATCGCTGGTTGACAAGGTAGAACGATCGTTCTACCATGGCGCCATGGATAAGACAACGACCGACACCCGACTGAAGATCCTGGACACGGCGGAGGCGCTGATTTACCAGAACGGGATACATGCGACCGGCATGGATCTGCTGGTGAAGACCTCTGGCGTTGCGCGCAAGAGCATTTACCGACACTTTGAAAACAAGGACCAGGTTGCCGCAGCCGCATTGAACGCGCGGGACGTGCGCTGGCTCAACTGGTTCAGGCAGGAATGCGACAAGGCCGGCAGCCCGGAAGCGCGCATCCTGGGCATGTTCACGGTGCTCAAAGGTTGGTTCAAGTCCGAGGGCTATCGCGGCTGTGCCTTCATCAACACGGCAGGTGAGGTCGGCGATTCGCACGACCCGATCCGCAGGATCGCCAAGCATCACAAGCAGAAACTGCTCGATTACACGCTGGAGCTCACCGGGCAACTGAACATCGCGCAGCCGGCCGTTCTGGCGCAGCAGCTGCTGCTTCTGATGGAAGGCGCCATCACCGTATCGCGCGTGATGGGTGACTACGACGCCGCAGACACCGCAAGGGAAGTTGCGCAGGTGTTGTTGAAGCAAGCCACGCACTAGCGCCGCAGTAACCGAAATCCCGCCGCAGTACCCCGTTCATCCATTTCCATTGGAGGCCCCACCGTGTCCGCAGAAGCCCCCCGCCCCCCCCTTCCCCCGTTCACTCTCGAAGCGGCGATCCAGAAGGTTCGCTTGGCAGAAGATGGCTGGAATTCCCGCGATGCCGACAAAGTGGCGCTTGCCTATTCGCTCGACACCCAGTGGCGAAACCGCGCCGAGTTCACCAACGGCCGCGAGGAAGCCCGGCAGTTCCTTGCCCGAAAGTGGAAGAAAGAGCTTGAGTACCGCCTGATCAAGGAGTTGTGGGCATTCACCGGCAACCGCATCGCCGTGCGCTACGCCTATGAATGGCGCGACGACTCTGGAAACTGGTTCCGCTCCTATGGAAACGAGAACTGGGAATTCGGCGCGGATGGTCTGATGGAGCGCCGCTTCTCGTGCATCAACGATATGCCCATCAAGGACAGCGAACGCAAGTTCCACTGGCCACTGGGACGCCGCCCGGATGATCATCCGGGGCTGTCCGACCTGGGCATGTAAGCTGCGGAGCCAGCGTGAGGAAGGCCTGCGGGCGTGAATGCGCCCGCGGGCTTTCCACGTCGGCGCGGGGTGCTCCTTCGCTTCAGGGTCCGGCTACGGCTGCACTTCAGCGCGGAACGCGATCTCGATCAACTGTTCGGGGAAAGCGAGCGCGGAAACCCCGATGAGGTTGCTGGCCACCTGGGGAACAGGCTGGCCATAGACGGCAGGCCTGACCTTGCTGCTGGCGGCGAACGCCGCAGGCACATCAATGACAAACAGGGTTTCCTCAACCACATCCGCCAACGATCCACCCAGCTCGGCCAACAACACCTGCGCGTTCTCGTAGGTGCGCTTCATCTGCGCTTCCATGGTGTCGAAGTTGGCAGGCTTTCCATCAGCGCCCAGAGCGGCCGGCGCCACCAGCTGTCCCTCCGGCGTGTGCGAGAGCTGGCCCGACACGAAGATCGAATTGTTCACGCGCACGGCCTGTACATACCCATAGGCCGATTCCCACGGCACGCCGAAGCTGGCCGTCTTGCGGTTGGAGGTACTCATTGCGTTGTCCTTCCAAGGATAAGGTCGCCAGTCTGCCGGCAGGCTCGGGTCCCCGCCTGCCCCGAACGGGTGAGGCAAGCGTGATCGTGAGCCTCGTGCTTCTGCGGCTGGCCGGAAGCTGACACAGACTTCGGTTGCGCCATCCATGCGCCGTTTGTTCAATCCAACGCGTGCTCGGCCAGACATGATCTATCGGTCCCAATGCAATCCCGCACCGATGACAGATTCCGATACGTGCCGTTCGCCAGTCCAAAGTACCTTCCGACGTTGTGTCATCGGTGGAGAACGAAAGGACAGATCGGCACCACCACAGGTTACGGAGGGGGCGATAGCCTTCTCCACCCTGTCTTCCCTGGCCGCAGTACTGAGCGATGAGAACCGCCGGCTGTTGCGACTGCTGCGCGAACTTCAACCCAGGTCGCTCACCGAACTGTCCGAGCACTGCGGGCGCAAGGTTCCAAGCCTTTCTCGTACCCTTCGGATGATGGAAGGCTATGGGCTGGTTGAACTGAAGCGGGTCGGGGCGTCTGTGGTGCCATCTGCCATGGCCACGCGCTTTCTCATAGAGCTCGACTAGCACCACGTTGTATCGCCGCATCGCGGAGTTCTGTCGCTATTGCCTCGCTGACGTGTCAGCACACTACGCTGGCAATCACGACCCATGTCGCATATTCCTCTATCGCTTAGGGCCCTTGCGCCATCGGCGTCTGGGGCGGCTTAACAGCATGCAAGAATGCCGAAAGCGTCTTGCATCAAGCATTGAATGCAACTCTTCTGATTGGCACTGCGCGTCGGCACAGGTACAGATGACGAGCCGCCTCATCTGGGGCGGCCGGGCCTCGAAAACCCGTATCGACAATGAAGTGATTGCGCTTGCCGGCCGACGCCACCTCGCGTGGCGTCGGTCGGCAATCCGTCTGCCGGCTGCGGCGGGCGGAGCGTGGAGGCCTTGTGCCTGCCGGTTCATTGTCCCGGTTTTCGAGCCACGTCTCCGCCCGCCACCTTTGTGTGGCGGCTATCGTCTGCCCTGCACGGAGCCCCAGCCATGACTACACCGGAATTCCCCCGTCCCCATCCCTATCGCGCAGCTGGCGATGCGTCATCAGAACAAGCATCTGCGATCGATCCCAGAGCTTTCATCGCCACGCTGACGCGGATTGGAAAAGGCGCAGCCGCCGACGGCCAGCCGTGGCCGGAGCGTCATCAGATGCCCGGCCGCCGCATGGCGCTGGCCGATGCGGACTGCGCACTGGCGGGCCTGCGCATAGCGCTGGAAATGCTGCTGGCGGCCGAGCGCGTCCGCCAGAACGGACCGGACGACGAATACGTGGGCGATCGGGTGATGGAGGGTTTGATGATGGCGTGCCTGGCGCTGACCGCGCAGGTCAGCGCGCGGATGCGGCCAGAGGCGTAACGCCGGAGAATCTTCCGGCGTTACCGCCGGTCATTCGCAGGAATCGCCTTCTTCCTTCAACATCGCCTCGTCCACCGGCCGCTCGCGCTCGATCAGCGCGCGCTGCTCCGCGTTCGGCTCGCCCAGCCACCACACGTTGCAGCGAGTGGTAAGGCGGCCGACCATCTTCGAGTGCGTCGGCGAATACAGCATCGCCAGCGCGGTGGTCGAGCACTGGTGCGCCTGACAGGCGGTGTAGAGCCACCACGGCTCGCCCTGCAGCACCATCAGTTCGCCAGGACCGCTGGGACCGCTCAGCAGGCGTTCGCGCAGGGAGGGGACGTTCTTGTCGGGCGATTCGGCCGCCGCAGTGTTCTTCATCAGGGCGTCGAACGCGGCCAGCACCTTCGGGTCCTTGCGGCCGCAGTCGTCCACGGTGTTGCCGCCGACCAGGGTGAAGAAATAAGTCGCCAGCGGATTGTCCGCGCAGGTGAGTTCGGCGCCGGGGGTCTCACCTTCCGGCTCGCCTTCGTTGTCCCACACCGACGGGTCCACGCCGTCTTCGACGGAAGGCGCGTTCTCGACCACCGTGGCCGTGGCGGCTGGGGCTTCCGTCGGCGCAGCAGTAGCGGCGGGTGCAGCTGCGGTGCCTGCTTCCGGTGCCGGTGCCTGCGTGCACGCGGCCAGCAACGCGACCAGCCCTGCCATTCCCATCATTCGAGACGTCATTCCCTGTCCTGTGTCCATTCGCCCAGCCGGCGACCGCGTGATTCTACCCGCCAGCCAAGGTGGATACTCTGGCAATCACGCCTTCCATCACCGCCAGGATGCAGACGTATGTGCCGTTCAAGACTTGCCGTGATTCTTCTCAGTGGCCTGTTGCTGGCCGGGCCTGTTGTTGCGCAGGAGCCCGCCGCACCCTCGCCCGCCGCGCGTCTTGCCGATGTCCCCCTGCCCGCCGCGCTGGATCGCGTGCTGCGCGATTACGAACAGGCGTGGCGCACCGGTGATGCGAAGGCGTTGGCGGGATTGTTCGCCGAGGATGGTTTCATCCTGCAGAGCAACCAGCCGCCCGTGCGCGGGCGCGCGGCGATCGAGGCGGCGTATGCCGGCCAGGGAAGCAGCCCGTTGCGGCTGCGTGCGCTGGCCTATGCCGCAGAGGAATCCACCGGTTACATCATTGGCGCCTACACCTACGGCAGCAACGTGGGTGATACCGGGAAGTTCACGCTGACGTTGAAGCGGGTGGCGGGTGGGCCGTGGATGATTTTTTCGGACATGGACAACACCAACACGCCTCCGCGGTCGCGGTGATGGGCGCTGCGGGTTCCGCAGTAGATCCACGCCATGCGTGGGTGGGTTTCGCGCACGCACAAAAAAAAACCCGGCACTGGGCCGGGGTTTTCGATTCACTTGAACAGCGTATCCGGATACTCCGGCTTCTGTTCGCGTGCCAACAGCGCACGCAATCCTTCTTCCGGGGTCTGCTCGCCATGCAGCACGGCGCGCACGCGGTCGGAGATGGGCAGGTCGATACCATGACGGCGCGCCTGTCGCATCACTTCGTCGGCGGTCTGCACCGACTCGACCACCTGGCCGATTTCGCGGATGGCGTCCTGCAGCGTCTGCCCGCGGCCCAGGGCCAGGCCCAGGCGGCGGTTGCGCGACAGGTCACCGGTGCAGGTCAGCACCAGGTCGCCCAGCCCCGCCAGGCCCATCAGCGTTTCCGGCTTGGCGCCGATCGCTGCCGCCAGGCGCAGCATTTCGTTGAGGCCACGGGTGATCAGGCCGGCACGGGCGTTCAGGCCCAGCTGCATGCCATCGGCGACGCCGGTGGCCACGGCCAGCACGTTCTTCATCGCACCGCCCAGCTCGGCACCGACCATGTCGTCGCCGGTGTAGGCGCGGAACGCCGGACCGTGCATCGCCTCGGCCACCGTCTGCGCGAACTCGGGCACGTCGCCGTGCACGGTGATCGCGGTCGGCAGGCCCAGGGTGACTTCCTTGGCGAACGACGGCCCGGTGACAACGGCCAGCGGCACGTCCTCGCCCAGCACTTCGCGCGCTACTTCATGCAGGAAGCGGCCAGAGCCGGGCTCGAAGCCCTTGGTGGCCCAGGCCACACCGGCACCGGCCGGACGCAGCGGTGCCAGCGCGCGCACGGTTTCACCGAATGCATGCGACGGGGTCACCACCAGGATCCAGGCGGCACCTTCCACCGCCGACGCGAGGTCGGTGGTGGCGCGCAGCGATTCCGGCAACGGAATGCCCGGCAGGTAACGCGGATTCTCGTGGCGCTGGTCGATGGCCTCGACCACGGCAGCATCGCGCCCCCACAGCACGGTCTGGCGACCGTGGCGGGCGAGCAGCGTCGCCAGCGCGGTTCCCCAGGAACCGGCGCCGAGTACGGCAACCTTGTCAGCGGTAGTGCTCATCCGTGACGTCGCGGCCGGGATCAGGCGTTGCCGGCCGGCTCGGAGTCAGCCAGCGACGGTGCGTCGCCCTGCTCCTGGCGCTGGCGCAGGGTTTCTGCGTACAGGCCTTCGAAGTTGATCGGCTGCAGGAAGAACGGCGGGAAGCCGCCGGCCTGGATCAGGTCGCTGACCAGCTGGCGCACGTACGGGAACAGGATGTTCGGGCACTGGGTGCCGAGCAGCACGTCGATCGACTGCGGGTCCAGGCCGACCAGGCCGAACACGCCAGCCTGCTTCACTTCGGCCACGTACGCGGTGCGCTCGCCGGCCTGGCAGGTCAGGGTCACGGCCAGCACGACTTCAAAGGCATTCTCGCCCAGACGCTGGACCTGCTGGTTCAGGTTGAGCTGCAGTTCCGGCTGCACCTGGTCGTTGAAGATCGACGGGGCATTCGGCGACTCGAAGGAAACGTCCTTGACGTAGATCTTCTCGACGGTGAACGCGGGGCCGGTGGCGGCATCGACCGGCGCGACAGCGCCGTTGGTGGTCTCTTCGGACATTTCCAGTAACTCCAGTGAATGCAATGAAAACGATGGTCGAATTACTGCGATGGGGGCGGCGGAGGGCGCAAACAAGGCCACATCCGCCACCGCCTGCGATCAGTTGCGGCCCTTGACCAGCGGCAGTTCTGCCTGCTGCCACGCGGGGATGCCGCCGTCGAGCACGAAGACCTTCTCGAAGCCGGCCTTCTTCAGCGCCTTGGCGGCGGTCTCGGACGCGTTGCCGCTGCGGCACACCAGCACCACCGGGGCCTGCTTGGCGTTGGCCACCAGCTTGTGCTCGGGGCCGAACGCGCTGGCCTGGGCACTGCGGCTGCCGGCGATGTGGCCCTTTTCGAAATCAGCGCTGGGCGACAGATCAACCACCACCGTGCCGCCCGCGTTGATCAGCTGGGTCAGTTCGGCGGGCTTGATGCCCTTGAAGCCCCGGAACAGGCGGCGGATTTCGGTGACGATGAGGGCCACGGTCAGGCCGACCAGGGCCGCGGACAGCATCGGGTTTCGGCCTGCGAAGGCCAGCAACTCTTCGTAATTCACTCAGGTCACGGGTCGATTAAGCGGGCGCCGATTGTCGCACAAGCCGGACGCGACCCGTCACTGCCCCTGCCAGAGGTCCGGCAGGCCCGCACTCTGCCACCAGCGCTTGGCTTCCGGATCCCAGCGCCAGCGCTCGGTCACAACCACGGTGCGCTCGGCCTGGGTGTTCTGGTTGATCACCCCGATTTCGACCCGGCGCTCGACCTGGCCGCCGTCCAGCGATGCGCTGCTGCGCTCGCGGTAGGACGACACGCGCAGCTGCGCATAGCGGTTGAGCTCGAACTCGGTCGGCGGCTTGGTCTTGCGCAGCTGCGGGTCCAGATAGGCGATGGCGTCGTCCATGCTGCCCCAGCGGATGGTGGCACCGTAGGCGATCTGGGTCTCTTCCAGCAGCTTGCGCTGCTTGCGGCTGAGGTCGTCGGCGGCAGCGCCAGCGGCGGCGCTGAGCAGCAGCAGGGAACACAGGAGGATCTGGATGAGGCGGCGCATCGGTGGGTTCCGCAGGGCGTCAGCCTGCCATCCTACCCTTTGGCGAAGGCAACGAAGCGACCGCTGAATTCGGCCGCGGCCTTGCCGTCGGCACCGGGCTGGGTGGCGACAATGCTGATGCGGGCCTTGCCGCGCTGGCGGAAGGTGGCCAGGAAGGTCTCCCAGGCGCCGCTTCCGGCCGCTTCGGCATGGGCATGCAGGTCTTCATAGACCGGTGCCAGGTAGCGCAGGTTGCTGTCGGCCACGTAGACCTCGGCGTCGTGGCCGGCCAGACGCAGGCGCAGGCTGACCAGCGCCCAGCCGGACAGGGTCAGCACCGAGGCCAGGCTGCCACCGAACGCATTGCCCTTGTCATTGACGTTGGCCACCAGCGGCGCGGTGATGCGCAGCACGCCGTCGGCATAGCCATCCAGGCGGATCTGCATCGCGCGGACCGCCGGCATGCAGTCCAGCACGTCCTGCAGGGCAGCCAGCGAAGAGGTCAGGGCATCAACAGCCATCAGCAGCAACCACGACAACGAAGGGCCCGCATAATGACGGTAATGGCCAACCATACGATACCCACTGGCTGGACCCTGATCTCGCTGCGCCCGCAGGGCCAGCAGGCGGCGCTGCGCCACGCCGCAGCAGGGCTGGGAGGCCGTACCGTCGCGCTTTCGCCCTGGCGGCTGCAGCGTCTGCAGGGCCGCGCCGCGCGCCAGCAACTGCAACGGGCGCTGACCAGCGATCGGGTGGTGTTCACCAGCCCGGCAGCCGTGGCCGCAGCGGCCAGCCTTCTACCGCTGGCGGCGGCGCAGCGCAGCCCGTGGCTGACGGTGGGCGAAGGCACCGCGCGTGCCCTGCTGGCCCATGGCGTCGCTGACGTCCATGCGCCCCAGCGGATGGACAGCGAGGGCCTGCTGGCGATGCCGGTGCTGGGCGATGTGCGGGGCATGCAGATCGGGCTGGTGACCGCACCGGGAGGCCGGGGCCTGATTGCCGCTGAGTTGCAGGCCGCGGGCGCGCAGATCACCCGCGCTGATGTCTACCGACGGCTGCCGCTGCGCTTGTCGCGGCGCATTCTGGCGCGTTTGGCCCGTTCTCCAACGCCTTGGCTGCTGGCCATCAGCAGTGGTGAGGCATTGCAGCGTTTCTGGCAGCAGCTGCCTGCGCACTGGCAGCAGCGGCTGCGGGCAAACGCGATCGCGCTTGTGGCCAGCGACCGGCTGGGCGCGCAGGCGCAGGCCCTGGGGCTGACCCGGGTGGTGCGCAGCGAGGGCCCTACCAGCGTTCAGTTGATGGCCGCTGCACACACTGCGCTCACCGGCCCGGCAGCGACCTGAACAGGCACCCGGCAGCGGCTTGCCGGTGTCGTCGGCAACAGTGATGCTGTGCACAACGCTGCCTGCCGGATCTGTTCCGGCATTGCCGCCGACAAGGAAGCCCGATGAACGACACTCTGCCGCCCGCTCCATCGCCCCATCGCCCCATGCGCTGGCTGCTGCCGCTTGCCGTGCTGGCGGTGCTGGGCGCGGGCGGCTATGCCGGCTACCACTATTGGCAGAAGCAGCAGAGCGACCAGCTGGCGCAGGCGCAGACCACCGCCGTGCAGCTGAAGGGGCTGGAGGCTACGGTCGAGGCCCTGCGCCGCGACCAGCGCGCTGCCAGCCAGCGCTTGCAGGATGCGGCCACCACCAACCGGGTGCTGCGCGACGAAGTGCTGGGCCTGTCGCAACGCAGTGCCCTGCTGGAAGAAAACCTGGCCAAGCTGGCCGACAGCGCCAACCAGGGCCGCCAGGCCGTGCAGCGCGATGAGGCCGAACTGCTGTTGACCCAGGCCGCACAGCGGCTGGCCTTCGCCGATGACGTGGAAGGCTCACGCCGGCTGTATGCCCTGGCCGCCACTGCGTTGGCCGATCTGCCCGACAGCGACGGCCTGAACCTGCGCCAGGCACTGGTGCAGGAACGCAACGCGCTGGATGCGTTGGGCGCTGGCCCGCGCGTGCTGTCACTGCAACGCCTGGACGCGCTGGGCAAGGCCCTGCAGGGCCTGCCTTCGCAGATCGCGCAGACGCCGGCCAACAACACCGCAAAACCGTGGTGGCAGGCCGCGCTGGCGCCCTTCGTGGATATCACCCCGAGCCGCCTGAACGGCCCGCTGACGTCGGCCGAGCGCACCACCATCGATACGGCGCTGCAGCTGGAACTGACCCTGGCCCGCGCAGCGATCGAGCGCGGCGACGGCAAAGGCCGCGATGCCGCGCTGAACAGAATCGATCACTGGGCGCAGCGGCGCTGGCCGGATTCACCGGACCTGCGCGCGCAACGTGCTGAACTCCATGCCCTGCGCTCGCTGCCATTGCAGGCCGATGACACCGTGCTTGGCAGCACCCTGCAACAACTGCGTACCCAGACCGACCGGAGGTAAGCCCGTATGAAACCCCTGCAATCACTGGTCGTGCTGTTGCTGGCAGTGGCCATTGGCGTAGTTGCCGCGCAATGGCTCGGCACCGATGACCTGAACCGCTACGGCGAAGTGACCCTGCGCTATGGCGGCTACGACTACCACAGCAACCTGCCGAAGGTAGCGCTGCTGTCGGTGATCGGCGTGCTGGTGCTGTGGCTGCTGTGGAGCCTGATCGCCGCACCGTTCCGTGCCTGGGGCCGCTACCGCCGCAAGCAGGGCCGGGTGCGCCTGATCGATGGTCTGCTGGCCTATGAGCATGGTCAGTGGCAGCGCGCCGAGAAGCTGCTGGATGGCGCCGCCAAGGATCCGGAAGTGAGCGGGGTTGCCCTGGCCAATGCCGTGCGCAGCGCGCAGGTGCGGGCCGATGCACCCGCTGCCGAGGCGCTGCTGCAGCGCCTGGGCGAAAGCGATGCGACCTTGCAGGCACTGCTGCGTGCCGAGCAGCTGTTGGCCAACGATCTGCCGGTGGATGCGATCAACGCATTGGATGTGGCGGCGATCCAGCCGCTGCCGCCGCGTGGTCTGTGGCTGCGTACCGAAGCGCTGGCACGTGCCGGCCGCGCGCACGAGGCTTACGGCCAGCTGGGCGCACTGCGCCAGACCAAGGTGCTGCCGGCCGAGGCCAGCAGCGAGCTGGAAGCACGCCTGGCCGCGCAGGCACTGCTGGAAGCGGGCGACGTCAACGCCCTGGCTGCGCAGTGGGAAGCCACGCCGAAGGCGCTGCGACCGACACCGGACGTGGTTGCTGCCTACGCCACCCGTGCGGTTGCACTGGACTGGGACGAACCGGCACTGCTGGCGCTTGAGCAGGCGCTGGACCACCGCTGGGATGACGAACTGGTGGCCGTGTATGGCCGTCTGCCGGCCGAACGTCTGGCCACGCGCCAGGCCAACCTGCAGCGCTGGCGCAACGTGCACGACGACTCGGCCGCCCTGCGCCTGGCCCAGGGCCGCATCGCGCTGGCGCAGCAACAGTGGGACGCGGCCGATGCGTTCCTGCATGAAGCCATCGCCGCGGGTGCCGGCGCCCCTGCATGGGAAGCGCTGGGCGAAGCCTTCGCGCAACGTGGCGAACACGTGCTGGCTGCGCAGTGCCTGGCCAACGCGCTGCGCCTGCAGCGTGGCGAAGACAGCGTGGCGCTGGTGCGTGCACCGGCAACGGTAGTTGACCCGCCGCGGCATGCGACCGTCGAGGAGCAGTCGATTGCACCGCTGCCGCCGGTGTACGACGCCAATGAAGAGCGCGACGCGTTTGGCAACCCGCGGGTGCCCTAACCCGCTTCGGTAGACGCCAACCTTGGTTGGCGTGTGAGCCCACCGGGATAACGAAAACGCCGCCCATCGGGCGGCGTTTTCAATTCCAACGTTGCCGGCCAGCGGCCGGCACTACCGTGGCGTTCAACGTTCGACGATCGCCACCACGCCCATGCCGCCGGCAGTGCAGATCGACACCAGCGCACGGCCACCGCCGCGCTCGGCCAGCTGCTTGGCCGCCGTGGCGATCACGCGTGCACCGGTGGCGGCGAACGGGTGACCGGTGGCCAGCGACGAACCCAGCAGGTTGATCTTGTCCGGGTCGATGCGGCCCATCGGCGCATCCAGGCCGAGGCGGTTGCGGCAGTAATCCTCGCTCTCCCACGCACGCAGGGTGCACAGCACCTGTGCGGCGAAGGCTTCGTGGATCTCGTAGATGTCGAAGTCCTGCAGGGTCAGGCCGTTGCGCTTGAGCATCTCCGGCACGGCCACGGTCGGCGCCATCAACA
This sequence comes from Stenotrophomonas sp. 1278, assembly GCF_029892765.1. NCBI lineage: Bacteria > Pseudomonadati > Pseudomonadota > Gammaproteobacteria > Lysobacterales > Lysobacteraceae > Stenotrophomonas > Stenotrophomonas sp. 1278. The sequence goes on from NZ_JARXWD010000004.1 coordinate 194,268, forward strand.
GGCCTTCGCCGTGCACGAAATCGACGGCCGACACGTGTGCGTCGCGCAGGTAGGCCTGCGGCTCGTGGCCATGTGCGCGTGCCCACTCTTCGCTGGCCAGCAGCACGGCGGCGGCGCCATCGGTCAGCGGGGTGGAATTGGCTGCGGTCAGGGTGCCACGGCCGGATACCTTGTCGAAGGCCGGCTTCAGCGTGGCCAGCTTCTCCAGCGAGGTGTCGGCACGCAGGATGTTGTCGCGCTCGACGCCGCGGAACGGTGCGATCAGGTCATTGAAGAAGCCGCGCTCATAGGCTGCGGCCAGCTTCTTGTGCGAAGACACCGCCCACTCGTCCTGCGAGTCGCGCGAGATGTTCCACTCCTTGGCCATGTCCTCGCAGTGGTCGCCCATGCTCTTGCCGGTACGCGGCTCGGCCACGCCCGGAAACTCCGGCTTGAGCTCGGCGAACTTGAAGCCGGAGGTCAGTGCGCGGATCTTGTCGCCGGTGCTCTTGGCACGGTTGGCAGCCAGCAGGCGCGCACGCAGCTTCTTGCCATACACGATCGGCACGTCGGAGGTGGTGTCCGAACCACCGCCGATGCCGGACTCGATCTGCCCCAGGGCGATCTTGTTGGCAACGGTGATGATGCTGTCCAGCGAGGTGCCGCAGGCGCGCTGCAGGGTGATGCCGGGGGTCAACGGCGACAGGCCCGAGGACAGCGTGGCTTCGCGGCCCAGGTTCCAGTCGCTGGAGTGCTTGATGACCGCACCCATCGCCACTTCGCCCAGCTGCTGGCCGTGCAGGCCGAAGCGCTCGACCAGCGCTCCCAGCGTACGCACCGACATGCCGAGGTTGCCGACATCCGAATACGCGGTGTTCTGCCGGCAGAACGGAATGCGGACGCCACCGAGGATGGCGACGGGACGAGCGTTGGGCATGGAGATACCTGGCATGGATGAGGGTGTCTGCAACATGGCCTGCACGACAGAGCAGGCATAATGGGGCCAAGTGTAGCTGCCGCCCTGTGATGGGCCAACCGTGGAACCATGAGCAAACCCGACCCTGCGATGAATGCCCTTGGCGTGCTGGCCCTGGAACTGGCCGGCGGCGAAATCCCCCGCCAGGCGGTGCTCAGCGCTGAACAGGCCGGTGAACTGGCCGAACGCGTCGGCCGCGACCTGTCCAAGCTGGTGCCACAGGTGGCCGAGCTGGACCTGGTGTTCGCCGCCGCCCATTTCGATCCGGCCGAAGTGCTTCGCCCCGGCTGGCCGATCCATCGCCGCCTGGAAGAACTGCAGATGCGCGCGCCCGGTAGCAACCAGGGCCCGCGCGTGCTGGCCTTCGGCGCCGATGCCAGCGGTGATGTGCCGCTGCCGTTCCAGGCCGACGCTACCCTGGTAGGCGGTGGCCTGCGGGTGGTGCCGTTCCTGCTGACCGGTACCGACGTGGCCACCACGACAGCCGTGGCCGATGCCCTGGAAGAGGTGCTGCTGGCCAATGGCATGGCCCATGCCGATACCGCGCTGATGGCACAGAACACGTTCGGTGCACGCGTGGAGCACGCACGCTATTTCACCGTGAACGACCTGGCCGCGATGATGTCGATGCAGTACGACAACCAGGGACTGGCCGCGCTGTGGCCGCTGATTGAAACCGCGATCATGGCCCCGGGCCAGGACGAGTGGCTGAGTGACGCGCCCGAGCCGTTGCTGCGCTATACGCAGGGCGAAGCGCGCATGGCGCTGTTCGACCCTGCCGGCTGGTGCGCGCATTACAACCACGGCAAGGGCGACTGCGAGCGCCTGCAGGGCATCTACGAGCAGTTCCTGATGCGCCAGCGGCAGATGGCCGCGGTGCTGGAAGCGCACGGTGTGCCGGTGCTGTTCGTGCATTGCGAAGCCGGCCAGGACGCGCGCGAACTGCTGGCGCGCTGACGACCAGGTAATGCCGCCGGGCATGGCCCGGCGCTACCCACGGAATACGGTAGCGCCGGGCCATGCCCGGCGGATCAACTGAAAAACGCCGGCTTGCGCCGGCGTTTTCGTTTTCTTACGGTGCCTTGTTGATCACCGCGCACGCCAGTCGCGCGCCGGCGTTGCCGGTCGGCTGGGTCTTGTAGTCGTCCGCGTCGGCGTGGACGATCAGGCCGCGGCCGATGATGTCGAAGTCATCACCCTTGCCGATGTTGACGTTGCTCGACACCGGGCCATCGATGGTGGCCACACCCTTGTCGTCGGCCTTGATGTTGGGCATGTCACCGCCGTGGTGCGGATCGGTGGCCACGTTGCCGTGGTCCTGCTTGCCCGGATTGAAGTGGCCGCCGGCGCTCATGCCGTCAGGCGCGCTGCAGTCACCCTTCTCGTGGATGTGGAAGCCGTGCTCGCTGCCCGGCTTCAGGCCACTGATCTGGCCGGACGCATGCACCTTGCCGTCGACCAGCTTGAAGGTGATCGACCCCTTGGTTTCATTGCCCTGGGTCGGTGCCAGTTCGGCAGTGGCCGAGGCATCGGCTGCCGGGGCCGCTGCGGTAGCCGGTGCAGTGGCCGGATCGGCCGGTGCTGCCGAACCTTCGGCCGGGGTGGTGGCCGGGGCTTCGGCTGCCGGCGCTGCCGGCTGCTGGTTGCAGGCGGCAAGGCCCAGTGCAGCGATGGCCGCGAACAGCGAAGTGTGGATCAGACGCATGGAAACTCTCCTTGGGAAATGCCGGTGGTGTGATCAGCGGGTTACCCGGATCACGCCGCAGGCGATGCGGACGCCGGCATTGCCGGCGGGCTGGCTGCGATAGTCGTCGGCCCTGGCATGCACGACCAGTGCACGCCCGGCGATATCCGTGGCGGCGCCTCCGCCCAGGGTAACGCCCTTCAGATGCACATCGATGTTGGCACGGCCCTGCGCATCGGCCTGCAGGTTGTCGATGTCACCGAGGTGGTGCTTGCCGCTGCCGGCACGACCGTGGGCGACGCCGGCGGGATTGAAGTGGTTGCCGGCGCTGCTGGCGTCCACCGCGCTGCAGTCACCGCGCTCGTGGATGTGGAAGCCGGCCTGCTGCATCGGCTGCAGGCCGCCGACCAGGCCGGTCAAGTGCACGCCACCGCTTTCGGTCTTCAACACCAGACGGCCGCTGACGATGCTGGCCGAGGCTGGCGCCAGGTTGGCTTCGGCCAGCTGGGCCACGGGCGTGGTGACCACCGGCGGCGGTGTGGGCTGCGGCTTTTTCGGTGCGCTGCCACAGGCAGACAGGAGCACGGCAGCGGACAGCGGCAGAAGGGCGAAGGACAAACGCATCGAGGACTCCTTGCAGGTAACACTACGGACGGCATCGTCCATGGAGGATCAACAGTTCGGCAAGCGGGTGCGAGGATCGCGTGCAGGCACCGTTCAATGGCCGCCGCGGCGGCGACCGGCGCCCAGCTTGCGGGTAAGCGTATTGCGGCCGAGGCCCAGGCGCGCGGCGGCTTCGGCGCGACGACCGTGTGTGATCTGCAGGGCGGCCTCCAACAGGGCGTGGTCGACCCGTTCGCGCACCTGCGCGTGCAGGCCCTCGGTGCCCTCGGCCAGCTGCCGGCGTGCCCATTCGGACAGCAGCGCTTCCCATTGGCCCGGGTCACCGGCGGCCGCGCTGCTGCGCCGGCTGCGGGTGCGGTTGAGCGCGGTATCGACATCGGCCACGCCAATGGTGTCGGCGGCGGCCAGTGCGGCCATGCGCCAGCACACGTTTTCCAGTTCGCGGACGTTGCCCGGCCAGTCGTGCTCGCGCAGCGCCTGCAGGGCGGCGGCGGTCAGCCGCTTGGGCGGCGTATCGAGCCTGCGCGCGGCAGCCGCCAGGAACGTGGTGGCCAGTTGCGCGATGTCCTCGCGGCGCTCGCGCAGCGGCGGCAGCTGCAGGCGCACCACGTCCAGGCGGTGCAGCAGATCGGCTCGGAATTTTCCCTGCGCGACCAGTCCTTCCAGATCCTGGTGGGTGGCGGCGACCACGCGCACATCGACGCGGATCAGTTCGCGTCCGCCCACGCGGAAGAATTCGCCCTGGGCGAGCACGCGCAGCAGGCGCGTCTGCAACGGCAACGGCATGTCACCGATTTCATCGAGGAACAGGGTGCCGCCATTGGCCTGCTCGAAGCGGCCGATGTGGCGCCGCTGCGCGCCGGTGAACGCACCGGCCTCGTGGCCGAACAACTCGCTTTCCAGCAGCTCGGCGGGAATGGCGGCGGTGTTCAGCGCAACGAACGGATGCTGCGCACGCGGCGATTCGCGGTGCAGCGCATTGGCCACCAGCTCCTTGCCGGTACCGGTTTCGCCGATGATCAGCACCGCCAATGGCGCCTGCGCGAGGCGGCCGATGGCGCGGAACAGCGCGCGCATCGGTGGCGTATCGCCCACCAGTTGCGGCGGCTGGTCGCTTGCGCCTTCTGCGGCGGGCGTCGGCGCGGCCATGGCCGGCGCCACCGCAGGCAGCACGCGCTGGGCCAGTGCCACCGCGTCGTCCAGATCGAACGGCTTGGACAGGAACTCGTGCGCACCGCCGCGGAACGCACCGGCGGTACTGGCGACGTCGGTGTAGGCCGACATCACCACCACCGGCAGCTGCGGCAGCGCGGCCTTCAGCTTGTCCAGCAGCACCAGGCCATCGTCGCCGGGCATGCGCACGTCGGTGAACAGCAGCGCAGGCGGCGGGCTATCAGCCAGCGCCTGCAGTGCGGGGGCGGCGCTGTCGAAGTCGACCACCTGGTAGCCGGCCTCGCGCAGCGCGGTACACAGCACGAAGCGCACGGCGCGGTCATCGTCGACCACCCAGATGCACGGCGGGGACGCGGAAGACTCAGACATCGCGCGGGGCCTCCTCGGCGGCGGCGGTGCCGTTGCCGATCGGCAGCAGCAGGGTGAATACGGTATGGCCCGGACGCGACCGGTAGGTCAGCGTGCCGCGATGCTCGCGCGCGACCTGCTGGGCCAGCGCCAGGCCCAGGCCGGTGCCTTCGGCGCGACCGCTGACCAAGGGCAGGAACAGGTGTTCGGCCAGTTCTTCGGGTACGCCACGGCCGTCGTCGGCGATTTCCAGCCGCAACGCCAGGGTGTGCAGCTGCTCGGCGATGCGCACACCGTGTTCAACGCGGGTGCGCAGGGTGATGTTGCCGGCACCGGCCTGGATGGCATTGCGCACCAGGTTCCATACCGCCTGGGTGAGGCGATCGGCGTCGCCATCGAATTCGGGGATGCTGGGGTCGTAGTCGCGCTGCAGGCGCACCGCCCAGCCGGCCTCGTTCTCGGCCAGGCGCAGCACCCGCTCCAACGCGGCGTGGATGTTCAGCGCCGCATGTGGCGCGGCGGGTGCCGGTGACAGCAGCTGCTCGAGCAGGCCATTGAGCCGCTCGATCTCCGAGCCGATCAGGTCGATCAGTTCGCGTTCGCTGGCATCGCGCTGCGCCGCGCGGCGGGCCAGCAGCTGTGCGGCGCCCTTCAACCCGGCCAGCGGATTGCGCAGTTCGTGCGCCAGGCCCTTCAGCGCTGCGCTGAGCGCGCTGGGCAGGGCCTGGGTCGGGTCGAGCCCGGGGAACTCATCGACCGGATGCGCCTCCAGCAGCCAGCCGCCATCGTCGCGGCGGCTCATCCAGCCTTCGGCAAAACGCGCGGCTTCGCCCGGCAACGCCAGCGCCAGCCGGTTCAGGCGCAGGCTGTCGCGCTCGTCGCGGGCCAGGAAATGGGCCAGCGCCTCACCCTGCACTTCCAGCGCGGCCAACGGCTGGCCGAGCAGGCGACGGCCGCTGACGCCCAGCCAGCGCGCGAAGGCCGGGTTGCAGCCGGCGATGCGGCCATCGGGCCCGGCCCAGGCCAACGGCGTGCCGAGGGCATCGAGGGACGGCGGGGGCGTGGGGTCGGACATTGCACCAATGTAGTGCAAAACGTGGGTGTGGGGTCAGAGCCCTTTCCTCGCGGAAAGGGATCTGACCCCTTGCGCTGCGGGGTCCGGGGTCGGATCCCTTTCCGTCAGGAAAGGGCGCTGACCCCTGCAGGTCGAGCAAGCTCGACCACTACCGGCTTTGCGGTTACAGCTTCATGTTGAGGCCGACGAAAACCGCGCGGCCCGGGGCGGGCGAGAACATCGGCCGGGCGCTGTCCCAGAAGAAGCTGTCGTACCACGCGTAGGCATACTCGCGGCCGGTCACGTTCTTCAGCTGCAGGTCCACGCTCCAGGCCGGGGTGATCTGATACTTCGCGCTGAGGTCGAGCACGGCGAAGCCGCCGAACTTGCCAGTGGCGTTGCGCTCTTCCAGGTAGTAATCGCCCTGCGCGCGCGCCTGCAGGCCCAGTTGCAGGGCATCGCTGGCCTGGTAGTCCAGGCCGAGGTTGCTGATGTGGCGCGGGGTGGCGGCCACTTCGCGTCCCTGCAGGGTCACGCCAGCGGCGCGGTCGTCGCGGGTGATCTTCGCCTCCTGGTAGGCATGCGAGGCCCACAGCGTCCACGCGTCGCCCAGCTGCGCGCTGATCTGCGCATCCACGCCTCGGCGGCGGGTCTTGCCCAGCGTGACCGTGGTGCCGGTGGCCGGCATGTTGGACACTTCGTTTTCCGCGTCCTGCTGCCATACCGCCAGCCGGGCCTGGCTGCCTGCGAAGGGCTGGAATTTCAGGCCCAGCTCCATGCCGGTGTTGGTGGAAGGCTGCATCGGTGCCTGCCCCGGGGTGAGGTAGGCCGGCGCAGTGGAACCAGTCAGCACCTGGAAAGTACGGCCCCAGTTGGCGTAGATGTGCGTGTGCTCACCCAGGCTGTGGATGACACTCAGTTTGGGCTGGCCGATGCTGCCGTAGTCCTGCAGGCGGCCGGTGGCGCCGTTCATCAGCCGGGTGTGGCCGCCGAAACGGTCCACGCGGTAGGCCGGCACGATCTTCCACGCTTCGACCGGCTGGTAGATGGCCTGCACGTAAGCACCCCAGTTGTCGAAGCTGTGGCGGTCGTTGTTCTGCACGCGTGCCGGTGCCTGGCTGAAATCGGTGGGCTCGGCGTAGGCGTAGCGCTCGCGACGGTAGCCGTTGTCCTGCTGCTCGTAGTTCAGCCCGCCTTCCACGGTAAGCATGGGGCTGGCCTGCCAGGTGAGCGTGCCGAGCAGGCCTGCCTGGCGCTCGTCCCAGACACGACGCTGGCGCGGCAGGTTGCCGCTGGGCAGGTCACTGAAGGTCACACGCCGGTCGTCTTCATAGCGGTTGTAGTACAGCCGCGTGCCGAAGGTCACCGCGTCGGACAGCTTCATGTCCAGGTGCGCGGCGAACTGGCGCATGTCGCGGTCATCGCCGTCATTGGCGTTGCGCAGGTCGCTGCGGCGACGGCCCGCATGCAGCTCTTCCGCGGTCATGAAACCGGGTTCATCGGCCTCGTGATGGTAGGCGCGCGCGGTCAGGCCGATGCGCAGCCCCTCCTCCAGCGAGCCGAAGAACCACTTGCCGCCCAACGCGTATTTCTTCGAGCTGTCGTGGTCGCGGTAGCCGTCGCTGGCCTGGGTACCGACGAAGTAGTTCTGCGCGAAGCCGTCGGCTTCCCGGCCCACCGCCAGCTGCACATCGCGGGTGTTGTAGCTGCCATAGGCCAGTCGCCCGTCGGTGTAGGTGCCGCCCTGGCGCGTGCCGAAGTTCACGTTGCCGCCGATGTTGTGCAGGCCGTAGCGCGGATCGTTGGTGCCGCGCACCACTTCGATGTAGCTGATTTCCAGCGGGAACAGCATGTCGATGAAGCGCTGGTTGCCACTGTTGACGTTGCTGGGGATACCGTCGATCAGCGTCTTGATGGCATTGAGGTAGCCCTCGCCGTTGAAGGCGCGGAAGCTGACCTTGCCCGACTCGGCGCCCTGCCGGGTTTCAGTCAGCTGGATGCCGGGCATCTGCCCGAGCAGTTCCCAGCTGTGCGACACGTTGCGGTTTTCGATCTGGTCCGCGCCCAGCACGTCCACCGAGGTCAGCACCTGGTGTGCGCTCAGCTGCCCCTCGCTGTGCTGGTGCACATCGACCTTGCCCAGGGTGAGCGCGGCGTCGGCGGACTGGGCGAATGCTTCAGGGGCGAACGGGGCGGCCGCGAGCGCGGCCACCAGCGTGGGAGTCTTCATCGGGAGGCCGGGGGGATGCTGGAAATGAAACTTTATAACATTTCGATTCCACCAGCCATCCGATGACTGCAGCTCCCTCCTTAGACGGGGTAGCCGGTGGCTTCCCGGGCCTTCTTCCAGGCAATTTCAAACTCGCGCGCGCTGATCTCGTCGTCTTCGTCGAAGTCCATGAACGACACCGGCTGGTCGGCCAGCACGAAACGGTCATCGCTCTGGCCGGTTTCATCGGCCCACACGACCTTGGCCCCGTAGATTTCCACCTGGCGCACGATCTTCTCGCCACGGGCTTCCATCAGCACGTTGCCCTTGCCCAGGCCCGATTCGGCCCAGTGCTTGTAGTACTTCTTCGTGTTGGATTTTGCGTTGTTCTTTGCGTATTTCATTGCATGGGTCCTGGCCGCATGCGCGACCGGAAAGTTCGGAATGGCGCCATTATCAGGCATATGGGGGTCAGATCCCTTTCCTGCGGAGGGGGATCTGACCCCTGCTGACCTACTGCGGCAACGCCACACCCTTCGGCCACAGCAGCCAAAGGTTGCCCTGCTGCTTCATGTCGCCGGCCAGCTTGCCGGCGGCATCGCCGCTGCCCCAGTACAGATCGGCACGTACCTCGCCGGCAATGGCGCCACCGGTGTCCTGCGCGGCCACCGGGCGTACCACCGGCGTGCCGTCCGGGCGCGTGGTGGACAGCCACAGCAGGCTGCCCAGCGGCACCACGGTGCGATCCACCGCCACGCTGTAGCCGGCGGTCAGCGGCACGTTCAACGAACCGCGCGGACCTTCCGGGCTGTCCGCGCTGCGCACGAAGAACACGTAGCTGGGATTGCTGCGCAGCAGTTCCGGTACGCGCGTCGGATGTGCCTTCGCCCACGCGCGGATCGCGTCCATGGTGACGTCTTCCTTCTTCAGCTCGCCCTGCTCCACCAGCCAGCGGCCGATCGCGCGATAGGGATGGCCGTTCTGTTCGGCATAGGCCAGCCGCACCTGCTTGCCATCGGCCAGGCGCACCCGCCCCGAACCCTGGATCTGCAGCAGCTGCAGGTCCATCGGATCGGTCAGCCAGGCCAGCACCGGCGCCTTGGCCCCCTTGCTGGCGATGCTGCCGGCATCGTCGTAGGGCTTGAGCACCTTGCCCTCCACGCGACCGCGCAGGCGCTTGCCCTTCAGTTCGGGATAGACGCTGTCCAACTGCACCACCACCAGATCATCGGGTGTGCCGTACACCGGCACGGTGGCGGTGTCGGTACGGGTGAGGCTGCCCGGATAGATGGGCTCGTAATAGCCGGTGATCAGGCCGTCGGCGCGATGGCCGCCGGCGCGCAGGGAATAGACATCGAGATCGCGCTGCAGGAATGCGCGGATCGCGCTGGCGTCCTTGTCGGACACGGTGCCGGCGGTCGCGCAGGGCTTGGCCCAGGTCGCATCGTTCTTCAGGCGGGTGCAGCTGCTGCGCCAAGCGGCGAAGCCGGCCTGCAGGTCGGTATCGGATACGGCCGGGAGAGCCTTCCAGTCGACCTTGGCGTAGGTGGCGGCAGCGGGCTTGGCAGCGGCCGGCGCTTCAGGCCGGGTGCCCGTGGTGGCGCAGCCGGCAAGCAGGGCAACGGCCAAGAAAGTGAGGAGCGCGCGCGGCGACGTAACAGTGATCATCGTCGCAATGTAGTGGGGCCGATGGTGGCGCGGCAACCTTGGGTAGCGCCGGGCCATGCCCGGCGAGAAGCGGATCCCGCGCGGTGCGCTCGCCGGGCATGGCCCGGCGCTACCGGCTACGGGGTCTGCAGCAACAGCGAATGCAGGATGCGCGCGTCTTCGGCGTCGAGGGCTTTCGGCAGGGTGTCGCTGCCACGGAAACGACGGTGGAACGCCCGTACCGCTGCTTCGCGGTTGTCGAGCGGATAACCAAAGCGCGCCAACGCGGCCCATGCATCGAAGCCTTCCGGCGCAGCCCCATCGGCAGCGCGCGGCCACACGCCGAAACCGGCTTCGGCCAACTGTTGCCACGGGAAGAAGCGGCTGGGATCTTCCTTTCGCGTCGGTGCCAGGTCGGCGTGACCGATCACCTGCCGCGGCGGGATGTTCAGCCGGTCAGTGAGGTCGCGCAGCAGCACGATCAGCGATTCGATCTGCGCGGGGCTGAAGGGCGTACGACCGTCATTGTCCAGCTCGATGCCGATGGATGCGGAGTTCAGATCGGTGATGGTGCCCCAGCGCCCGGAGCCGGCGTGCCAAGCGCGGCGCTCATCGGCCACCAGCTGGTAGCGATGGCCATCGGCGCCGATCAGGTAATGCGCACTGACCCGCCCGCCGCTGTTGGCGGTACGCAGCGTGTGCAGGCTCTGCTGCACCGATTTCTGCTCGGTGTGGTGGATGACGATGATGACCGGCGTGCGCGCGTTCTGGTTCGGCGACGGCACCCAGGTGGCAAGCGGGTTGCGGGTTTCCTGCGGCGTGGAGGCACAGGCGGCCAGCAGCAGGCAGGCCGAGAGCATCAGGGAAGTGCGGATCGGGTGCATGCCCCGATTGTGCGCGATAAGCCCGGACGATGCAGTAGAGCCACGCCATGCGTGGCTGGGCCACCGACCATGCCGACCAACGGTCGGCACGCACCAGAGCGGGAGTAGTCCAGCGCAGGAGCAGTGCCAAGCAAGCTTGGCAACTACCAGAGCAGATGCAGTGCCGACCAACGGTCGGCACCCACCAGAGCGGGAGCAATCCAGCGCAGGAGCAGTGCCAAGCAAGCTTGGCAACTACCAGAGCAGGTGCAGTGCCGACCAACGGTCGGCACCCACCAGAGCGGGAGTAGTCCAGAGCAGGTGCAGTGCCAAGCAAGCTTGGCAACTACCAGAGCAGGCGCAGTGCCGACCAACGGTCGGCACCCACCATGTTGATGCCAGGCGGCCCCTTGGGGGCCACCTGTCATGCATCAGGCCTCGTAGGCCGATTCACCATGCGAGGTCACATCCAGGCCGGTACGCTCGGCCTCCTCGGTGACCCGCAGGCCGACCACCACCTTGACCAGCAGCAGGATGGCTGCGGTCACCACGGCCGACCACAGCACGGTGAGGCCGACGCTGACCACCTGCACCCATACCTGATGGCCGATATCCAGATCGGCCTTGGTGCCGCCCAGCGACTGCGCGCTGAACACACCGGTGAGGATCGCACCGACGATACCGCCCACGCCATGCACACCGAACACGTCGGCGGTGTCGTCCACCTTCAGCAGGCGCTTGAGGCCGGTCACGCCCCACACGCAGACCACGCCGGCAACCAGGCCGATGACGATCGCGCCGAGCGGGCCGACGGTACCGCACGCCGGGGTGATGCCAACCAGGCCTGCCACCGCACCCGAGGCCGCGCCCAGTGCCGACGGCTTGCCCTTGCTGATCGCTTCAACCAGCGTCCAGCCCAGCACCGCAGCAGCGGTGGCCAGCACAGTGTTGAGGAAGGCCAGCGAGGCGACGGTGTCGGCGGCGGCGGCAGAACCGGCATTGAAGCCGAACCAGCCGACCCACAGCAGCATCGCGCCGATATAGGTGAACGGCACGTTGTGCGGCTTCAACGCGGTCTGCCCGTAGCCCAGCCGCTTGCCGACGAACCATGCAGCCACCAGACCGGCCACGCCGGCGTTGATGTGCACCACGGTGCCACCGGCGAAATCGATCGCGCCCAGTTCGCCCAGGTAGCCGCCGCCCCAGACGATGTGCGCCATCGGGATGTAGCTGAGGGTGAACCACAGCGCCGAGAACAGCAGCACCGCGCGGAACTTGATGCGCTCGGCGAAGGCACCGACGATCAGCGCGGTGGTGATGCCGGCGAAGGTCGACTGGAAGGCGACGAACAGGTAGTCCGGCAGTCCCTTGATCGGCGTGTTGCCCACCGACTCCGGGGTGAAGCCCTTGAGGAAGGCGAATTCGGTGAACGAGCCGAAGAACGGATTGCCGGCGCTGAACACTGCGCTGTAGCCATAGGCCACCCACAACAGCAGCACCAGCGAGAACACCACCAGGATCTGGCTGAGCACCGACAGCACGTTCTTCGAACGCACCAGGCCGCCGTAGAACAGGGCCAGGCCCGGTACCACCATCAGCAGCACCAGCAGGGTGGAGGTGAGCATCCAGGCGACATCGCCATGGTCATAGGCGGGCGCGGCCACCGCTTCGGCAGCCGCAGGCGCAGCGGCGGTCGGGTCCTGCAAGGGCTCGACGGCCACGGCTTCGCTCTGCAGCGGCGTGACCTGGGCCTGGGCATGTGCACTGCCTGGCCAGACACCGGCGGCCAACGCACTGAACAGCATCAGCAGGCACACCAGATGGAACCGGGCTTGCCACCCGGTGAGAAGGCGCATCTTCATGGGGGAGTCTCCGGAAGGGGGCTTACAGCGCGTCGGCGCCGATTTCGCCGGTGCGGATGCGGATGACCTGCTCGACAGCGGTCACGAAGATCTTGCCGTCGCCGATCTTGCCGGTGCCTGCAGACGACTGGATCGCTTCGATCACCGCATCGGCACGTTCGTCGGTGACCACGGTTTCGATCTTGATCTTGGGCAGGAAGTCGACAACGTACTCGGCACCGCGATACAGCTCGGTGTGGCCCTTCTGGCGGCCGAAGCCTTTCACTTCGGTCACGGTGATGCCCGACACGCCGGCATCGGACAGGGCCTCGCGGACCTCGTCGAGCTTGAACGGTCGGATGATGGCGGAGATCAGTTTCATGCGCATGTCCCGATGGTGGATGGGGCCAGCGCGCGAACGCGCGATGGCATCAGGCAACCACGGGCCATCGTGGTGATGGCCGTGGCTGTTGCACCGGACACGAATCGGGCCGGGACAGCCGTGCCTCTCTCCTTGCACGGCCGACGCGGGAGGGAGGGCGGCCCATGTCGCGTGTCCGGTCTCTCTCTTGCCCCTGGATCTGCGGGCCAAGGGCCCGCGTTTCCAATGCAGCGGACCAATGGTCCGCTCTACCACGGCGGGCCGGAGCCCGCCCTGCGGCTCCCCAGCCGCAAAGACGGATGCGATGGCGGCGGGTGGGAGGGGTTACCCACCGCCATCGCAGCCGGTCAGCTGGCGTAGTACAGCTGGTATTCCAGCGGGTGGGTCGCCGCGCGGAACTTGGTCACTTCCTGCATCTTCAGCGCGATGTAGCCATCGATGAAGTCATCGCTCATCACGCCACCGGCCTTGAGGAACTCGCGGTCCTTGTCCAGCGCTTCCAGCGCCTGGTCCAGCGAGGAGCAGACCTGCGGGATCAGCTTCTCTTCTTCCGGCGGCAGGTCGTACAGATCCTTGTCGCTCGGTGCGCCCGGGTCGATCTGGTTCTTGATGCCGTCCAGGCCGGCCATCATCAGCGCGGTGAAGGTCAGGTAGCCCGACTGGATCGGATCGGGGAAGCGCATTTCAATGCGGCGCGCCTTCGGGTTGGACACCCACGGAATGCGGCACGAGGCCGAACGGTTGCGCGCCGAGTAGGCCAGCATCACCGGGGCTTCGTAGCCCGGCACCAGGCGCTTGTAGCTGTTGGTGCCCGAGTTGGCGAAGGCGTTGATGGCCTTGGCGTGCTTGAAGATGCCGCCGATGTACCACAGCGCCAGCTGGCTCAGGCCGCCGTAGCCGTCACCGGAGAACAGGTTGGTGCCGCCCTTGGACAGCGACTGGTGCACGTGCATGCCGCTGCCGTTGTCGCCGACGATCGGCTTGGGCATGAAGGTGACGGTCTTGCCGTTGCGGTGGGCGACGTTCTTGATGACGTACTTCATCCGCAGCAGTTCGTCGGCCTTCTGCACCAGGGTGCTGAACTTGGTGCCGATCTCGCACTGGCCGGCGGTGGCCACTTCGTGGTGCTGCACTTCCACTTCGATGCCGACCTGTTCCAGGGTCTTGCACATCTCCGCACGCAGGTCGTGCAGGGTGTCGGTCGGCGGAACGGGGAAGTAACCGCCCTTCACGCCCGGACGGTAGCCGCTGTTGGCGCCGTCGTACTTGGCGCCGCTGTTCCAGGCGGCTTCTTCCGAATCGACCTTGAAGAAGGTGTTGCCCATTTCATTGGCGAAGCGGACCGAATCGAAGATGAAGAATTCCGGCTCCGGGCCGAAGAACGCGGTTTCGGCGATGCCCGAGGACTTCAGGTAGGCCTCGGCGCGCTTGGCGATGCCGCGCGGGCAGCGGCCGTACGGCTGCATGGTGGCCGGGTCGAGGATGTCGCAGCTGATCACGATGGTCGGATCGGCATAGAACGGGTCGACGTAGGCGCTGGCGGTATCGGGCAGCAGCACCATGTCCGATTCGTTGATGCCCTTCCAGCCGGCGATCGAGCTGCCATCGAACATCTTGCCTTCTTCGAACAGCGACGGCTCGATGATGCTGACCGGGAAGGTGACGTGCTGCTCGACGCCACGCATGTCGACGAAACGCAGATCGACGAACTCGATCTGGTTGTCCTTGATCAGCTTCTCAACGTTTTCCACGGACATCGGTACGACCTCGGATGGGAATGAATGCCTGCTGAGGTACAGCAACGACCGTGCCAACTTTTCGGCCTTCACAAGTTGTTGATTTCAAAGCGCCTGCCCCAGCGCGGTGCAGACGCACATGCACCAAACGGGTGCGCGGATTACCGCACGCACCCGTTTGGTGCGGCATGGATCGTCTATTCTCTCGGGCTTCTTCCGCCGCCAGCGCCCGCACCGTCCATGTCCGACCTGCTCTCCGCCCTGCTGCTGGGCATCCTCGAAGGCTTGACCGAATTCCTGCCGATCTCCAGCACCGGCCACCTGCTGATCGCCCAGCACTGGCTGGGCGCGCGATCGGACTTCTTCAACATCATCATCCAGGCCGGTGCGATCCTGGCCGTGGTGCTGGTGTTCCGCCAGCGCCTGCTGCAGCTGGCCACCGGCTTCGGCCAGCGCGAGAACCGCGAGTACGTGTTCAAGCTCGGCGCGGCCTTCCTGGTAACCGCAGTAGTCGGCCTGGTGGTGCGCAAGGCCGGCTGGTCGCTGCCGGAAACCGTCAGCCCGGTGGCCTGGGCGCTGATCATCGGCGGCATCTGGATGCTGCTGGTGGAGGCCTATACCGCGCGCCTGCCCGATCGCGACCAGGTGACCTGGACGGTGGCCATCGGTGTTGGCCTGGCGCAGGTGCTGGCCGGCGTGTTCCCCGGTACCTCGCGCTCGGCCTCGGCGATCTTCCTGGCCATGCTGCTGGGCCTTAGCCGCCGCGCGGCCGCTGCCGAGTTCGTGTTCCTGGTCGGCATTCCCACCATGTTCGCCGCCAGCGCCTACACCTTCCTGGAACTGGCCAAGGAAGGAAACCTGGGCAGCGAGAACTGGACCGACGTTGGCGTGGCCTTCCTTGCCGCAGCCATCACCGGCTTCGTCGTAGTGAAGTGGTTGATGGGCTACATCAAGTCGCATCGCTTCACGGCGTTCGCGATTTACCGCATCGCCCTGGGCGCTGCATTGCTGCTGTGGTTGCCATCCGGCAGCTGAACAGCGCCGGGGCACGGGAACCCCGTTGCCGGCCCCGGTCCGTTTCCCCCTCGGTTCCCCAAGGAGAATCACCATGAACCGCAAGCTCACCCTGCTCCTCCCGCTGGCCCTGCTGGCCGCCTGCAGCCAGACCCCTGCCCCGGCCGGTACCGGCGGTGACGACCTGGCCCCGGCCGCGGCCAAGGCCGGCGACCAGAAGGCGCTGGCACACCTGGATGCGCAGCGCCTGCAGAGCCAGCACTGGCTGCTGCAGCAGGCCACCGCGGCCGATGGCAAGCGCATCGATGCGCTGTTCGCCCGCGAAGACAAGCCGGTCACCCTGGACTTCGTTGACGGCCGCCTGTCGGTCAGCAACACCTGCAACCGCATGGGCGGCGGTTACACCCTGGCCGATGGCAAGCTGAGCGTGAGCGCGATGGCCTCGACCATGATGGCCTGCACCGACAAGGCGCTGATGGCGCTGGACGAAGCCGTCTCCAGCCGTCTGCAGGGCGAACTGAAGGCCGAACAGGATGCCAACGGCGTGCTGACCCTGACCACCGCCAAGGGCGACGTGCTGGTGTTCAACCCGGAACCGACCGCTGAAACGCGCTATGGCGGCGCCGGCGAAACCGTGTTCCTGGAAGTGGCTGCGAAGACCGAGAAGTGCTCGCACCCGCTGATCCCGGATTACCAGTGCCTGCAGGTGCGCGAAGTGAAGTTCGACGACAAGGGCCTGAAGCAGGGCGAGCCGGGCAAGTTCGAGAACTTCTACGGCAACATCGAGGGTTACACCCACGAAGACGGCGTGCGCAACGTGGTGCGTGTGAAGCGCTACGAAGTGAAGAACCCGCCGGCCGATGCGCCGTCGCAGGCGTACGTGCTGGACATGGTGGTCGAGTCGGCCATCGAGAAGAAGTAAGTAATGCAGAAGGGCGGCCGCGAGGTCGCCCTTCTTCGTTGTGGGTAGGGCCGGCCGCTGGCCGGCGGCTGCACACAGCTCAGGCGACCTGCGGAACATGCCGGCCAGCGGCCGGCACTACCCACATGCATCAGGGAGATCGGCATGAAACGGACGTACATGCTCGCACTGGCCTGGCTGGCCATCGGCATTGGCATTGGCAGCAGTGCACGCGCCGCCAGCACACCCACCACCGACCAGCTTGAAGCCCATCCGTGGCAGCTCACGCGCGCCACCGACGCGCAGGGCAAGCGTATCGACGCGTTGTTCGTCAGGGGCCGGGCGCCGTACACGCTGCGCTTCCAGCCCGGCTACATGAGCGAGTTGAACCTGTGCAACCAGGCCAGCAGTCATTACCACCTGCAGGACGACCGGCTGATCCTGGAGAGCGGCATCCGGACCACCGCGCTGTGCATCAATCCCAAGGTGGATGCGCAGGAACGGCGAGCCGAAACGCTGTTTCACGGTCGCGATACCGCACCCACCCTCGCGTTGGACGACACCGGTGCATTGGTCGTGCGCAATGCCAAGGGCGAAGTGCTGGTGTTCAAGCCCGCGCCGCAGCCGGCGAAATGAAGAGGGCGGCCACTGGCCGCCCTTCTTCGCTGGTGGGTAGAGCCGGCCGCTGGCCGGCTGCCACGTACAGCGGATGCCGGCCAGCGGCCGGCACTACCCGAAGGCTGTTATCAGGCCAACGCCGGGTTCAACGTGTAGGTGCCGTGCAGCGCCGCTTCGGCCAGTACGTGGCCGTGCATTGCACGGTACGCATCGGCGGCGGTGAAGCGTTCCGGCAACGACAGCGTGGCCACATCCAGCGCAAACACGCGGAAGAAGTAGCGGTGCACGCGCTCGTCGTTGAACGGCGGGTACGGGCCGTCGTAGCCGAGGTAATCACCGGCCATGTCCGGATTGCCGGCGAACCAGCCGGTGAAATCATTCAGGCCCTGGCGGCTGCCGGCCGGGCCGGCCGGCGCGGTCTTGCCCTTCACCACGAAACCATCGCTGCAGCTGCCAGCGGCGATCTCCTGCACCGAGGCCGGAATGTCGGCCATCACCCAGTGCACGAAATCGCAGCGCGGCTGATCGCGCGGCACGCTCATGTCATCGCGGCCGACCGTCTCCGGTACCGTTGGCACGTCCGGGTCCACGCACACCAGCAGGAACGAGCGGGTGCCATCGGGCACGCCGCTCCAGGCCAGGTGCGGGTTGCGGTCGGGGGCGAAGCCGGCGGCATCGCCGGCGGCGAACTCACGGTCGATCGGCGCACCGTTGACCAGGCTGTGACTGCTCAGTTGCATCAGATGCTCCTCACTCTTCCGGGTAACCCAAGCGCACCGCGACCGGGGTGAGCTGGGCGAACGCGGCGCCCATCACGTCGCGATACCTGCGCCAGTGGCCGGCAGGCAGGCGCGGTGCACCCAGCTGTGCAGCCGGCGGCATCGGACGCCCGAACACGCGGCCCAGCAGGTCGGCCATCGCATGCGCATCGTTGCCGATGTCGTCGATGCGCAGCAGCACGTGCGGATACAGGTCTTCCTCGTGCAGCGCGGCGATCTGGGTCAGCGAACGCACCAGCCACTGGCTGGCTTCGGCCATCGAGGTCATCGCCAGCGGAGCGGCGGCACCATAGGCGATCCAGTCCAGCAGCATGTCGCGCGGGTCGCGCAGCACCAGCAGCAGGCGACCCTGCGGCAGCTGCGGGCGCAATGCCCACAACAGCGCGTTGTCCCACCACAGCAGCCAGTCGATCACGGTGTCACTTTCCAGGCCGCGGGCGGGCAGGTGCTCGCGCCAACGCTCGACCAGGCGTTCCGGGCTCAGCACGCCCGACGCCAGGTCCTGCAGCGTGTTGTAGTTCTGGAAGGCATCGTCCGGTGGCGTGGCGGTGTAACGATCACTGCGCAGCACCGGGCTGGCAGCGGCCAGGCCGGTTGCCACCCGCTCCACGCCCGAACCCGGGGCGCCCCACAGGAAGATCGGCGCCGAGCCGCTGTCGCGCGTCGCTTCGTCGATGCTGGCCATCTCCGGCCAGCTCGGCGGTGCCTTGGCCTGCGGCGGCAACGGCAGCCGCTGCGAAGCCTGGTCGGTCTGCAGCGCCATCCACGTACGCAGCGCTTCTTCCGGCTGCCCGGCGCGATCCTGGATCTCGCCCAGCCAGGTCCGCAGATCCGCGCGGTGTCCCTCCGGTGCCTGTGCGATCAGGGCCTGCACGCGCTCCACGGCGGCGGCCGGGTCACGCTGCAGCAGCCCCTCGACGCGACGGCTTTCACCGCTGACGCGGCCCGGTTCCAGGGTGGTGATGCGCTCGGCGATGGCTTCGCCCTGCTCATGCTCGCCGGCCATGTCATGCAGGCGCATGCGCGCTTCCAGCGCCGGCAGGTGGCTGGGCATCGCTGCCATCCAGCGCTCCACGACGGCTACGGCGCCGGCACTGCCGACGTCTTCCACGGCCAGTCGTGCCAGCCACAGGTCATGCAGCTGGTCATTGCTTTCCAGAGCGTCATCCAGGCGTGTGCGGGCTTCATCTTCGCGGCCCAGGCGCTGCCAGGACATCAGCAGCAGCTGCAGCACCTGGCGATCACCCTGCAGCGATTGCAGCAGCGGCAGCAGGTGCTCCAGCGCCTGCAGCGGCTGGCCACTGCGCAGTGCCAGTTCGCCGGCCAGGCGGCGCATCGGCGGCACGTCCAGCTCCGGCTCCTGCAGCGCCTGCTGCATTGCCTCGGCGGCGGCCTCCACGTTGCCCTGGCGCAAGGCCAGCTGCACCACCATGCCGTGCAGCGAGGACATCTTCGGGTTCAACGCCAGCACGCGACGGAACGCCTGCTCGGCAAACGCCAGCATGTCCTTGCCCAGATAGGCAAAGCCCAGCGCGTACAGCACGCGGGTATCGTCCGGCAGCGCCTGGCTGGCCGCCGACAGCAGGGCCAGCGCACGGTCGGCGTCGCCGCGGCGCAGCGCGACCATGCCATCGATGGTCAGCAGTTCCGGATGGTCCGGCTCCAGCCGCGAGGCCAGGGTCGACAGCCGCTGGGCCTCGTCGAAATCATTGCGGCCCACCGCCAGGTGCGCCTGCATCAGGTAAGCCGGGAAGGCGTTGGGGTCCAGCCCGGTGGTGCGCAGCAGGGCTTCATCGGCACCGTCGAACTGGCGCAGTGCCAGCAGCAGGCCGGCGTGCTGCAGGTGCAGCTGCGCATCATCGGGGGCCAGCTGCAGCGCCTGCTGCAATGCCTCCATCGCGGCCTCGGCCTGGCCCTGCTGCTGCAGCGCAAGCGCCAGCCAGCGGTGGGCCTCGGCCTTGCCGGGTTCGTCACGGGTCCACGCCTGGGCCAGCTGCACGGCCTGGCCGGCATCGTTCTGGCGCAACGCTTGGAGGATCTGGTCTTGCATGGCCGTCCGGTTCAAGGTCAAACCCGCATTGTAGCGGGCCGCGCGCCGGTGCCGGTTCAGCCCGGCAGGACCCGCCGCAGGCGCTGTGCGACCCAGCGCTCGGAGAACCCATCGCCGCGCCAGTTTTCCAGGAAGCCACAGTGGCCGCCCCAGCAGGCGGTTTCCAGCCGCGCCTGCTGCGGCAGCTGCCAATCGCGGAAGGTCGCGTAGGGGATCACCGGATCGTCCTGCGCCATCAGGATGTCAGCAGGTACCTGCAGCGTGGACAGGCGGTCGCCGGCGATGGAGTAGCCATCGAAATAGGCCTGCAACGAACCGAACGTGGTGTGCCGCTCGACCAGCCAGGCGGTCAGCGAACGGATGTCCATGTTCAGCACACGGTCGTCGCAGTCGCTCAGTTCGGGGAACAGATCGCGCTTGCGCCGCAGCGAGCCGGCCCACTTGCGGCGGAAGTACCAGTCGTACATCGCCGGGCCGTTCTCGATGTTCTCCATGGTCAGCCCGGGGTCGAGCACCGGGCAGACCGAGGCCACGTGCTGCAGCGGTACACCGGCGGCCGGTGCGCGCAGGGCCAGCCGCAGCACGAAGTTGCCACCCAGCGAGTAGCCGGCTGCAACCAGCGGCAGATCGGGCCAGCGCTGGGCGACATCGCCTGCGGCGTGCACCACTTCGTCGATGAGGTTGGAGTGGAAGATGCCGGGATTGAGATGATGGGTGTTGCCGTGGTCGCGGAAATTCAGCCGCACCACGTCGAACCCCTGCTCCAGCATGCGGGCAGCGGCCATGCGCATGTAGCTGGATTCGGCGCTGCCTTCCCAGCCGTGCAGCAGCAGGGCGATGCCGCGCGGTTCGCGCCCTTCGACATGGCTGTGCCAACCCTGCAGGCGCACACCTTCGCCACCATCGAGGATCAGCTCCTCGCTGACCGCGCCGGTGGCGGCCAGCAGCAGCAGGCCGCGCTGCAGGCGCATGCGGCTGGAGCTGAGCATCGACTGCAGGTGCGGATTGCGCAGCCAGCGCGGCGGCTGATAGTCGGACGCGGTGAGCATCGGCGCATCAGCGTCGAGGGTCGGTGGCGGAGACACGGCCACCCTCGCCTCAATCCCCGCTCATGGCCGCCACGATGCGCGCGCGCGAGGTTTCCGCGATGCGCCGACGGCCTTCCAGGTCCTGGGTGCCGATCGGCTCCAGGAAATGCACTTCGGTATGCCGCGCCGGCTCACCGAGCAGGCGCAGGAAATTGGCGAAGAAACTCTCGCCCGGGCCGAAGGCCACGATGGTCTGTGCATCCCCGCGCACGCCGTAGATCAGCGCCACCGGCTGCACCGGCACGCTGGTTTCGACGGCGGCCTGGAAGATGCGCGCATGGAACGGGCCAACGTCGTGGCCGCCGCGGGTACGCCCTTCCGGGAACACGCCTACCGCCTTGCCGGCGCGCAGGCGGTCGGCCATCACCTGCATCACCCCACCGAGCGATTCGGTGTTGCCACGCTGGTGGAAAATGGTCTGGCCGCGCGCGGCAAGCCAACCGACCACCGGCCAGCTGGCGATCTCGCGCTTGGCGACAAAGCCCATCATGCGCTGGCTGTGCAGGATGGAGATATCGACCCAGCTGACATGGTTGGCGACGAACAGCACTGCGCCCGGCAGCGGCTGGCCGACGCGCGACAGGCGGAAGCCGAAGATCCACATCAGGCCGCCCTGCCACCAGTTCACTACCTTGGCGCCGAAGGTAGCATCGCCCACGCGCAGCTCGCCCCATGGCGGAAGCATGCCGATCAGGATCAGCGGCAGGAACACGGTGATGTGGACCAACAGCAGCGGTACGCGGTACAGGTAACGGCACACACGCGCCACGCCGCCGCGGGGGGCCGGAGTGGGGGAAGTCATCCACGCACGATACCGGAGGGCTGCCATCGCTGCCAGCCGAATTCGGCCATAAGTCTCATTGACGGCGGCCATCGGTGGGGAACGCTGGGTTCCGCCGCCGTCACCGATGCCGCGACGGCTCAACCGTGCCCGGCCGCCACCACGGCCAGGGTCAGCCGCGAGATGCAGACCAGCCGGCCCTGCTCGTCCTCGATGCGGATTTCCCACAGCTGGGTGCTGCGGCCCACGTGCACCGCGCGCGCGGTGCCGGTGACCGTACCCGAACGCACGGCGCGTACGTGGTTGGCGTTGATCTCCAGGCCCACGCAGGCCTGCTTGGCGGTATCCACGCAGAGGTTGCCGGCGCTGCTGCCGAGGGTTTCGGCCAGCACCACCGAGGCGCCACCGTGCAGGATGCCGTACGGCTGGCGGGTGCGCTCATCCACCGGCATGGTCGCCTGCAGCCAGTCCTCGCCAGCGGCGCTGAAGACGATGCCGAGGGTATCGATGGCGGTATTGCGGCTGAGTGCGTTGAGCTGCTCGATGGAAACGGCTTCGCGGAATACCTGGGTCATGCGGCTACCTTCAGAGGATGGGAACGAGGCCGGCGCCGAATGCGGTCAGCATGCGCACCAGCAGCCACTTCGGCCCGACATTGACCTCGGGGAAGTCGCCCACCGCGACATAGCAACGGTGGAAATCGGCGCTCTGCCGCGGCAGTGGCTGCGGGCAGTCCGGGCCGGGCTTGAATTCGTAGTCGGTGGCGTAGCGCCACGGCCAGAAGTCGAGGATCGGCAGCGCCTCGGAGGCCTTGCCGACGCTGTAGTTCAGGCCGGACAGGACCGGCGGCTTGGCACGCGGCGCCACCGTCCAGGAGTTCTGCGGGTGGGTATCGCGCAGGATGCTCTGGGCCAGCTGCTCGGCGAAGGCCGGATCGTCGATGATCACCGCGCCTTCGGTGTTGTAGTTCTCGCTGCGCGGATCGAAGTTGTGGGTGCCGACCACGCCGATGCGGCGGTCGACCACCAGCGACTTCGCATGCAAGCCCATGCGCGCGCCCTTGCGGGTGACCGGCAGCGGCTTGTTGACCGCCTTGCTGCCCAGGAACGAGGGGCGCGTTTCGGTACGCAGCAGGCGGGTCTCGACTTCGCTGCCGGCAGCACGCCGGCGCGCACGGGCATTCTCATACGCACTGCCGGTACGCGGATGGATCACCCGCGCCGGCCGGTCGTCCACATCCGCAGCGGCCACCGCATCACCACCACTACCGCCACCGGCATTGCTGCCCGCCGCGCTGCCACCGAGCAGCGGATTGCGGCCGGTATCGCTGCCCGGCGCTGCGATCGGGTCGGGCAGCAGGTTGCGGTAATCGACCGGGGCATCCAGCGGGAACGGCTTGAATTCGAAGATGTTGAAGCCCAGCTCGCGCATGTTGCGCCGCTTGTACTTGTAGGACAGCGCATACACGATCGGGTTGTCGGTGGCGGCCAGGCTGTTGCTGGATACCACCACGCGCGGCGGCTGCGGGCGCTTGCGCAGCTCGCGGAACAGTTTCTGTGCCGGCTTGGACAGCACCAGGTAGGGCGTCTGCAGGATCACTTCGTGCTGCGCACTGGAGATCAGTGCGTCCAGCTGCGGCTCGGTGACATGCTGCCCGGCCAGTGGGGCGTCGGCGCGCTCACGCCGGTGCTTGCGCGGCAGATCGGCCACATAGCGCACCGAGGCGACCGGCAGGGCGGTATCCACGAACGAACGGGTGACGAAGGCGACGTCGTTGGCTTCCTCGCTGACCCGCTCCACCCGCTCGGGTCTGCGGAACTGCGCCGGCGGCAGCAGCGGCACGCCCTGCTTGAGCAGGGTACGGCCGACATCGTTCAGGCGCTCGGCCGGCACGCTGCGCTGCGCGCGCCAGAAGGCATCGAAGTTGGCCGCCATCGCACGTGCTTCGGGGCCGGCGATCAGCACGTCACGGTCGCGGAAGTTGTATTCGCGGTCCCAGTCGTAATAGTCGTCCTGGTAGTTGCGCCCACCGACCACGCCGATCGCATCGTCAACCACCAGCAGCTTGTTGTGCATGCGCTGGTTGAAGCGGCGGAAGCAGCACAGCACGCTGCCGGCATAGTCGAAGTAGTTCAGACGGGCCTTGCCGAAGGTCGGGTTGTAGACCCGCAGCTGGAAGTTCTCGTGGGCACCGGCCAGTGCGCCGAGGATCTGCAGGTCGGAGATCGCCGAAAGCTGGTCGATCAGCAACCGCACCTTCACCCCGCGCCGCGATGCCGCCAGCAGCTCGTCGATGACCAGGCGGGCGCTGTCGTCCTTGTCGAAGATGTAGGTCTGCAGGTCGATGCTGCGGGTGGCGCTGCGCAGCAGGTTCAGGCGCGCGACCAGCGCACCTTCGCCCTCGTCCAGCAGGGTGGCGTAGTGCCGCGGCTGGTCCGGGGTCGATTCGCTGAACGCCCGGCCGGCCAGTGCCCGCAGGGGTGAGTCCAGTGCGCAGCGGTCGGCCTGCTGGCAATCGACCTGGGTCGAGCGCGCCTGCACGGCAATTGCCTCGGCGCGATCACGCTGGGCATGCGACAGCGACGCGCAGCCGCTGCCCAGCAACACGGTTGCCAGCGCCAATACACGCAGCAGAGGATTCACGGTTTCGGCGCCTCGCTGAGGCGCGCACGCAATACGAAAGTCACTCGGTCACTCAAGGCAAGCTGCCAGCTGTCCATGCCATACCGACCTCGTTGCACGGTACCGCGGCTGACGACGTCGCAATCATAGCCGGGTCGGGCACATTCCGCTTTCTCGACCTTGAGCGTCTCCGGATGGCTGACCCCGCGCAGGGTCAACCGGCCGTCGATACCGCCGCCCTCGGCGACCGTCTCCGGCCAGTACGGCAGCGAGTCGAACTCCACGAACGGGTAACGGCCGGCATCGAAGAACTCGGGGCCGCGCATCCAGCCGGTATAGCGGTCCTTGCCGGGAATCTCCACGGTGCGGGTGAACATCTTCAGGTGGACCTGGTGGCGGCCATCGGACAGCACCTCGATACGCCCCTCGAAACGGGGGAACACGCCCTCGATGCGCTGGCCGAAGCGGGTGCGGACTTCGAAACCGATCTGCGAGCGCACCACATCCAGCTGCAGCGTACGCGGCGGTTCGGCCACGACCGCCGGCAGCGCGGTCGGTGGCGGTGTGGCGGCCCAGGCCGGGCCGATCGCCAGAACGACTGGCAGCAGACAGCGGCCCGGCAACGCCAACCTCATCGGCTCACGGCCACCAGAAGGCGTTCAGGCTGGCCACGCCCGGCTCGATCGTCGCCTCGCGGGCGAAACCGAGCACGGCCACGCCGCCCGGCGGCATGCCACGGTAATCACTGCTGGTGCCATCGGTCATCAGCGCCACCAGCTGCTCCAGCCCGGGGTTGTGGCCGACGATCAGCACCCGGTCCAGGTCACGGCGCTCGTCCACCAGCGCGGCCAGGGTGCCGGGGGTCGCCTCGTAGATGCGGTCTTCCAGGCGCTTTTCGACATAGCCGATGGCTGCCATCACCGCTTCCAGGGTTTCGCGGGTCCGCCGCGACGGTGAACACAGCACGCAGTCCGGCAGCAGGTTGTTCTCCTTCAGCCACTTGCCGGCGGCTTCGGCTTCAGCGAGCCCCACCGGCGACAACGGCCGGTCGAGGTCGGCCTGGCCGGTGGTGGCCGGTTCGGCGTGGGCGTGGCGGAGCAGGATCAGTTCGCGCATTGCGGGATTCCAATGAAGGGATGGAGACCTACGGCTGTTACAGCTTCAGCCAGGACAACAGGGGTTCCCAGTCGGCCTGGTGCTCGCGCACCTGGGCGGAGCGGTAATCGAAAAGACTGCGGCCCAGGCCGGTCATGACCACATAGCTCTGGCTGTCGCGCAGCTGGGCGACCACCGGATAGGGCCAGTCAGCCAGCATCTGCAGGGCCTGCTGCGAGGTCTGGGTCCAGGGCTTGGTGCGGTTCAGCACCAGCCCGACCGGCAGCTTGCGGCTGTGCACGCGCGGTACCTGGGCCAGGCTGTTGAGGAAGCCGACGATGGCTTCGATGTCCAGTGCCGAGGGCAGCACCGGCACCACCACGGCATCGGCAGCGTCGAGGAAATGCGGGATATCGTCGGCCAGCGCGCCGGCCGGTGCATCGATCACCACGGTATCGGTACCGTCGGGCAGCTTCTGCGCCCATTGCTTCTTGCGGTACACGTCGATCGGCAGCACCGCGCTTTCCAGCCCGGCCCGGCGCTGTGCCCAGCGGGTGCTGGAGCCCTGCGGGTCGGCATCGGCGATCACCGTGGCCTTGCCTTGCAATGCCGCGTACGCGGCCAGGTGGGTGGCGATGGTGGTCTTGCCCACCCCGCCTTTGGAACCGGCCACCAGGATCGTCTTCATGCCAGCCTCGCTTCCGGGTACGTGCCCCGAGCGTACACCGCCGATGGTGACGGAAGGTAGAGCCGTGCTGAACCAGTGCCCCCGGCCTTTGCTATCGTGGCGCCCCCGAAGGATCGAACCGCCATGAGCGAACTGCAGGACCTGAGCGCACTGATCCGCGCCAACACGCCGTTGATCGTGGTCGAGACCCAGGATGAGGGTCGCATCGTCGAGCTGTTCCGGCAGACGCTGATGCATGTCTGGCGGGCCCTGCACCGCTGGTCGATCACCGAGGGCCTGCGTCGCATCGACCTGGAGCGCGAGGACGAGCCGGTCGGTCCGCCCGATGCCAGCGCCGCACTGCAGATGATCCGCCAGGCCGACCAGCGCGGCGTGTACCTGCTGCTCGATTTCCACCCCTACCTGGGCTACGCCAGCCACCAGCGTGCCCTGCGCGACCTGATCCAGCGCCGCCACAGCGAACCGC
This sequence comes from Stenotrophomonas sp. 1278, assembly GCF_029892765.1. NCBI lineage: Bacteria > Pseudomonadati > Pseudomonadota > Gammaproteobacteria > Lysobacterales > Lysobacteraceae > Stenotrophomonas > Stenotrophomonas sp. 1278. The sequence goes on from NZ_JARXWD010000004.1 coordinate 220,886, forward strand.
ACGTGCTGGTGCTGATCGGCGCCAAGGTGGAACTGCCCGCCGAACTGGAAGCCCTGGCAGTGCGCTTCAACCCGCGCCTGCCCGACGCCAATGCACTGCTGAAGATGCTGCGCGAGGAAGCCGATGCCTATGCACGCGAACACGGCGGGCGCCGGGTGGAAGTGGACAGCGAGGCGGTCAAGAAGATCCTGAAGAACCTGCAGGGCCTGAGCCTGGTCGATGCGCGGCGCATCGCGCGGCAGCTGATCTATGCCGATGGCGCGCTGCGCGACGACGACCTGCCACAGTTGGCGCGGCTGAAGTTCGAGCTGCTCAACCGCAGCGGCCACCTGTTCTTTGAACATGACAGCGCGCGCTTCGGCGATGTGGCCGGCGCCAACCGGCTCAAGCGCTGGATCAACCAGCGTCGCGTCGCCTTCATCGCCGGCTCGGCACCGGCCGGGCTGGACCCGCCGCGCGGCATGCTGCTGCTGGGCGTGCAGGGCTGCGGCAAGTCGATGCTGGCCAAGGCCACCGCCGCCGGCTTCGGCGTGCCGCTGCTGCGCCTGGACGTGGGCGCGCTGTACAACAAGTACCACGGCGAGACCGAAGCCAACCTGCGCCAGGCACTGGCCTCGGCCGAGCAGCTGGCGCCGTGCGTGCTGTGGATGGATGAGATCGAAAAGGGCCTGGCCACCGGCACCGAGGATGGCGGCGTGTCGCGCCGCGTGCTCGGCTACCTGCTGACCTGGATGGCCGAGCGCAAGGCGCCGGTGTTCATCGTGGCCACCGCCAACCAGGTGCACGAGCTGCCGGCCGAGCTGCTGCGCAAGGGCCGCTTCGACGAGATCTTCTTCGTCGACCTGCCCTCGGCCGATGTGCGCGTGGAACTGCTGCGGCTGCACCTGGGACGGCGCCAGCTCAATGCCGACGACTTCGCGCTGCCGGCACTGGCCGCAGCGGCCAACGGGTTTTCCGGTGCGGAAATCGAGCAGGCGATCGTGGCCGGGCTGTATTCGGCGCATGCCGAAGGCCGGCCGCTGGACACCGAGCTGCTGATGGGCGAGATCCGCACGACACGGCCGTTGTCGGTGCTGATGGCCGAGCAGGTGGCGGCGTTGCGGGAATGGGCGTCGGGGCGCACGGTGTCCGCGGACGACTGAGGGTCGCCGCCACCGCGTCCATCCACGCAGGGCGTGGATTCCCTGTCGGTCAGGGTGCGGTGTCTGGGCTCCAGCCAGCGGGCGGGGTCAGCGGCAGACCGTTTTCCTGCAACAGGCGGCTGATGGCTGCCGTCGTGCCTTCGCGCGCGGCGCGCTGCAGGTAGCCGGCGGGCAGCCCCCGCCGCCGCGCACTCAGCTGTTGCCACTGCAGCCAGTAAAGTGCGCGCTGGGCATCAGGATCGGCGGGCACCAGCCGCAGCGCCAGTTCCTGCAGACCCAGATCGCCACTGGCTGTCATCTGCGTGGCCAGCCTCCTGCACGTTGCGCTGTGCTGTGCCTGCCCGCACAGCGCAATGCCGGCGAAGTCCCACAAGGTGCGTTCCTCCAGCGACCCCAGCAGGGCGTCTTCGACGATCTGCCGCGGGCTGCGGCCCGCCTCCTCCAGCGGCGTGTCGGACAACGACACCCCTGCCAGCGCCTGCAGCTGCATCGCCAGCAGCCGCCGCGTCCCATCACCGAACGGTTGCCGTTCCGCGGCGGCGCGCAGCTGCTGTGTCGCCAGGCCGACTTCTTCCAACCGCCAGGCCACCTGCACCGCCTGCCACGCGCCCTCGCCGTTGTCCTGATCGTCCGCACGCTGCGCCTCCAGCAGTGCCGGCAACAGCCCGGCACCTGTGGGCGCAGCCGTGGGCAAACCAAGATTGCGACCGACGGGGTCACCGCAGGTGAGCGTGCCCTGGCACAGCCGCAACAGGCGGTGGCGGTGGAAGCGGTGCGCTGGCGCGGCCTGCCAGGCGTCCAGGAAAACCGGCGTGAGTGCATCGGCATCGGTCAGGCGCTGGCCGTCGGCCTGTACGCCCAATGCCAGCGACAACTCGGCCCCCTGCCAGCGCTCGGCCGGGACATCGCTGGCCTGCAGGGCGGCGATGCGGGTGACGACCGGCTGCAGCCAGTCCGGCACGGACCGGTCCTGAGCATTCAGTCCCCCTGTCAGCAGCAGCGACAGGAACAACAGCAAGGTAGCGCGTTGGCGCATCCGGAGCTCATGGCAGCGAAGGGCCAACCATTGTAGGCCCCCTTGCACGCCGCCAGCGGCCGGCCGCTGTCAGGGCCAGGCTGGAGGTGCGGCCGCCCAGGCCTGCTGTACTTCACCCAGCGTGGCACGCTCGTCGTCGCGCCATTGCGGCAACAGCTGCGCGTAATGACTGCTGTCGCGCCATTGCCCCGGCTCGGTCCGTACGGCGGCGGCATACCACTTCACTGCCTCCTGCTGCTGGCCGGCGCGCCACAGCGCCAACGCATAGCTCGGCGGTACCCAGCCCGGATTGCTGCGCAGGGTGCTGGCAGCGGCCTGCCACTGTTCCAGCGCGGCCAGCGCCTGGCCCTGCCGCAACAGGTCCCAGCCATAGTTCCAGCGTACGCTGCGGCCCAGCGCGCTCTGCACCGGCGCCTCGGCCAGTGCCTCGCGATAGAGCTTGTCGCCCAGTTCCGCGCGCCCCTGCGCGATGGCCACCGACGCCAGCTGCGCCGTGGCTTCCAGCCCCTTGCGGCCACGCTCGCGATGCTTCAGCAGCTGTGCCACCAGGTCTTCGCCTTCACCCTGCACCACCGTGATCGGCGCGGCAGCGGCGTCGCTGTCGAAATAGAACTCCTGCGGTGCCGGCAATGCCGGCGCGGCCCACACAGTGGCCGCTCCCGAAACCAGCAACACGCCGGCCAGGAACTGTCCTGCAACTGACATCCCAAATCCCCCAAGGTTGAAACACCAACCCTCCCTCTCTCTCCCCGATCCTAACCCCAGCACGGCCCCGGCGCGAGTGCCGGGGGCCCTGGCCCCCCACTGTTACAATTCGCGCCTTTCCCGCCGCGTGCACCTGCGCGGCCGGTGCCAGCCGATCCTGACAGGCCAGCCATGACCAGTACCGCGCAACTCACCTCGCCCGCTTCCGCCGACCTGCTCGACCGTGATTACACGCTCGACCACAAGTACACCCGCAACGAAGGGCGGATCTACCTGAGTGGCGTGCAGGCGCTGGTGCGGCTGCCGCTGATGCAGCGCCTGCGCGACGAAGCTGCGGGCATCGACAGCGCCGGTTTCATCAGTGGCTATCGCGGCAGCCCGCTGGGCGGCTTCGACCTGGAACTGTGGCGCGCGCGCAAGCACCTGGAAACGGCCAGGGTGAAGTTCACCCCGGGCCTCAACGAGGACCTGGGCGCCACCATGGTGTGGGGTACCCAGCAGACCAACCTGTTCCCCGGTGCCAACGTGCAGGGCGTGTTCGGCATGTGGTACGGCAAGGGCCCGGGCGTGGACCGCTGCGGCGACGTGTTCAAGCACGCCAATGCCGCCGGCACGTCGCGCCATGGTGGTGTGCTGGCACTGGCTGCCGATGACCATGCCTGCCGCAGCTCGACGCTGCCGCATGGCAGCGAGGACGAATTCGTCAGCGCGATGATGCCGGTGCTGAACCCGGCCGGCGTGCAGGACATCCTCGACATGGGCCTGCTCGGCTGGGCGATGAGCCGTTACACCGGGCGTTGGGTCGGCTTCAAGACGATCGCCGAGACGGTGGAATCGTCGGCCTCGGTCGAGGTTGATCCGCTGGCCCGGCGCATCGTGCTGCCGGAGGACTTCGACATGCCCGCCGGCGGCCTCAACATCCGCTGGCCCGATCCGCCGCTGGACCAGGAGATGCGCCTGCACCGCTATGCGGTGAAAGCCGCGCAGGCCTTCGCGCGTGCCAACGGCATCGACAAGGTGGTGATGGACGCGCCGCGTGCGCGGCTGGGCATCGTCACCACCGGCAAGAGCTACCTGGACGTGCTGCAGGCACTGGAATACCTGGGCCTGGACGAGCAGGCCTGCGCCGACATCGGCATCCGCGTGTACAAGGTCGGCATGACCTGGCCGCTGGAACCGGAAGGCATCGCGCGCTTTGCGCAGGGCCTGGAAGACATCATCGTGGTGGAGGAGAAGCGTGCCTTCATCGAGCGCCAGATGAAGGAGCAGTTCTTCAACTGGCCGGCCAGCTGGGGCCAGCGCCCGTCCATCGTCGGCAAGTACGACGAGGCCGGCGAGTGGATCCTGCCGTCCACCGGCGAACTGACCCCGGCCACCATCGCCGGCGTGATCGGTCGCCGCATCCAGAAGTTCTTCAACAACGAATCCATCGAGCAGCGCCTGCAGTGGATGCAGGAGAAGGAAGCCGAGCTTGCGTTGCCGCGCGCCAGCTTCCCGCGCGTGCCGCACTACTGCTCCGGCTGCCCGCACAACACCTCCACCACCGTGCCGGACGGTTCGCGTGCGCTGGCTGGCATCGGTTGCCATTACATGGTGACCTGGATGGACCGCAGCACCGACACCTTCACCCACATGGGTGGCGAAGGCGTGACGTGGGCCGGGCAGGCCGCGTTCACCGACACCCAGCACGTGTTCCAGAACCTGGGCGACGGCACCTATTTCCATAGCGGTTCGCTGGCCATCCGCCAGGCGATCGCCGCCGGCGTCAACATCACCTACAAGATCCTCTACAACGACGCGGTGGCGATGACCGGCGGGCAGCCGGTGGACGGCCCGTTGAGCGTACCGGACATCGCAAAGCAGATGCGGGCCGAGGGCATCCATACCATCATGGTGTTGTCGGACAACATCGCCAAGTGGACGCGCCAGCGCGAGCATTTCCCCAGCGACGTGGAGTTCCACGACCGCAGCGAGCTGGATGCGGTGCAGAAGCGCCTGCGCGAAGTGAAGGGTGTTTCGATCCTGATCTACGAACAGACCTGCGCCACCGAGAAGCGTCGCCGCCGCAAGCGCGGCAAGCTGGAAGACCCGGCCAAGCGGGTGATGATCAATTCGCTGGTCTGCGAAGGCTGCGGCGACTGCGGCAAGAAGAGTTTCTGCGTGTCGGTGCTGCCGAAGGAGACCGAGTTCGGTCGCAAGCGCGACATCGACCAGTCCAACTGCAACAAGGACTATTCCTGCGTCAACGGCTTCTGCCCGAGCTTCGTCACCGTGCACGGTGGGCAACCGCGCAAGGGCAGCAAGCGCGATGCCTCCACGCTGCTGGACAACCTGCCGGCACCGGTGGTGCGCGGCACCCTGGAGCACCCCTGGAACATCCTGATCACCGGCGTTGGCGGTACCGGCGTGGTGACCATCGGCGCCCTGCTGGGCATGGCCGGTCACCTTGAAGGCAAGGGCGCCTCGGTGCTCGACCAGACCGGCCTGGCGCAGAAGGGTGGCGCGGTGACCACGCACATCCGCATCGCCCGCCGCCCGGACGATATCCATGCGGTGCGCATCGCCGCTGGTGAAGCCGATCTGGTGCTGGGCTGCGACATGGTGGTGGTCAACGACTACTGGGCGCTGTCGAAGGTACGCGCCGGCCGTTCGCAGGTGGTGCTCAATACCTACGAAGCGATGCCGGGCACCTTCACCACCCGCCCGGACATGCAGTTCCCCGCCGCCGACATCATCGCCGGCGTGCGCGTGGCACTGGGTGGCGAGGAGCCGCTGCTGCTGGACGCAACCCAGCTGGCCACCGCGCTGCTCGGCGATGCGATCGCCGCCAACCTGTTCATCCTCGGCTACGCCTGGCAGCAGGGCCTGGTGCCGCTGTCGTTCGAGTCGCTGATGCGCGCCATTGAACTCAACGGCGCGGCCGTGGCGATGAACCAGCAGGCCTTCGCCTGGGGCCGCCTGGCCGCGGTCGATCCGCAGGCCGTGCAGCAAGCCGCCGGCCTGATGCGCAACCGCCACACCGACACCGAGAACACGCCCGGGCCGCTGCATGCGCTGCCGCCGGGCGAATGGGAAGGCAACGAATGGGGCGCTACCGCCGCACCGCGCAACACCGGTGACGAGCGCGAGCTGCGTGGACTGCCGACGCACGGTGGTGATGTCGCCTTCCTGCCGCTGGACGACGCGCGCCTGTCGCGCTCGCTGGACGAGATGATCGAGCGCCGCTCGGCCTTCCTGACCGACTACCAGGATGCGGCCTACGCCAACCGCTACCGCACGCTGGTCGAGCGCGTACGCGCGGCCGAAGCCGAGCGCATCGGCGGCTCCACCGCGCTGACCGAAACCGTGGCCCGCTACCTGTTCAAGCTGATGGCGTACAAGGACGAGTACGAAGTGGCGCGCCTGTACACCAGCGGCGACTTCCAACGGCGCCTGCAGCAGCAGTTCGAAGGCGATTACCAGCTGCGCTTCCATCTGGCACCGCCGCTGTTCGCCAAGAAGGACGAACAGGGCCGGCTGCAGAAGAAGGAATACGGCCCGTGGATGTTCAAGGCGTTCGGCCTGCTGGCGAAGCTGAAGTTCCTGCGCGGTGGTCGCCTGGATGTGTTCGGCCGCACCGAAGAGCGTCGCATGGAGCGCCAGCTGATCACCGATTATGAGGCGACCGTGCAGCAGCTGATCGACGGACTGGATGACGACCGCCTGGCGCTGGCGGTGGAGATTGCCAGCGTGCCCGAGCACATCCGCGGCTTCGGCCACGTCAAGGAAGCGCACTTCGAGAAGGCCAAGGCCCGCGAAGCAGTGCTGCTGGCGCAGTGGCGCAACCCGAAGGCGCTGCATATCGTGCAGGTGGCGTAATAGTGGCAGGTGGTAGTGCCGGCCGCTGGCCGGCATCTGCCCTTCCCGGACAATGTGTTGCCGGCCAGCGGCCGGCACTACCGGTGATTCACCCCAACCGCCACAGCAGCAGGCGGTTGTTGGACGGCATCGCCACATCCCCCAGGCGGGTAAAGCCGTTGTCGGCGGCCAGCGCCTGCACCGCTTCGCTATCGCGGATGCCGCTGCGCGGATCACGCGCCTTCAGCCACGCATCGAACTGCGCATTGCTGTCGCTGGTGTAGCGACCGCCGTAGTTGAACGGGCCGTACACCGCCAGCAACGCGCCGTGGCGCAGCCGGGGGGGAAGTGCGGCGAACAGCGCCTGCACATGCTCCCAGCTCATGATGTGCAGGGTATTGGCACTGAAGGCAGCGTCGAACGTGCTGCCTTCCGGCAAGCTCAGGCCGGGCGCTGGCGGCAGTTCCACCTGCAGCGCCACCGGCGGCAGCAGGTTCAGCAGCGCCGCCTCCGCGCGCCAGGCCTCGATGCCGGGCAGATGATCCGGATGGTCGCTGGGCTGCCAGCGCAGCCATGGCCAGCGCTCGGCGAAGAAAGCGGCATGCTGGCCGGTGCCGCTACCGATCTCCAGCACCCGGTGGCGATCTCCCATCCACGGGTCGAGCGCAGCGGCGATCGGTTCGCGGTTGCGTTCACAGGCTTCTGAATACGGCTTGCTCGACATCGAGACGGCGTCCAGGCGGGGTCGGCCTCATTGTGCATGACGGGGGTAATGAGCAGGGCTGCACCCTGCACCTGCAGAGGCCGCGGCAACTGCCGGAGCAACAGCAGAAGCTGGCTTCCTGCGGGATGGCGGGGTGGGTCCGGTGGCGGGGGACGCCGTAAACCCGTCCTTGGGGGCTTGGCCGCGGCATCCATGCCGCGGACACCCCCGCCACCGGACCCATCCCGCCTTCGACAGTTTTCCGCGATCTGCTGGAACGGCTCTTGGGGTCAGATCCGTTTCGATACCTGACAGATGTGTCGACCAAGGTCGACACCTACCAACAGCCGCGGAGATCTGTCAGAGGTGGGGCGGTGTCGGAGTGCGGGGTGTCAGCCGCATGGATGCGGCTGCCAAGCCTCCATGGACGGATTCACAGCGTCCCCGCACTCCGACACCGCCCCGCCCACCCACGGAATGCCCGCTTTTGACGTTGACGTTGCTGCTGAGGTTGCCGGCCAGCGGCCGGCGCTACAGCAGGTGCAGGGCTGCAAGCCCTGCCGAAACCCTCCCGACCATGACTGCAGTCACTTGCCCGAATGCCCGCCGCTGGCGAAAGTCGAGGAGTTGACGTGATCGGATCGGTCCTTTGCCGGCCGCACGGAAGTGAGAGAGAGACGCTGTGCAACGACGTGAGTTCCTGGCATTTTCCGCTCTGGGCCTGGCGGGCCTGGCCCTGCCGCATTCGCGGCTGATCGCCGCCGAGCAGTTGCTGGCCCCGGTCGACCCGGCCAAGCGCCGGCGCCTGGCCGAGGTCGCCCTCGCTGCCGCGCGTTCGGCCAAGGCCAGCTACTGCGACGTGCGCATCGGGCGCTACCTCAACCAGTCGGTGATCACCCGCGAGCACCAGGTCGGCAACGTGACCAACCGCGAATCGTCCGGTGTGGGCGTGCGGGTGATCGTCAACGGTGCGTGGGGTTTCGCCGCCACCCACCAGCAGACCGAAGCGGCGGTGCGCACCGCCGTCGAACAGGCCACCGCCATCGCCCGCGCCAATGCCAGCATCCAGTCCCGCCCGGTGCAGCTGGCGCCCAGCCCGGCGGTCGGCGAGGTGCGTTGGCAGACCCCCATCCGCCGCAATGCGATGGAAGTGCCGATCCAGGACAAGGTCGAGCTGCTGCTGGCGCTCAATGCGGCCGCACTGAATGCGGGTGCCGACTACATCAATTCCACCCTGTTCCTGGTCAACGAGCAGAAGTACTTCGCTTCCAGCGACGGCTCGTTCATCGACCAGGACATCCACCGTATCTGGCTGCCGTTCACCGCCACCGCCATCGACAAGGCCAGCGGCAAGTTCCGCACCCGCGCCGGCCTGTCCTCGCCGATGGGCATGGGCTACGAGTTCCTTGATGGCGATGCACGCGGCAAGGTGCAGCTGCCCGGTGGCATCACTGCGTACCGTGATTCCTATGACCCGGTCGAGGACGCCATCGCAGCCGCCCGCCAGGCGCGCGAGAAGCTGAAGGCGCCCTCGGTGAAGCCCGGCAAGTACGACCTGGTGCTGGATCCGTCCAACCTGTTCCTCACCATCCACGAGAATGTCGGCCACCCGCTGGAACTGGACCGCGTGCTCGGCTACGAGGCCAACTACGCCGGCACCAGCTTCGCCACCCTGGACAAGCGCGATGCTGGTTTCCGCTGGGGCAGCGACATCGTCACCTTCTTCGCCGACAAGACCCAGCCGGGCAGCCTCGGCGCGGTCGGCTACGACGACGAAGGGGTGAAGACCCAGCGCTGGGACCTGGTGCGCGACGGCATCCTGGTCGACTACCAGGCGACGCGCGATGAGGCGCACATCCTCGGCCGCAACGCCTCGCATGGCTGCAGCTATGCCGACTCGTGGTCCAGCGTGCAGTTCCAGCGCATGGCCAATGTCTCGCTGGCGCCGGGCAGGACGCCGCTCAGCGTGGAGGACATGATCAAGGACGTGGAGAACGGCATATACATCCATGGCCGCGGCTCGTACTCCATCGACCAGCAGCGCTACAACGCGCAGTTTGGCGGCCAGCTGTACTACCAGATCAGGAACGGAAAGATCACCGGCATGGTCGAGGATGCGGCCTACCAGATCCGCACGCCGGAGTTCTGGAACGCCTGCACCGCCATCTGCGATGAACGCGACTTCCGTCTTGGCGGTTCGTTCTTCGACGGCAAGGGCCAGCCCGGCCAGGTGTCGGCGGTCTCGCACGGTTCGTCCACCACCCGTTTCAACGGCATCAACATCATCAACACCGCGCGCAGTCTCGGCGCTTGAGCCACCCGTCCTTCATGGAGAGCAGCCTTGCACAGACGTGACTTCCTGGCCCTGACCGGGCTTACCGCTGGCGGCCTGATCGTGCCGTCGTTCTTCGGCAAGGCGATCGCCGCCGAGCAGCTGCAGTCCAGCCTCGACCCTGCGCTGAAGAAGCGCCTGGCCGACGCCGCCCTGCAGGCCGCGCGCAGCGCCGGCGCCACCTACTGCGACGTGCGCATCGGCCGCTACCTGCGGCAGTTCGTGATCACCCGCGAGGACAAGGTGCAGAACGTGGTCAACACCGAGTCCACCGGTGTGGGCATCCGCGTGATCGTCAACGGCGCCTGGGGCTTTGCCGCCACCAATGCGCTCAGCACCGCCGACGTGGCCCGTGCCGCGCAGCAGGCCGCGGCGATCGCCAAGGCCAACGCGGGCGTGCAGACCGCGCCGGTGCAGCTGGCCAAGGCGCCGGGCGTGGGCGAGGTCAGCTGGAAGACGCCGATCCGCAAGAATGCGATGGAGGTGCCGATCAAGGAGAAGGTCGACCTGCTGCTGGACGTCAACGCCGCGGCGATGGGCGCCGGCGCCAGCTTCGTCAACTCGATGCTGTTCCTGGTGAACGAGCAGAAGTACTTCGCCTCCACCGACGGTTCCTACATCGACCAGGACGTGCACCGCATCTGGGCACCGATGACGATCACCGCCATCGACAAGGCCAGCGGCAAGTTCCGCACCCGCGAAGGCCTGTCCGCACCGATGGGCCTGGGCTACGAGTACCTCGATGGCGCGGCTGCCGGCAAGGTGCTCACGCCCAATGGCGTGGTCAACTACAGCTCGTCCTACGACATGAAGGAAGATGCCATCGCGGCGGCCAAGCAGGCGCAGGAGAAGCTGAAGGCGCCGTCGGCGAAGCCCGGCAAGTACGACCTGATCCTGGATCCGTCGCACACCTGGCTGACCATCCACGAGTCGATCGGCCACCCGCTGGAGCTGGACCGCGTGCTCGGCTACGAAGCCAACTACGCCGGCACCAGCTTCGCCACCCTGGACAAGCGCGAGCAGCATTTCCAGTACGGCAGCGAGCACGTGAACATCTTTGCCGACAAGACCCAGCCGGGCAGCCTCGGCGCGGTCGCGTACGACGATGAAGGCGTGAAGTGCAAGCGCTGGGACCTGATCAGCAACGGCAAGCTGGTCGACTACCAGACCATCCGCGACCAGGCCCACATCCTCGGCAAGACCGAATCCGATGGCTGCTGCTATGCCGACTCGTGGTCCAGCGTGCAGTTCCAGCGCATGGCCAACGTGTCGATGGCGCCGGGCAAGTCGCCGCTGAGCGTGTCGGACATGATCAAGGACGTGGAGAACGGTATCTACATCATCGGGGATGGTTCGTTCTCGATCGACCAGCAGCGCTACAACGCGCAGTTCGGCGGCCAGCTGTTCTACGAGATCAAGAACGGAAAGATCACCCGCATGCTCGAAGACGTGGCCTACCAGATCCGAACCCCGGAATTCTGGAATGCCTGCAGTGCCGTGGCCGATGAACGCGACTACCGCCTGGGCGGTTCGTTCTTCGATGGCAAGGGCCAGCCCGGCCAGGTTTCGGCGGTCTCGCACGGTTCGTCCACCGCGCGCTTCAACGGCATCAACGTCATCAACACCGCACGCAGCCTCGGCTGACCGGTCAGGAGCCCTTACACCATGAGTATCTTCACCGAAGCCCAGGCCAAGGCCATCCTCGACAAGGTCATCGCCCTGTCCAAGGCCGATGAGTGCACGGCCGTACTGGCCGGTTCCATCAACGGCAACATCCGTTTCGCCCTGAACAACGTGTCCACCAGCGGCATCGTCGACAACACCGAACTGGCCGTCACCGTGGCCTTCGGCAAGCGCGTGGGTACCGCCTCGATCAACGAGTTCGACGACGCGGCGCTGCAGCGCGTGGTGCGTCGCGCCGAAGACCTGGCCCGCCTGGCCCCGGAAAACCCGGAGTTCATGCCGGCCATCGGCAAGCAGACCTACCGCCCCAGCCCGACCTTCAGCGAATCCACCGCCGCCATCGATCCGGCCTTCCGCGCCAAGGTCGCCGCCGATTCGATCGCGCCGTGCCGTGGCAACGGGCTGATCGCTGCAGGCTTCCTCGAAGACGGCCAGGGCTTCTACGCCACGGCCAACAGCAACGGCAACTTCGGCTACCAGCGCACCACCAACTTTGACTACACCTGCACCGTGCGCACCGAAGACGGCCGTGGTTCGGGCTGGGTGGGTCGCAACCTGAAGGACGCTGCCGACTTCAAGGCCGACCAGGACATCCGCATCGCCATGCGCAAGGCGACCGAGTCGCAGGAAGCCAAGGCACTGGAACCCGGCAAGTACACGGTGATCCTGGAGCCGGCAGCAGCCGCCGGCCTGATCAGCTTCATGATGAACTTCTTCAGCGCACGCTCGGCCGATGAAGGGCGCAGCTTCCTGTCGAAGAAGGGCGGTGGCAACAAGCTGGGCGAGCAGGTCTACGATCCGCGCGTGAACATGCATGCCGACCCGTGGCACCCGGACGCGCCGGTGCTGCCGTGGGACAACGAGGGCATGCCGCGTGAGCGCATCGCCATCATCGAGAACGGCAAGGTCGCCAACCTCGACTACTCGCGCTTCTGGGCACAGAAGCAGGGCAAGACCGCCAAGGCCACGCCCGGCAACCTGCTGATGAGCGGTGGCGAGAAGAGCACCGCCGAACTGGTGCGCGGCACCCAGAAGGGCATCCTGGTCACCCGTACCTGGTACATCCGCATGGTCGATCCGCAGACCGTGCTGCTGACCGGCCTGACCCGCGATGGCACCTTCTACATCGAGAACGGGCAGATCAAGCATCCGGTGAAGAACTTCCGCTTCAACGAATCGCCGGTGATCATGCTCAACAACATCGAAGAGCTGGGCAAGCCGGTGCGCGTGGCCGGTGACGAGTCCAACTTCGTGATGATGATTCCGCCGATGAAGTTGCGCGATTTCACCTTTACCTCGTTGTCCGACGCGGTCTGATGGATCGGCGGGCCTGCCTGCGCTGGTTGGCCGCTGCCGCTTCGGCGGCGGCGCTGCCGGCATGGGCGCAGGCAGGCCCGCGCAGTTCGCGCTACGACTTCTGGTTCACCCGCCTGCAGTACGACTCCGGCGATTGGGACGTGGACGCGCGCATGCCGTCCAACCTGATCACCTCGCTGATCGACTACACCTCCCTGCGGGTGGACCCGCAGGAACGCGTGGTGGCGTTGGCCGACCCGCGCATGCTGGAGGCGCCGTTCTGCTACCTGGCCGGGCACACCCTGGTCGAGTTCAACGCCGCCGAACGGCAGAACTTCGTGCGCTACGTGCGCAATGGTGGCTTCGTCTTCGTCGACGACTGCAACCACGATATCGACGGCCTGTTCGCCACCTCGTTCGAAGCGCAGATGGGCCGGCTGTTTGGGCCGAAGGCGCTGCAGAAACTGCCCAACAGCCACGCGCTGTACCGCAGCTTCTTCCGCTTCCCCGACGGCCCGCCCGCGACCAGCTTCGAGCTCAACGGCTGGGGCGATGACCTGGTGCACGACTACCTGAAAGGCATCGAGGTCGATGGCCGGCTCGGTCTGCTCTACAGCAACAAGGACTACGGCTGCGAGTGGGACTACGACTGGCGCAACAAGCGTTTCCTGGCCGAAGACAACACCCGCTTCGGCGTCAACATCGTGATGTACGCATTGAACAATTGAACGGACCACGCCCATGACCTCCCCCGACCTCGATTCCCTGCTGCCGCGCCTGCATGCGCTGCGCAGCGCCCTGGCCCACGCCGTGGTCGGCCAGCACACCGTGGTCGAGCAGCTGCTGATCGGCCTGCTGGCCGGTGGCCACTGCCTGCTGGAAGGCGCGCCGGGGCTGGGCAAGACCCTGCTGGTGCGCTCACTGGGGCAGGCACTGGAACTGCAGTTCCGGCGCGTGCAGTTCACCCCGGACCTGATGCCCAGCGACATCCTGGGCACCGAACTGCTGGAAGAAGACCACGGCACCGGTCATCGCCATTTCCGCTTCCAGCAGGGCCCGATCTTCACCAACCTGCTGCTGGCCGACGAGCTCAACCGCACCCCGCCCAAGACCCAGGCGGCGCTGCTGGAAGCGATGCAGGAGCGTACGGTCAGCTACGCCGGCACGACCTACACGTTGCCGGCGCCGTTCTTCGTGCTGGCCACGCAGAATCCGATCGAACAGGCCGGTACCTACCCCTTGCCCGAAGCACAGCTGGACCGCTTCCTGCTGCATGTGCTGGTCGATTACCCCAGCGAGGAAGAAGAGCGGCAGATCCTTGAACAGACCACCGGCGGTGCCACGGAAAGCGTGCCGAAGGTGATGGATGCCGAAGCGGTGATCGCGCTGCAGGCGGCGGTGCGCCAAGTGCATGTCAGCCCCGACGTGCTGGCCTGGATCACCTGCCTGGTCCGCGCCAGCCGCCCCGGCGATGGTGCACCGGCAGCGATCAACCAGTGGGTGAAATGGGGCGCGGGTCCGCGTGCCGGGCAGTCGCTGGTGCTGGCCGCCAAGGCGCGCGCCCTGCTGCAGGGACGCTTCGCCGCCACCCGCGAGGATGTGCAGGCGCTGGCGGCACCGGTGATGCGCCATCGCCTGCTGCTGTCCTTTGCCGCCGAAGCCGAGCAGAAGCGGGCCGACGATGTGGTCGCCGCACTGCTGCAGGCCGTTCCCTTCCCGGGTTGATCCACTGGTGACCGCAGGCACGCCGCTGCTGCTGCCACCCGACCTGCGTGCGCGCCTGCGTGCGCTGCGCCTGCGGCCACGCCTGGCCAGCGGTGCGAGCGGCATCGGCCAGCATGCCAGCCGCAGCCGCGGCGCCGGCCTGGAATTCGCCCAGTACCGCGCCTACGAGCCCGGTGACGAACTGCGCCAGATCGACTGGAAGCTGTATGCGCGCTCGGACCGCTTCTTCGTGCGCGAATCCGAGCGCGAAAGCCCGATTGCCGTCTGGCTGCTGCTCGATGCCACGGCCTCGGCGGGCCAGTCCGACCGTACAGCGCCCGGACGCAGCCGCCTGGATCACATGCGGCAGCTGGCTGCCTGCGTGGTCGAGCTGGCGCTGCAGCAGGGTGATCGCTTCGGCCTGCTGGCGATCAACGGCGAAGGCCTGCAGCTGATGCCGGCCGCGCATGGCGCGCGCCAGCGCGACCGCGTGCATCTGCAGCTGCATGCCCTGCAGGCGCGCGGCGCATGGCCGGCCGCAGAGCGGCTGCGACCGCTGTGGGAGCGCGTGCGCCCCGGCGATCTGCTGCTGGCCATCGGCGATGGCTTCGACGACGCGGGCATCGTGCTGCTGGAGCAGCTGGCCAGCGCCCGCCGCGAGGTGATGCTGCTGCAGGTACTGACGGCCGACGAGCGCGATTTCCCCTTCGACGCAGGCCATCGTTTCCGCGATCCGGAAACGGGCGATGAACTTCTCGGCGATGGCGCCGCGATCCGCGCCGACTACCTGCAGCGCTTCACCCAGGCGTGCGCCGCGCTGCAGTCGCGCCTGCAGGCCAGTGGCATCGCCTGCGCGACCGGTTGGCTGGATCAGCCACTGGACCAGCCGCTGCAGGCGCTGTTCGGCCGCAGGGGCGACGCATGAGCCTGCTGTTCCCGCTGGGCCTGGCGGCGCTGGCCGCATGGCTGCTGCCACTGCTGATCCACCTCGCCCGCCGTCATCCCTACACGCCACTGGATTTCGCTGCGCTGCGCTGGCTGCGCGCCCAGGTACGACCGCGGCAGCGCATCCGCTTCGATGATTGGCCGCTGTTGCTGGTGCGCCTGCTGTTGCTGGCCGCACTGGCCCTGCTGCTGGCGCGCCCGGCGCTGACCGGTCCTGCGCCCGTGCCAGCAGCGTGGACGGTGGTGGCACCGGGCCTGGACGCGACCGCGCTGCGCGGCAGCACCGATGCGCGCAACTGGCATTGGCTGGCGCCGGGCTTCCCCACCATCGACCAGCCCGCGCCGGCAGACGCTGCTGCCCTGCCCAGCCTGCTGCGCGAGCTGGACGCGCAGTTGCCGGCCGGCACCGCGCTGACCGTACACGTACCCGACCCCTTGCCCGGCCTTGATGGTGCCCGCCTGCAGCTGTCGCGCGAGGTGCAGTGGCAGCCACACGCGCTGGCCGTCACCGCGCCGCCACACGCTTCCCCGGCACCACGCCTGCGTACGCGCAGCGATGCACCGGCCGCTGCGCTGCAATGGCTGGGCGCGTTGCAGCGCGCGTGGAGCACGCAACCATTGGCGGCCCCCCTGGCCGACGACGCCTTGCCTGCCCGCGGCGAGAGCGGCGTATGGACCGCCACCGATGCGCTGCCTGGCACCTGGCAGCGCTGGCTGCAGCAGGGCGGCACGGTGCTGACCGCTGCGAAACCGCCAGCGGGTGCACCCGTACTGCTGCGCGATGCAGACAATGCACCGCTGCTGTGGCAGCAGCGCATCGGCCAGGGCCGCCTGCTGCATCTGCCCGGCGAATGGAACGTGGCCCGCAACAGTGCACTGCGCGATGACGGCCTGCCGCGCGACCTGCTGCAGGCCCTGCAACCGCCATCAACGCCGCGGCTGGGAGATGCGCAGGACCAGGCACCACGCCAGGCGCCCCTGCCTGCCGCAACGTCGCCCGTGCGCGAACCCACCGCCTGGCTGCTGCTGGTGATCGTGCTGCTGTTCGCGCTTGAGCGCTGGATGGCAAGCAGCGCGCGACGCAGGGCTGCACCATGAAGGCGCTGCAACAGGCATGGCAGCGCGCACGTCGGCGCCGCGCGGCGATCACCCTGCTGCTGGGCCTGCCGTGGGCGCTGGCGTCAGCGGCACTCGCGCTGCGCGTGTCCGGTTTCGATATCGCCTGCGTCGTGGCAACCGTGGCCCTGCTGATCATTGCGGGCGCCGCGACGATGCGCGCCCGGCAGCTGGACCGACGCTGGTTGCAGCGCAGGCTCGATGCCAGTGGCGCCAGCGAAGACAGCGCCGATCTGCTGTTTGCCGATGGTGCTGCGCTCAACCCATTGCAGCAGCGCCAGCGCACCCACGTGCTGGCTGCGCTTGAACGCAACCTCCCCGAGCTGCGACCACGCTGGCCACGCAGGGCAGTGGCGCTGTGCTGGATCGGCGGCATCGCCGTCGCTGTGCTGGCACTGGGCTGGCCGCACAGCGGCGCACCGCGCCCCACGGCGCCTGCCTCGCCGCAAAGCAGCGCCAGGGCCGGTCCATTGCGCCTGCAGTCCACTCGACTGCGCATCGACGCACCGGCCTACACCGGCCAACCCACGCGTACGCAGAACGCACTCGACGCCAAGGTCGCCGCCGACAGTCGCCTGTCCTGGTCACTGCGCTTCGACCGTGCACCCAGCAATGCCTGGCTGCAGTTCCACGACGGTCGACGCCTGCCGTTGCGTGAGCGCAATGGTGAATGGCAAGCGCAGGACGTAGCGCGTACCCCGGTGCTGTATCGCGTGGTCAGCGAACCGGCGCTGGCCGAAACCCGCCTGCATCGACTCGACGTGGTCGCCGACCGTGCGCCGACGGTGCGCGTGATCGAGCCTGCCACCAGCCTGGTGCTGGGCACCCCCGGGCAACGGCAGTGGACGCTGCGCTTCGAGGCCGGCGACGATCATGGCGTCTCCGCGCGGGCGACGCTGTCGATCACCATCACCCAGGGCAGCGGCGAGAACATCACCTTCGTGCGCCGCAGCGTGACGCTCAGCGGCAGCGGCGAGGTGAAGGCACGGCGCTTTGCCCATACCCTTGATCTGGCCGCGCTGGGCGCACAGCCCGGCAACGATGTGATCGCCCAGCTGGAAGTGCGCGACAACCACGCGCCGGCAGCACAGGTCGGCCGCAGCAGCAGCGTGATCCTGCGCCTGCCCAGCGCCGAGGCCGTGCTCGGTGCCGAACTGGAAGGCCGCATCAAGAAGACCCTGCCCGCGTACTTCCGCAGCCAGCGGCAGATCATCATCGACGCCGAGGCGTTGATCCGCGAACGCCGGAGCGTAGCCGCCGATACCTTCGTCAAGCGCAGCGATGCGATCGGCGTCGACCAGCGCATCCTGCGCCTGCGCTACGGCCAGTTCCTGGGCGAAGAAAGCGAGGGCGCGCCGAAGCCACCGCCGACCAGCGACCTGCCCACCAGCGATACGCCGGCGGCAGACGCACACGATGACGATCATGAGCACGGTCACGGCGCCGAGGCCGGCGCACACGACGAGCACGGCCACGACCACGGTGGCGCAGCCAGCGGCAATGACACGCCACCGGTGTTCGGCAGCGCCACCGACGTGCTGTCCGAGTACGGGCATACCCACGACCACGCCGAGGCGGCGACGCTGCTTGACCCGCAGACACGCGCCACCTTGAAGGCCGCGCTGGACCAGATGTGGTCGGCCGAAGGCGAGCTGCGCCAGGGCCGCCCCGAGCAGGCCCTGCCGTTTGCCTACAAAGCGCTGGCGTTCATCAAGCAGGTGCAGCAGGCCGAGCGCATCTATCTGGCGCGCGTCGGCCCGGAGCTGCCGCCGATCGACGAGAGCCGGCGCCTGGGCGGCGACCGTGCCGGGCTGGCCAGCCGCGACCTGCCGCTGGCCGCGCGCACGCCGCCCGATCCGGCCGTCGTCGAGGCCTGGCAGCGATTGGGCGACGAGGACGGCACGCCCGATCTGGACATGCTGGCCGCCTGGCAGCAGCGCAACAACGCCTTCCTGCCCGATGCACTGGACCTGGCTGCCGCCATCGAACAACTACGCATCGACCCCGGCTGCACCGAGTGCCGGCAGCGCCTGCGCGCGCAGCTGTGGCGTGCACTGCAGCGGCCACTGCCGCAGGTGATGCGACGCCGTGCGGCCGATGCCATGGGGCAGCGCTACCTCGATGCGCTGGAAGCACAGCCATGAGCACATCGGCATTGAACGTGTGGGTCGCAGTGGCGCTGGCGCTGATCGTGCTGGTCGCCAGTGCGCGCCAGCTGCGTTCGCCCACGCAGAGGCGCGGCCGTCTTATCGCCGTGCTCACGCTGCAGGCGGCCGCCGCTGCGCTGCTGTATGTCTGCCTGGTGCCGCCCTCACAGCGCGCTTCCCTGGCCGGCCTGGTGGTGATCGGCGCCGGGGCCGACAAGACCGGTGCACTGCCCACCGGCGACACCCGGGTGCTGCTGCCGGAAGCAACCGATATGGCCGGTGCAGCGCGCGTGCCGGACCTGGCCACCGCACTGCGCCGCTATCCGTCCTCCACGGTGACACTGATCGGTGCCGGCCTGGCCGCGCGTGACCGCGATGCCGCACTGCCCGCTGACACGCGCTGGCAGGCACCCTCTGCAGCCAACGGCTGGATCGCCCTGCAGCCGCCCGTGGACACCGCTCCCGGTGCGCGCTTCGACGTACACGCACAGGCACGCGGCGTAGACCGAGCGCAGGCCGAACTGCTGGACCCGGCCGGTGCCGTGGTCGATCGTGCAACGCTGGCAGAGGATGGCCGTGTACAGCTCAGCGGCATCGCCCGCGCCGAGGGCCGCAGCGTGTTCCAGCTGCGCCTGCTGGATGCGCAGGGCCATGTGGCCGACAGCGTGCCGGTGCCGCAGCAGACGCTGCCCGCCGCTCCGCTGCGCGTGCTGGTGCGCTCGGCTGCCCCCGGCGCCGAACTGAAGTACCTGCGGCGCTGGGCCACCGATGCCGGCATCCGCGTACAGGTGCAGGCCGAGACCGGCGCAGGCCTCAGCCTGGGCGACGGCAACGTGGCGTTGGACGCCTCCACGCTGGCGCGCAGCGATCTGCTGCTGCTCGACGAACGCAGCCTGGCCGCGCTCGGTGCCGCTCAGCTGGCGGCCGTGCGCCAGGCCCTGCGTGATGGCCTCGGCCTGCTGGTGCGCAGTACCGGCGCGCCATCAGCCAGCGCACGACAACGCCTGCGCGATCTCGGCCTGCCCGTGCAGGGCGATGCCAGCAGCCAGGTTGCGGCAATGCCCGGCGAGGGTGACGCAACGATGCTGCAGGCACGTCGCGGGCCGCTTGCCGCCGGCACCCTGCCCACCACTGATGGCGAAGACGCCGACCGCGCATCGCACGCCGCGGCGCTGCCGGCGCTGGAGTACCTGGCGCTGCAGGCAGCCGACAGCCGCCCCCTGCTGCAGGATCGCGACAGCAAGCCCATCGGTGGGTGGCGCGCCGTCGGCAAGGGACGCATCGGGCTGCTGCCGATCACGGACAGCTGGCGCTGGGTACTGGCCGGTCGCGAGGATCGCCACGGTGAGTTGTGGAGCACGGTGTTCGCCTCCCTCGCTCGCGCGCAGCCCGGTACCGAAGGACCGTGGTCGACACAGGCACTGGCCTGGGCGGGCGAACGGCAGTCGCTGTGCGGCGTGCAGGCACCGCTGCGGGCCTTCGACGGACGCGGCGATGGCGTGCCGCTGATCGTCGACAGCACCACCAGCACAGCACGATGCGCGGGCTGGTGGCCGCGCCAGGCCGGTTGGCAGCGCCTGCAGCACGGCGACCGCACGCAGTGGCGCTACGTGTTCGATCCGAAGCAGGCCCCTTCCCTGCACCGGCAGGCGATGATGGATGCCACCGCGCAGCGGCTGGCCACTGCGGCGCCAGCAACCGCGCAGGCGAGCCAGCGTGTACCAGGGCCGCGCTGGCCGTGGTGGCTGGCGTTCGTGCTGTGCGCATCGCTGCTGTGGTGGCTTGAGCGCCGACGCTGATCCCGGGGTTGGATCCCTTTCGCCTGCGAAAGGGCCCTGACCCCACCGTTTGGATCGCGAACACCATCCACGCATGGCGTGGATCTACTGATGCCGTGCAGGGTAGATGCCCGCCTTGGTTGGCGCCGGGCCGTCCGCGCGTTTCATCCACGCATCGCGTGGATCTACTTGCGCCGATACACACCGTTGAAGCGCACGTTCATGCCGCCGCACTCGCTGTTGTCGGCCACGATCAGCACATCGCCCAGCAGCTGCGCGTGCACCGTGCAGGTGTCCTCCACGAAGTCGACCTGGGCACCACGCGGTACTGCCTGTGCGCTTACCGCGCCGATGTTCGGGCCGCCCGGGCGTTCTGCCGGTGTCGGGTTGGCCGAGGGCCAGTAGGCATCGCCTTCCACGTGCAGCTGGCCGTCACGCACGCGGATGCGCAGGCCGTTGTCACTGTCCTTCCAGTCTCCGGACCAGGCCTGCAGCGTCGGCGCGGGTACCGGCAACGCCTGCAGCTTGCTGCGATCCACCCAGCCTGCGCTGCCACCCACCTTGTTCGGGAAGAACGCGCAGCGGTAGCGACCAAGATCACGCCCGGTCACCACCGTGTCACCACTCACCACGTAGCTGCGCTGGCGGCAGGCGGGTTCGCCCTTGGCCGGGCAGCCGTCCATGTCGCCCAGCAGGTACAGGCGCGGCGTGCCCACCACCTTGGCCAGGGCAAAGCCCGATTGTTCCGAAGGGAACGCGCCATTGCGGCACGAACCGCCATCGGTCAGGTCGCTGGCGAACGCGGCAAGCGGGCTCAGCGTTGCAAGCAGGAACAGGGTACGCAGCAGCATCCAGGCAGCCTCGAAGGGAAGGCCCGCAGGATAACGCCTACTTCTCCGGCGGTGCGCCGCAACCATCCTGCTGGGCGCAGAACTGCAGCGCGCGCCGTTGCTGCTCGGCGCTCAGTTCCGGTGGCGGCCGCGCGATGGCCGACTGGATCTGGTCCGGGCCGCCAGTGATCTTGTTCAGGCCCTTGGCCGCAGCCATCACGCCCTTGACCACGCCCATCATGATGTAACCGCCGCCCATACTGACCTGCTCGGGCGAGGGCGGCTCACTCCAGTCGCGGCTGAAGCGGTTGTTCTCCGCGCGCATCGGGTTCTTGAAGCGGTACAGGTCCAGCGGCTGGTCGTCTTCGGGCTTGAGCGCGCGCACTTCGCCCAGCGTGGTCACGTTCCCCTGCGCGGGCGGCACGACCACGGGCGCGTCATCAGCAGCGGGCGGCACGGCAGGCGCCGGTACGGGATCAGGCGTGGGCACGGGTACGGCCGCCGGCGTCGTCTGCTGCGCGTGCGCGATGCCCGCCAGCAGCATGCCGGCCAGAAGTGCTCCCTGCGTTGCCCGTTTTGCCACAGCCATCACCCTTGCCTGTTGCGTCCAAGTGTCGAGGATACGGGTGCGGGCTTCAGATTTCGTTGGAGGTGGCAAAGGCGTTCAGCGCACAGCGCACGGCACTGAATGATTCACTCCATCCCATCGCCGTGTCTCACATCCTGAGACGTGAATGTGGTGCCATGTGACCCCTCGAAAAATGTCCCGGCTCCATCTTCCATGGCCTACGAACTCGCCAAGCGCACCGCCGATGCGGAGCAGCAGCTCGCCACCCGCGATGGCCTGCCCGCGCGCGATGGCGCACTGCTCAGTGCACGCCTGCAGCGCCGCTACCAGGATCGCATCACCGGCAGCTTCGCCATTCCCGGCCGCGAAGGCCGCTATGCGCCGATTCCTGATTCCGTGCCACCGGCCCTGACTGCGGCACTGAAGGCACGCGGCATCGAGCAGCTCTACAGCCACCAGGCCGAGGCATGGGAGGCCAGCCAGCGTGGCGACCACGTCGCCATCGTTACCCCCACCGCCAGCGGCAAGTCGCTGTGCTACACCCTGCCGGTGGTCAGCGCCGCCATGCAGGACAAGGCCAAGGCGCTGTACCTGTTCCCCACCAAGGCACTGGCCCAGGACCAGGTGGCCGAACTGCTGGAGCTCAACCGCGCCGGCGACCTCGGAGTGAAGGCCTTCACCTTCGACGGCGACACCCCCGGCGACGCGCGGCAGGCGATCCGCCTGCATGGCGACATCGTGGTCTCCAACCCGGACATGCTGCATCAGGCGATCCTGCCGCATCACACCAAGTGGGCGCAGTTCTTCGAGAACCTGCGCTACATCGTCATCGACGAAATACACACCTATCGCGGCGTGTTCGGCAGCCATGTCACCAACGTGCTGCGCCGGCTCAAGCGCATCTGCGCGTTCTACGGGGTGCAACCGCAGTTCATCCTGTGCTCGGCCACCATCGGCAACCCGCAGGCGCATGCCGAGGCGCTGATCGAAGCACCGGTCACCGCAATCACCGAATCCGGTGCACCCAGCGGGCCGAAGCAGGTGCTGCTGTGGAATCCGCCGGTGATCAACCCCGACCTGGGCCTGCGTGCCTCGGCGCGCTCGCAGAGCAACCGCATCGCCCGCATCGCGATCAAATCCGGGCTGAAGACGCTGGTGTTCGCGCAGACCCGGCTGATGGTGGAGGTGCTGACCAAGTACCTGAAGGACATCTTCGATCACGATCCGCGCAAGCCACCCCGCATCCGCGCCTACCGCGGCGGCTACCTGCCCACCGAGCGCCGCGAGACCGAGCGTGCGATGCGTGCCGGCAACATCGACGGCATCGTCAGCACCTCGGCGCTGGAACTGGGCGTGGACATCGGCAGCCTGGACGTGGTGATCCTCAACGGTTACCCCGGCAGCGTGGCTGCCACCTGGCAGCGCTTCGGCCGCGCCGGACGCCGCCAGCAGCCCGCACTCGGAGTGATGGTGGCCAGTTCGCAGCCGCTGGACCAGTACGTGGTGCGCCATCCGGACTTCTTCGCCGAGGCGTCGCCGGAACACGCACGCATCGCACCCGACCAGCCGTTGATCCTGTTCGATCACATCCGCTGCGCGGCGTTCGAACTGCCGTTCCGGGTCGGCGATGGCTTCGGCCCGATCGATCCTGAGGTGTTCCTGGAAGCACTGGCCGAAACCGAGGTCATCCACCGCGAAGGCGAACGCTGGGAGTGGATCGCCGACAGCTATCCGGCCAACGCGGTCAGCCTGCGCGCGGTGGCCGATGGCAACTTCGTGGTGGTCGACCGCAGCGATGGCCGCCAGCAGATCATCGCCGAAGTGGACTACTCCGCTGCAGCGCTGACCCTGTACGAAGGCGCCATCCACATGGTGCAGTCCACGCCCTACCAAGTGGAAACGCTGGACTGGGAAGGCCGCAAGGCCTACGTCACCCGCACCCACGTGGACTACTACACCGACAGCATCGACTTCACCAAGCTCAAGGTGCTGGACCGTTTCGATGGCGGCGTGGCCGGCCGCGGTGATTCGCACCATGGCGAAGTGCACGTGGTGCGCCGCGTGGCCGGTTACAAGAAGATCCGCTACTACACCCACGAGAACATCGGCTACGGCCCGGTCAACCTGCCCGACCAGGAACTGCACACCACCGCGGTGTGGTGGCAGCTGCCGCAGGCGCTGCTGCTGCGCGCCTTCGCCAGCAAGCAGGATGCGCTGGATGGGTTCCTCGGCGCCGCCTATGCACTGCACATCGTAGCCACGGTGGCGGTGATGGCCGATGCGCGCGACCTGCAGAAGTCGGTGGGCAACGGCGATGGCACCTGGATCGCGATTGCCGACCAGAGCGGGCGCGGCCAGCTGCGGGGCAGCGATGGCGAGCCTGGCGCGGTGGAACTGCTGCAGGAATTCGTGCCGACCGTATACCTGTACGACAATTTCCCGGGTGGCGTCGGCCTGAGCGAGCCGTTGTGGCAGCGCCAGGCCGAGCTGGTGCAGCGCGCGCGCGAACTGGTACAGCGCTGCGACTGCAAGGCGGGTTGCCCGGCCTGCGTCGGTCCGGTGCTTGCCGCGCAGGAACAGGATGAAACCTCGCCGCGTGCGCTGGCGCTGCGCGTGCTCGACCTGTTCGATGCGCAGGCCTGCCAGCATGTGGCCGATGTGGTGGTGAGCACACGCGACCCGATGGAGCTGATCGCCCCGTGAGCCTGAGCCTGGACAAGCTGCGGCTGCTTCGCAAGCAGGCGGGTGACCCGAAAGCAGCCACGCCTGCCGCGCCGACGCAGCAGACGCCGCCGGCACTCATGGCCGCCAACGATGCGCGGCAGCCACCGGCCGAGCGTTCGGTATTTGCCTGGGTGGAACAGGAGATCCGCCACAAGCCGACCGGCACCGCCACCACCACGCCTGCGCCGGCAGCACTGCGACGGCCCGAGGTCGGCAGCCTGCATCGCCTGCTCGGCATGCGCTCGCGGGGTGGCCCTGCGCCGGCACGCGCCAGCGCGCAGGATCGCCAACTGCCCGGCAACGAGATTGCGCCCGGCCTGTTCCTGATCGAGTCACTGCTGCCGCAGCCGATTCCCGCCATGCCGCTGTCGCTGGCCTTCGCCAAGCGCGAGGGTGAACACGTGGCTGCGCGCGACCTGCTGTTCTTCGATACCGAGACCACCGGCCTGGCCGGCGGCACCGGCACCCGCGCCTTCATGATCGGTGCCGCCGACTGGCATGTGTGCCCGCAGCGTGGCGAAGGCCTGCGCATCCGCCAGCTGCTGATGTCGACGATGGCTGCCGAGGAAACGATGTTGGCCGCTTTCGCCAGCTGGCTGCAGCCGCATACCGTGTTCTGCAGCTACAACGGCCGCAGCTACGATGCCCCACTGCTGAAGACACGCTATCGGCTGGCCCGCCAGGCCGATCCCATCACCGCGCTGGACCATGTCGACCTGCTGTATCCCACTCGCCGCCGTTACCGCGGTACGTGGGAGAACTGCAAGCTGTCCACCATCGAGCGGCAACTGCTGCGCGTGGTGCGCGAAGATGACCTGCCCGGCTCGGAAGCCCCCGCCGCATGGCTGCGCTTCCTGCGCGGCGGTGATGCGGTGAATCTGCGCCGGGTGGCCGACCACAACCACCAGGACGTGGTGACCCTGGCCCTGCTGCTGCAGCGGTTGGTGCGGGAAGAGCAGCGCGAACGGGAGACCCTGGCGCTGGTAAGCGGATGAACGGAGAGGGTGGATCCAGGCCGCGTTGACATCACTGACACAGCGCTCGGCGACACTGCCGCTACTGAACACCACCCAGGAGTACTGCCATGCGTCGATCCCCCCTGTTGCTGCTTGCGGCCATCCTGCCGCTGGCCGCCTGCAGCCATGCCGGTGGCAACGCCTCCGCCGATGCCGGCAGCCTGCCGGCCAAGGTGTCCGATGGTCCGCAGGAGTGCCGCCCCGAGGCGCTGGACGCATTCACCGGCAAGACCGCCGACGAAGCGACGATCAAGAAGCTGGTGGCCGACAGTGGCGCGCGCAACGCACGCGTGGTCAAACCGGGGATGGCGGTGACCATGGACTTCCGCCAGGACCGGGTGACCGTGCAGGTGGACGCACAGAACCGTATCGAACGCGCCAGCTGCGGTTGATGGGGTAGCGCCGGGCCCTGACCGGCGGATTCCATTCGCATACGCGCCGCTGCGGGCGCCGGGCATGGCCCGGCGCTCCGCTCTGTCAGAGCCGCTCGGCCTTGCCGCTGGCCAGCGCACGCGCGATGACCTGCTCTGCCTGCTTCGCTGCCTGTGCCTGCAGCCGTGCCTGACGCTCACCCAACGCGGCCTGTTGACTGCCCAGTGCCGCCTGCTGGCTTCCCAACGCGGCCTGCTGGCTGGCGAGTCGGCTCATCTCGCGGCTACGCTCGGACTGCAGCGCCTGGTTGCGGGCAACCTGTGATGCGCGCTGTGCTTCGGCCGCAGCCTTGCGTGCAATCGCCGCATCATCCACCGCGCCGCGTGTAGCCCGCGCCGCTTCGGCTGCCGCTTCGCGATTGATGTCGCGATCGTTGATCGCACTGCGTGCAGCCCGTGCGGCTGCGAGGGCGATTTCACGCGCCTCTTCGCCCTGCAGCCTGCCCAGCTCGCCCTGCTCGCGGCCGAGCTGGCCCTGCTGACGACCCAGCACACTCTGCTGGCGCCCCAGTTCACTCTGCTGGCGGCTCAGGTCGACGGCGCCGGCATAGGCACGCTGCAACGACTGGATCAGCATCGGATCGCGCACGACGTAGCGCTTGTCGCCCTGGCGGAACCACAGGGCGGGGCCGTCACCAAGCCGGCTGCGCGCCTGCATCACATCGTCCATGCCGGCATTGGCGAACGCCTGGCCGTGATCGACGAGAACGAAGGCCTGCTGTGGCGGCGTACCCAGATCCAGCTGGCCATGGGTGACGATGGTGGTCTGCGAGTGCGCATGGGTGCCTGCGTCCTGCTCCTCGTCTTCATTGACGTCGGCAGGTTCCTCAGGCTCGGCGGGTTCTGCCGGCTCGGCCCAGTCGGCCGGCTCTGCCGGTACCGCTGCGGCAGGCGGCGCTGCCGGTGCCGGGGGTGCTGCGGGCGGCGGCGGCGGCGCTGGCACAGCGCGCGGCGGTGCCGGCGGTGCAGGCGGGACCGGCGCGGCCACCAGCCGCATCGGCGCCACACCCACGGCCAATACAACCAGCGTCAAGCCGACGGCCAGCAGGCGCGGGCACGCCCGGTGCGACTGCAGCGACAGCAGGCGGCGCTTGAGGCTGGTGGTGCTGGGCGCTGCGCTGGCCACGCCGAGGTGTGGCTGCGGCGCCACACCCAGCTGCAGCAGCAACCGGCCATAGGCATGGCGGCTGGCACCGTGCTGGCCGACCACCGCCGCATCCACGGCTTCCTCGCGGGCCTGGGCGTATTCGCGCACGGCCAGGCGCAGCAGCGGATGGAAGAAGAACAGGTGCTGGGCCAAGGCAGGCAGCAGCCCCCACTGCAGGTCACGACGCTGCAGGTGTTGCAGCTCGTGGGTCAGCGCCAGGTCCAGCGCATCGCCCTGCAGCGCGTTCATTCCCGCCGGCAGCAGCAGCACCGGACGGAACGGCCCGACCAACTGCGGCGCGTCCACCTGGTCGCTCATCCACAGGCGCGGCGCGCGGCGCAGGCCGTGCGCATCCGAAGCCAGCTGCAGCGCCTGCACCAGTGCCTGGTCCTCGCACGGATACGACGCCGCCAGCAGCGCGCGGCAACGGCGCCATTCGCCAAAGGTCCGCAACGCCATCAGCAGTACACCGGACATCCACAGCGCGGCCAGGGCCAATGCCCACCAGGCCACCGGGGTGCTGCCGACATCACCCATCGGCGTGTTCGCCAGCAGGTGCGCCGATGCCTCCGGTGCCATCGTATATATCGCGTCCGCCGCAAGATCCACGGTCGTCATTGCCACCGCATCGGGTGCGGGCAACCAGGCCAGCTGCAGCGGTTGGCTCCACAACAGACCGACCACCGCCTGCAGCGACACCAGCCACCACAACCGGCAACGGGTGGCCGCCGACAGTGCCGGCAGCGCGCGGCACAGCAGGTACACCAGCGCCACCAGCAGCACGGTCTGCAGGCTCGTCCAGCCCAGCCGTTCCAGCATCGGAATCAACATCGAGGTATCCATGGCTCAGTCCTCCTGGCGACGCGATTGCAGTTCGGCCACCAGCGCTTCCAGTTCGGCCAGTTCGTTGTCGCTGACCTTCTGCCGCTGCGACAGGTACGCCACGAATGGCGACACCGAGCCCTGCAGCGTGTTGTCGACGAACTGGGCAACGGCGCCCTGCAGCACGCTCTCCGGGCCACGGGTGGGCTGGTAACGGTAGACACCCTGCTGCTGCCTGCGCTGCAGGTAACCCTTGGCGCGCAGGCGCTCCATCATCGTCAACACCGTGGACCGGGCCAGTCCGCGCGGTTCGCCATAGCCGCTGGCGACCTCGCCGACGCTGGCCGGTGCCTGCTCATCCACATACTGCAGCAGGGCCAGTTCCTGGTCCCCGATGGTCTTGCCACGCATGACAACACTCCATTGACTACACGTGTCGCTACTGTTGCCATGACGACACCTGTAGTCAACCCCCCGGAAGTCATGGGCCGACGAACGGTAGCGCGCGCAGCCGGCTTAAACCTTTTACGCCGGGCGCGCATCCGACCCATGGCCTGTCGCCTGCGGCAGCCGTCACCGCCGCCGATCTTTCCGACCTCCGGGAACCCGCATGACTCGCCAGACGCTACGAACCCTGCTCATGATCATCAGCCTGCTGCCCTTCGCCGCCGTCTCCGCCAACCAGGACCAGGCCAACGACCAGACCCGTCGTTTCATCCGCCAGACCATGCAGGAACAGCGCATCCCGGGCCTGCAGATCGCGGTGGTCAAGGATGGCCAGGTGGTGCTGTCGGAAACCTATGGGCTGGCCAACGTCGAGAACGGTGTGGTCGCCACCCGCAGCACCCGGTTCCCGCTCAACTCGGCCACCAAATCCTTCACCGGCGTCGCTCTGGCGCAGCTGGCACAGGACGGGCGGGTGGATCTGGACGCGCCCATCGCGCGCTATCTCGACGACCTGCCCGAAAGCTGGCGGGCAGTGCGGGTGCGCCAGCTGCTCGCCCACACCTCCGGCCTGCCCGACATCCTCGATGCAGAGGGATTGCTGGGTGGGGGTTCGGAACAGGACGCATGGCAGGCGGTCCGCGCGCTGCCGGCAGAGGCCAGGGCCGGCGAGCGTTTCCAGTACAACCAGACCAACTACCTGCTGCTGGCGCGGATCATCGCGCGGCAATCCGGCATGCCCTACGAACGCTTCCTGGCCACCGGCCAGTTCTCCACCGCGCGCATGGCACGCACCACCTTTGGCGACAGCTACGACCTGATCCCGGATGCGGCGACGATGTACAGCTACCTGCCACGCGCCAGCGATGCAAAGGATGCACCGCCGCGCCTGTCGCACTGGTTCTACGACATGCCGCCCGGCCTGTGGGCCGGCGGCGGCATCCTCACCACGGCCGATGACACCGCGCGCTGGTTGGTTGCATTGCAGGAGGGACGCCTGCTGGAGCAGCGCGCGGTGCAGCAGATGTGGACGGCCGAACGCCTCAATGATGGCAGTGCTGGCGACTGGGCCGCAGGCTGGCCGGTGTTCAGCACCGCGCCCGACCTGCAGGTGGGTGGCATGGGCGGCGCGCGCTCAGCCTTCATCGTCTATCCCGAGCGCGAACTCGCCGTTGTCGTGCTGACCAATCTGGTCGGCGCCAATCCGCAGCAGTTCATACCGCGCATCGCCGGTTTCTACACTGCCGCACCCAAGAGCGGCGCCGCCGCGCGCTAACCGCGCGGCCCGCCCATCACCGGCAGGATCACCCCGCTGATGTAGCTGGCGCAGGCCGGTGAGGCCAGGAACACATAGGCCGGCGACAGTTCTTCCGGCTGTGCCGGCCGCCCCATGTCACTGTCCTTGCCGAACTCGGCCACGTCCTTGGCCTGCTTGTCGGCCGGGTTCAACGGCGTCCACACCGGCCCCGGCGCCACGCAGTTGACCCGGATGCCGCGCGGCAGCAACTGGCTGGCCAGCGCCTTGGTGAACGCATGGATCGCGCCCTTGGTAGCCGAGTAATCGATCAGTGCCTTGCTGCCGAACAGGCCGGTTTCCGAGCCGGTGTTGATGATGCTGGCGCCCTCGCCCAAGTGTGGCAGCACTGCGCGTGCCATCTGGATGTAACCGCCGATGTTGGTCTGCAGGGTTTCCTGCAGGTGCGCATCTTCCAGGTCTTCCAGGCGCTCGCAGTGCAGCTGGAACGCCGCGTTGTTGACCAGGATGTCGATGCCACCAAACGCCTTGGCCACCTGTTTGACTGCCTTGTTGCAGAAGCGCGGGTCGCGCACGTCGCCGGCGATCACCACGCAGCGGCCGCCCTCTTTTTCCACGTGCTGACGCGTCAACTCGGCGTCCTTGGCTTCATCCAGATGCAGCACGGCAACGTCGGCGCCTTCGCGGGCGAACAGTACCGCCACCGCCCGGCCGATGCCGGAATCACCACCGGTGACGATGGCTCGCATCCCTTGCAGCTTGCCGCTGCCGACGTAATCCGGCGCGAGGAAGCGCGGGGCCAGTTCCAGTGCGTGCTCATGGCCGGGCTTGGCCAGATGCTGCGCCGGCATCTTCTCCGGCTGATGGCGCGGGCCAGCCTGGGTGGTGGTCTTCTTGGTCGCCTTTTTTGCCGCCTCCTTCGCTACGCGTACATCCTTCGCTTTTTCCTGGTCCTGCAGGCGCCGCTGCCGTGCTGCGACACGCGCCGCGCGCGGATCGGAAGCGGCGGCCTTGCGGGTGGCGGTCTTCACCACGCGCGGGCGCTCGGACGTGGTGGCTTCGGCGGCGGCGGGCGCTGCCTGGGTGCCTTTGCGTACCTTCGGCGATGCCTTGCGGCGGGCGGGGGTCTTCTTGGTGGTGGCCATGCAGGTCTCCTCGGGAGGATGGGGGTTGCCGGCCAGCGGCCGGCACTACCGGGGCGCGTGCGCCGCAGTACCGGGGGCGGCGTGCGCCGCTCGTGCAGTGTCTCCACGCAGGCTGTTGGCGACAGTGAGCGAACTGTGTCCATCGCGTGCACGGCATTCATTCCGCCACCACGCGTGTCGTCGCACCCTGCAGGCCACAACACGAGGAACGCCCCCCATGAAACATGCCATTGCCACCGCCGCCGTCTGCTTCGCTCTCGCCGCCTGCAGCAGCAGCCCGGTCGCCCAGGTCCAGCCGATCGATGGGGTGATTTCAGGCCAGTGCCACACCGACAAGGTGCGCGGCGCAGTCGGCCTGGCCGCTTCGGGCATGACCATCGAACGTGCGCGCGTGGACAGCGACAGCCTGCACGTGCAGGTAACCCGCGGCAGCCGCGAGCGCAGCGGCAACACCGCCAGCGGCGCTGCCGATCCGGCCGCCGGCGCAGCCACGGAAGGTGGGGATCGCCTGACCATCGAAACCGGCCGCACCAACAACATCACCGCCATCTACTGCGGCTGACCTGCCTTGCGGCTGAGCCGCCGGGCCCGGCGCAGCACCTTCAATGTGGCCTGCTCCCACTGCCGCGGGCCGCGCAGGCCCGCCAGTGCGGTCAGTTCGCCGCGTTCCCAACCGGCGAACACGCAGGGATCAATGTAGGCCTTGCGGCATACCGCTGGCGTATTGCCCAAGCGCGCAGCCACCTGGCACACAACCTCGCGTTGCGCCTTGGCCAGCGCGCGTTGGCTGGCCGGCTCGGGCAGCTCGGTGGCGGCGAAGGCCTGCACCGCCGCCATCGTGCCGCCCCAGGTGCGGAAGTCCTTGGCGGTGAAGTCCTCGCCCATCACCTCGCGCAGGTAGTCGTTCACCGCGCCCGAATCCACCGGCTGCACCTCGCCCGCGTCGTCGCGGTACTGGAACAGGGCCTGACCCGGCAGCTGCTGCACGCTGCGCACCAGCGCGCCCAGCCGACGGTCACCGACCACCACCTCCTGCAACTGCCCGGACTTGCCGCGGAAGCGCATGCGCACCCGGCCACCCCGAAGCAGGTCCAAGTGACGGTTGCGCAACGTTGTCAGGCCGTATGACTTGTTCTCCTGCGCATAGGTTTCATTGCCCACCCGCACCAGCGTGTCGGCCAGCAGCGCGACCACAACCGCCAGCACCTTCTCGCGCGGGAAACCGCTGCGCTTGAGGTCGCGGCCCAGGCGCCGCCGCAGCGCTGGCAACGCCTGGCCGAAGGCGATGGTGCGGTCGAACTTGCCGGCGTCGCGAACGGCAGCCCAGTCGGCGTGGTAGCGGTACTGCTTGCGCCCGCGCGCGTCGCGGCCGGTGGCCTGCAGGTGGCCATCGGCGCGGGCACAGATCCACACGGCGGTATAGGCCGGTGGAATGGCCAGCGCGCGGATGCGCTGCAGGGTGGCGGCATCGCGCACGGCATGACCATCGGCATCGCGATAGGAAAAACCCTTGCCGGCGCGGACGCGGCTGAAACCGGGCTGGGTGTCATCGACGTAGCGCAGGCCGGCGGCGCGCGCGGCCTGGCGTTCGGGTGTGGGGGTCGCTGGCATGCCTGCAGTCTGCCGATCGGCGCGGCGTGGCCACGTCAATAACGCAAGACAAACACGTGAGGGCGGGTTCGCCGCTATGCTCGGCCTTTCACCGTCCCTTCCATTCCGGAGTCATGATGTCGTTCCCGATCCGCGCCCGTTCCCTCTCCGCCCTGCTGCTGCCGGCCGTGCTGGCCCTGACCGCCTGCCAGGCGCCGTCGCTGGATGAGCAGGATTCGGCCACCGCCCACGCACAGCAGGCCGCCGAGGCCGCCAAGGCGCCGGCCGACGAAGCCGGCAAGGCCACCGAAGCACCGCCGGTCGGCAACTGCGATGCCAGCCAGGTGCAGAGCCTGGTCGGCCAGCCCTATACCGAAGCGCTCGGCAAGCAGGCCCAGGAAGATGCCGCGGCCAAGCAGCTGCGCGTGCTGCACCCCAATGACGTCACCACGATGGAGTTCCTGGGCGACCGCCTGAACATCGAAGTGGACGCAAAGGACGTGGTAAGCGGCGTCCGCTGCGGCTGAGGAACCCCGCGCCGGCAAGCGTTTGCCGGCGCTTTGGTTGCGCCTGCAACCGTGTATTGCGGCGTTGCAGCAACCTGTGATCTAGTCGAGGCATCCGGTGGCCTCATGATGCGCTCCAGGAAGAGCACGGCGTGTGCGTCAGGGTGAGTGTGAAGACACTTGGCGTGCGGCCCGACAAGGCGCGCGCCGCCGCGCAGGCGAGTGCCTGCGCAAGGTGAGCAACGCCGTATGGGCGTGCGCCAAGCGGCTTCCCGACGGGCGCGCCATGCGCGGCACACTCCACCATGACGTACAGGGCGTGCTCTACAGAGCGGGCAGGAGTGTCCCCGTTCATTTCAATCTGCATCGAGGTAGAGATGGCCCCCCGCAACCGCCAAGGGCTTTACGACCCGCGCTCCGAGCGCGATGCCTGTGGATTTGGCATGGTCGCCCAGCTCGACGACCAGCCTTCGCGCCTGCTGGTCGATACCGCCATCGCTGCGCTCTCGCGCATGACCCACCGTGGTGGTGTCGCCGCCGATGGGCTCACCGGCGATGGCTGTGGCCTGCTGCTGCGCCGCCCCGATGCCTTCCTGAAACTGCTGGCCAGTGAAGCCGGCATCGCCGTCGGCGCGCGCTTCACTGCGGGCCTGGTATTCCTGCCGCACGATGCCGATGCCGCGCAGGCCTGCCGCACGCAGCTGCAGCAGCAGATCGAAGCGGTGGGCTGCAAGGTGGCCGGCTGGCGCGAGGTACCGACCGACGACAGCGTCTGCGGACAACTGGCACGCGATACCCTGCCGCGCATCGAGCAGGTGTTCGTCGATGCCGGCGTCGGTCAGGATGACGCCGGCTTCGGCCTGGCCCTGTTCCTGGCCCGCCGCCGCAGCGAACAGCAGCTGCGCGCGCACGCCGACTACTACGTCACCACGCTCAGCCCCAACGCCATCAGCTACAAGGGCATGGTGCTGCCGGACAAGCTCAGCCGCTTCTTCCCGGACCTGCAGCGGCGCGAACTGGCCTCCAGCGCCATCGTGTTCCACCAGCGCTTCTCCACCAATACGCTGCCGCGCTGGCCGCTGGCGCACCCGTTCCGGATGCTCGCCCACAACGGCGAGATCAACACCATCGAAGGCAACCGGCGCTGGGCACAGGCGCGCAGCAAGGTGTGGAAGACACCCCGTTTCGACATCGGCGAGTTCGACCCGGTCATCTCCATGCACGGCTCCGATTCGCAGAGCCTGGACAACATGCTGGAACTGATGGTGTCCGCCGGCATGGAGCTGATCCAGGCCCTGCGCATCCTGGTGCCGCCGGCAACGCAGTCGCTGGAATTCAAGGACCCGGACCTGGCTGCGTTCTACGAGTTCCACGGCCTCAACAGCGAACCGTGGGACGGCCCGGCCGGCATCGTCGCCTGCGACAGCCGCTACGCGGTGTGCACCCTCGACCGCAACGGCCTGCGCCCGGCGCGCTGGATGCTGACCGCCGATCGCCACTTCCTGGTCGCCTCCGAAGCAGGCGTCTGGGAAGTACCGACCGAGCGCGTGGTGCGCAAGGGCAAGCTCGGCCCGGGCGAGATGATCGCCATCGACCTCAAGCGCGGTGACCTGCTCGATTCGGAGGCCATCGACCGCATCAACCGCGGGCGTGCACCGTACAAGCAGTGGTTGCAGCAGGGCGTCACCTACCTGCAGACCGAACTGATCGACCCGTCGCTGGTGGAAGAGCCGTTCGACGAAAGCACCCTGCGCAGCTACCACAAGCTGTACCAGCTCAGCAGCGAGGAAGTGGAACAGGTGCTGCGGCCGCTGGCCGAGACCGAGCAGGAAGCCACCGGCTCGATGGGCGATGACACGCCGATGGCCGTGCTCAGCCAGCGCAGCCGTCCGCTGTACGACTATTTCCGCCAGGCCTTCGCGCAGGTCACCAACCCGCCGATCGACCCGCTGCGCGAAGACTGCGCGATGTCCCTGTCCACCCAGCTCGGCAAGGAGACCAACATCTTCCATGCCGGCCCGGAGACGGTGAACCACGTCATCCTCAACTCGCCGGTGCTGAGCCAGCGCAAGCTGCGCCAGCTGCTGAAGATGGACCAGTACGTGCAGGCCAACCGCCTGCTCGACCTGTCCTACAGCGAAGAGGAAGGCCTGCGTGCGGGCATCGAACGCATCTGCGTCGAGGCCGAACAGGCTGCGCGCGACGGCATGGTGATGCTGCTGCTGTCCGACCGCTACCCGGTGGCCGGGAGGCCGATGGTGCATGCGCTGCTGGCCACCAGCGCCATCCACCACCACCTGTCACGGCTGGGCCTGCGCTGCGACGTCAACCTGATCGTGGAAACCGGCACCGCGCGCGACGCGCACCACATGGCTTGCCTGCTCGGCTTCGGTGCCACGGCGGTGTATCCGTACCTGGCCTACCAGACCCTGTTCGACCTCGGCCGACGCGGCATCCTCAAGCTCAGCAAGGGCGGTGAGCAGTCGCAGATCGGCCGCCGCTACCGCAAGGGCATCTACAAGGGCCTGTCCAAGATCATCTCGAAGATGGGCATCTGTACCGTGGCCAGCTACCGCGGTGCGCAGCTGTTCGAGATCATCGGCCTGGAGCCGGAGGTCGTGGAGCTGTGCTTCCCCGATACCGCGTCGCGCATCGGTGGCGCCGGCTTCGCGCGCCTGGATGCCGACGCGCGCGAACTGTGCGCGCAGGCCTGGGACGCCCAGCAGGGCGTGGATGTCGGCGGCCTGCTGAAGTACGTGCACGGCGGCGAGTACCACATGTACAACCCGGACGTGGTGACCACCCTGCAGCGCGCAGCGCGCAGCGGTGACCCGCGTGCGTGGCAGCAGTACTGCGATGCCGTGCATGCGCGCCCGCCGTCGGCGCTGCGCGATCTGCTGCAGCTGGTGCCGGCGGCAACGCCGACGCCGCTGGACGAAGTGGCACCGGCCAGCGATCTGTTCCCGCGTTTCGATACCGCCGCGATCAGCCTCGGTGCGCTCTCGCCCGAGGCGCATGAAGCGCTGGCCATTGCGATGAACCGCCTCGGCGGCCGCAGCAATTCCGGCGAAGGTGGCGAAGACCCGGCGCGCTATGGCAGCGACAAGCGCAGCAAGATCAAGCAGGTGGCCTCAGGCCGCTTCGGCGTCACCGCCGAGTACCTGGTCAACGCCGAAGTGCTGCAGATCAAGGTTGCGCAGGGCGCCAAGCCCGGCGAAGGCGGCCAGCTGCCCGGGCACAAGGTCAATGAACTGATCGCACGCCTGCGCTATGCCAGGCCGGGCATCGGCCTGATCTCGCCACCGCCGCACCACGACATCTACTCCATCGAAGACCTGGCGCAGCTGATCTACGACCTCAAGCAGGTCAACCCGACCGCGCTGGTGTCGGTGAAGCTGGTCAGCCATGCCGGCGTCGGCACGATCGCGGCGGGCGTGGTCAAGGCCGGTGCGGACCTGATCACCATTTCCGGCCACGACGGCGGTACCGGTGCTTCACCGGTCAGCTCGATCCGCTACGCCGGCGTGCCGTGGGAACTGGGCATCGCCGAGGCGCACCAGGCGCTGGTGGCCAACGACCTGCGTGGGCGCACCCTGCTGCAGACCGACGGCGGCCTGAAGACCGGCCTGGATGTGGTCAAGGCGGCGCTGCTGGGCGCGGACAGCTTCGGCTTCGGCACCGCGCCGATGATCGTGCTGGGCTGCAAGTACCTGCGCATCTGCCACCTCAACAACTGCGCCACCGGCGTCGCCACCCAGGACGAACGCCTGCGCGAGAACCACTTCACCGGCCAACCCGAGCGCGTGGAGAACTTCTTCCGCCTGCTGGCCGAGGAAGTACGCGGCTGGCTGTCGGTACTGGGCGCACGTTCGCTGCAGGAAATCGTCGGCCGCACCGACCTGCTGCGCCAGCTTGAGGTCTCGCCGCGCGAGGACGTGCGCGTGGACCTGTCGCGGCTGCTGGCAGACGCCAGTTACCCGGGCAGCCACTGCGCCGCACAGCGCCTGTATGAATCTCCCGACAGCCTGGCCACGCAGATGGACGGCCTGCTGGCCGAGGCCATCGAACACAAGCGCGGTGGCGAGCATCGCTTCCTGATCCACAACACCGACCGCAGCATCGGCACCCGCCTGGCCGGCGCCGTGGCGCGCGCGCACGGCAACCAGGGCATGGCCGAATCGCCGCTGGAACTGCGCTTCCGCGGCAGCGCCGGGCAGAGCTTCGGCGCCTTCAACGTCGGCGGCCTGCATCTGGAAGTGGAAGGTGAAGCCAACGACTACGTCGGCAAGGGCATGGCCGGTGGCCGCCTGGTGGTGCGTCCGCCGCGTGGCGCACGCTTCGAGGCACGCAGTACCGCGATCATCGGCAACACCTGCCTGTATGGCGCAACCGGTGGCGAGCTGTTCGCCGCTGGCCGTGCCGGTGAACGATTCGCCGTGCGCAACTCCGGCGCACTGGCAGTAGTGGAAGGTGCAGGCGATCACTGCTGTGAGTACATGACCGACGGCGTGGTGCTGGTGCTGGGCAAGGTCGGCCTCAACTTCGGTGCCGGCTTCACCGGTGGCCTGGCCTACGTGCTGGACGTGGACCGCGATTTCGTCGACCGCTACAACCACGAGCTGATCGACATCCATCGCGTCTCCGCCGAAGGGTTCGAGAACTACCGCCAGCATCTGCACCGCCTGATCGGCCGTCATCGCGAACTGACCGGCAGCATCTGGGCGCAGCAGATCATGGACGAGTTCCGTGATTACATCGGCAAGTTCTGGCTGGTCAAACCCAAGGCCGCCAGCATCGAGTCGCTGACCGAAACCCTGCGCCGCGCGGCGTGACACACCGCACGTGACGGATGCGCCGCATGCACTGGGCGCACCGGCTTCCCCACCGCTGTAGTGCCGGCCGCTGGCCGGCATCCGGAAATCCACAGAGTCCGCCATGAGCCGCAAGCACGCCTTCCAGTTCCTCGACCTGCCCCGGACCATGCCGCAGCGCATCCCGGTTGAACTGCGCACCTCCGGCGACTGGGGTGAGCTGTACGGAAAGTTCGGCAAGGAGGATGCGCAGTACCAGGCCGGTCGCTGCCTGGACTGTGGCAACCCGTACTGCAGCTGGAAGTGCCCGGTGCACAACGCCATTCCGCAATGGCTGCAGCTGGTGCAGGAAAACCGCATCCACGAAGCAGCCACGCTGTGCCACAGCACCAACCCGTTGCCGGAAGTGTGCGGCCGGGTGTGCCCGCAGGATCGCCTGTGCGAGGGCAGCTGCACGCTGGAAGAGTTTGGTGCGGTCACCATCGGTGCGGTGGAGAAGTACATCGTCGAT
Organism: Stenotrophomonas sp. 1278; assembly: GCF_029892765.1. Lineage (NCBI taxonomy): Bacteria > Pseudomonadati > Pseudomonadota > Gammaproteobacteria > Lysobacterales > Lysobacteraceae > Stenotrophomonas > Stenotrophomonas sp. 1278. The sequence continues at coordinate 259,110 of NZ_JARXWD010000004.1, forward strand.
ACCGCGCTGGCTACCGGCTGGCGGCCGGACATGACGGCGGTGCAGCCCACCGGCCACACGGTGGCGGTGATCGGTGCCGGTCCCGCGGGGCTGGCCTGTGCCGACCGCCTGGCGCATGCCGGCATCACCGCGGTGGTCTACGACCGTTACGAACAGGTCGGTGGCCTGCTGCAGTTCGGCATCCCCAGTTTCAAGCTGGACAAGGACGTGATCCGTCGTCGTCGCGACGTGCTTGAAGGCATGGGCGTGCAGTTCCGCCTCGGCGTGGAGATCGGCCGCGACATCAGCCTGCAGCAGCTGCTGGACACGCATGATGCGGTGTTCGTCGGTACCGGCGCGTATCGCTACACCGATGGTGGCCTCGACGGCCAGGACCTGAAGGGCGTGCTGCCGGCATTGCCGTTCCTGGTGCAGAACAGCCGCATCGTCGGCGGCGATGATCCGCAGGGCCGCCCGATCGCCGGCTGGGAAGACCAGATCGCCCTGCCCGACCTCAACGGCAAGCGCGTGGTGGTCCTCGGCGGTGGCGACACTGGCATGGACTGCGTGCGCAGCGCGGTGCGACTGGGCGCGGCCAAGGTCACCTGTGCCTACCGCCGCGACGAAGCCAACATGCCGGGCAGCGCGCGCGAAGTGGCCAACGCGCGCGAGGAAGGCGTGCGCTTCCTGTTCAACCGCCAGCCGCTGTCGATCGAAGCCGGCGCCGATGACGAAGTGATCGGCGTCACCGTCATCGAGACGCGCCTGGGCGAACCCGATGCCAACGGCCGCCAGAACGCGGTACAGATCGAGGGCAGCGAGTCGCTGCTGGAAGCGGACGTGGTGATCATCGCGTTCGGTTTCTCGCCCAGCGTGCCGTCGTGGCTGGCCGAGCATGGCGTGGAGGGCCAGGCCAACGGCCGCATCCTCGCCGGAGGCAAGGGCAAGCTGCCCTTCCAGACCGCACATCCGCGCCTGTTCGCCGGTGGCGACGCGGTGCGCGGTGCCGACCTGGTGGTGACCGCCGTGGCCGAAGGTCGCGACGCCGCCGCCAGCATCGCCCGGCTACTGGCGCACTGACAGATCGAGCGGCATCAGCACTGCGGCCAGGGTGGCATGCAGTGCCTGGCGGTCGACCGGCTTGGCGATGAAATGATCGATGCCAGCGTCGAGGCAGGCCTGGCGGGTACTGTCGAGCACGCTGGCGGTCAACGCAATGATCGGCACCCTTGCCGCGTCGGCACGGGAATCGGCGCGGATCGCGCGGGCCAGGGCAAAGCCGTCCATGCCCGGCATGTGGCAGTCGGTAATGACCAGCGCGAACCGTTGCGTCTGCCACGCCTGCCAGGCCTGCTCGCCATTGGCTGCGGCATGCACCTGCAGGCCCAGATCCCGCAGCTGTCGCATCAGCAGCTGCAGGTTGGTGGGATGGTCTTCGGCAACCAGTACCCGTACCGGCGGCAATTCGTGCAGGCCAGCCGCATCATCACGATGCTCCACCGATGGCGCCTCGCAGGCCGGCAGGTACAGGTCCAGCCACACCGTGGTGCCCACGCCCGGCGTACTGCACAGGTGCAGTTGCCCGCCCATCGATGCCGCCAGGTCCCGGCAGATCGCCAGGCCCAGGCCGCTGCCACCGAAGCGCCGGGTGGTGGAGGCGTCGGCCTGGGTAAATGCTGCAAATACCGCCCGTTGGCGCTCCCGGCTGATGCCCACACCGGTATCGGTCACCTGCAGGCGCAGCTGCTGGCCACGTTCGCGCTGCTGCAGCACCCGCACCTGCAGGTCCACCCCACCGTGCAGGGTGAATTTCAGCGCATTGCCTGCCAGGTTGAACAGGATCTGGCGCAGGCGCAGCGCATCGGCCAACGATCCACGCTGCAGCGCAGGATCCACCTCGCAGCGCAGATGCAGCCCTTTGCTTGCTGACACCGGCACCAGCAGGCGCTGCACCGCACGCAGCAGCCCGGCCAGGTCGGTGGGCAGGCACTGCGGTGGCTGTGGCCCGGACTGCAGGCGTTGGCTGTGCAGGACGTCATCAAGGATCTGTCGCAGCATCTGCGCGGCATCATCGATGGTCACCAGTACCTGGTGCTGGCGCGTATCCAGCGCGCCGTTGCCGAAGCGCTCCAGCATTCCCAGCATGGTGCTCATCGGCGTGCGGATCTCGTGGCTCATGGTGGCCAGGAAATGGGACTTGGCGGCAGCATCCTGCTCGGCATCACGCCGCGCATCGTTCAGTGCCTGCGTACGTGCGCGCGCCTCGGTGACATCCATCCAGTATCCGCTCCATTCCACGCCGCTGTCGCTGCAGGCGATCGGGCGCCCGTGCGAACGTACCCAGCGCCAGCCGTTGGGGCCGCGCGTGCGGAAGGTGATGTCGATGGGCCCGCGCACCAGCGCGGCGGCATCAACGCAGGCCAGCACCGAGCGGCGGTCCTGCGGATGGACTGCTGCCAGCAGGCTTCCATGGTCGACCCGCGCGGTATCTACGCTGATCCCGAACAGGGCATGCACATCGCCGGCAATGTGGGGAACGCTGTACTCGCCGGTGCTGCTGCGCCGCGCCTGGTACACCACCGCCGGCAGGTTGGCGGTGACTTCCTGCAGCCGCTGCTCCAGCGCCTGCCTGCGCAGGCCTTCGCGGTGCAGTCGCCAGTAGCCGAATGCGTGCACCAGGCCCATTGTCAGCAGCATCAGCAGCACTGCGATCAAGCCGCGCAGGGGCGACACCGGCGGCACGTGGCCGCGGCGAGGGGATGTCGAGACCCAATGGGCCCGCAATGCCTCGCGCTGCTCCTCCGTCATGCCTGCCTGCAGTTGGTTGAAGCGATCCACCAGGTGCGCGCACGCCGGCAGCGCCGCCAATACCAGTGCGTCGCTGAAGCCGGCCGGCGCCGCCACGTCCAGCGCGCCGCCAGGCTGATCGCGCAGCGCCGCTTCCACTTCCACCAGGTTGCCCACCACTGCATCGATCTGGCCGCTGATCAGCAGCTGCAGCGCCTTGTCCAACGCCGCCACCTGCAGCAGCGGCACATGCGCGCCCGACTCCTCCAGCACCCTGGCAAGCGGCACGGTGTCGAGGCTGGCCACGCCGCGACCGTGCAGTCCGTCCAGGCCGTGGATTGGCAGCGCGTCGGGGCGTCGCACGATCACCTGCGGCACCTGCAGGTAGGGCACGCTGGCCACCCAGCCTTTCGGCGTCTGCGCGCGCGGCCAGCCGAGCACGGCGTGGGTCCCTGCAGGCAGCGCGGCAGCGGCCAGCGTCGTCGCCGCGACCGGTGTGGCGCGCAGCGTGGGCACCTGCTCCTGCAGCAGCGCCAGGTAGGCGGCCACCAGCCCCTGTGGCGTGTCGTCCTGACTGGACGACAACGGCGCACGGTCAGCGGGATAGGCAAGCAGGATGGGGCCTTCGCACTGTCCGGCCCAGGCCGGCGCCGACAACAGCGACAGGGCGGCGATGCGGGCCAAAGGGCCAGCGACATTCACGGTGGACATCCTCATGTCGCAGGCAGGGGCATGGCCGCATCGCGGTGCGGCCTCCTGCCACGCTAGCGACGCCCCTGCCAGCAACAATGAGGAAATTTGTAAAACCCTCCGAAACCGCCAATAGCGACATACACTGCCGCTTCTACCGATCCCGGAGCTTTCGATGCGCATCGGCCTGGCCGCCAACCGTCTCCATCACCACGACGCGCGCGCGGCACTGTTCCGCTGGCTGCGCGCCAGCGAACCCGGGCTGCGCGAACTGGGCGTGACACTGTGTGCGGTCGGCCGCACCCACGACGCGATCCAGCGCAACGGCTTCCTTGCCGGTTACGACGGCCTGCAGCGCTATCCCTACGGTCGCGACGGCGGCTTGATGAAACTGGTGGCCGAAGTGGTGGGCATGGGCGCCGAGCGTACGCTGGACGGTGCGGTCTATCTGATGGATCCGGTGGACCCTTCCTCGGTTTTCCCCGAGGCGACCGCGCTCAAGCGCCAGTGCGTGATCCACGGCAAGCCTTTCATTTCCACCGTGGCCACCGCCCGCGACTGGATCGAGGTGGAGCGCATCCATGCTGGCCTGGCTGCCGATACAGGCGCCAACGACCTGCATGCATTCGAAGGGCAGACGCTGGCGTTGATCGCGCACGATGCGATGAAGCCGGCGATGCTGGCGTTCGCCGATGAACACTTCGACGTACTGGCGCGCTTCGGCGAACGCGTCGCCACCGGTACCACCGGCCAGCGCTTGAACGAGCTGGCCTGGAGCCGCGGCTGGCCAGCGGATGCGGCGTGGGTGACGCGCTACCAGAGCGGGCCGATGGGCGGCGACGCGCAGATTGCCGACCGCGTGCTGGAAGGCCGTTGCCAGCGCGCGATCTTCTTCGAGGATCCGCACGTGGCGCGCCAGCACGAAGCGGACATCCAGCTGCTGGAACGGGCGGTGACCACGGTGACCGATCAGGCGGTGTGCATCACTGCGCCGCGCGTGGCGGCGCGGTGGGCGGAGGCGGCGGCCTTGCGCGCGGGTCGATGAGGTTTGCGGCCAACGGCTGAGCCCCTCGTGGCGCAGGGGCACAATCAAAAGCCGCGCTTGGCCGGGCGGGTGGGCCATGCAGGGGACGCTGCAAGTCCCCCTCCGGGGCCCGGCCCAGCCGCTGGCGGCTGTGCGTTCGGTCGCTTGCGAAGCAGTGCTTCGCAAGCAAAGCGCCCTCACCCTTGTAAGCTCGATGGCGCCATCCATGGCGCCAACGCCCCTGCATGGCCCACCCGCCCGACCTCAGACAGTTTCCGTGCCACCACGGAAGAGAAAAAGAAGAGCAGGAGCAGAAGCGGGTCGCGCGCTGTGCGCGCTTCACTAGAGCCGATTTTGCTCGACTGCTCTTGGTCGCGATGGCTGAATATCCACGCCGTGCGCGATAGCCGAGCATGGCTCGGCTCTACAAAATCACAGCGCTACAGCAGCTGCCGAAGCATTGCTTTCAATCTGCGCCCTTCCAGCTGGAAGTAGTCGCGCTGCTCGCGCCAGTCGGGGAAGCGTTGTTCCACTTCGTGCCAGAACGCGGGCGAGTGGTTGGCCTGGATCAGGTGGCAGAGTTCGTGCACCAGCACGTACTCGAAGGCGGCGGGACGGCCCAGTACCAGTGCCAGGTCCAGCGCCATGCTGCCGTCGGGGGCCAGCGAGCCCCATTGCGAGGACATCACCTTCAACCGCAGGCGGCTGGGCGCGCGCGGCAGGCCGGGCAGGTACTTCGGCAACCAGCGGCCGACATCGGCGCGGGTCTGTGCTTCGTAGAATTCGCGCAGCAGGCGGCGCAGGGTCGCATCGCCGCCACGGCTCGGCCATTGCACACAGGCACCGTGCCCGTCGATTTCCAGCCGCGCGTAGCGGCCTTCCTGCCAGCGCAGTGGCAACAACTCGCCGCGCAGCGGCAGCACCCCTTCAACGCCGGGCTGCAACGCGGCGGGCAGACCATGCCCCTGGTAGTGGCGCAGCTGCAGCCCCAGCCATTCGCGATGCAGTTCGAGGAAGCGCTCGCCCATCACCAGGCTGGCACGCGGCGGCAACGTCAGTCGTGCGCCGCGCTCATCGACGCTGAGCTTGATCCGGCGCGCGCGCGGATCACGCACGCGCAGTATCTCGATCTCGACATCCTCCAGGCGCAGGCGAACGGTATCGCGCTGCACGGTGGCGGGTGGGACCGGCGAGATCAGGCGGCGCAGCAGACGGCTCATGGTCCCAGCATAGCGCCGTGCGAGGCCGCCGGATGACCGGCGGCCGACGGCCTGCCTGTTCAGTCAGCCTTGCTGAGCTTGAAGGCTTCTTCAAGCAGCAGGAACAGGCGACGGATCTCCGCACTCTGCAGGGCGAAGCGGGCGTCGAACTCGGCACGGCGGCCGTCTTCGTCGGCATGTTCCAGCTGGTCCAGCGCGCCGTCCAGGAACTTCAGCTTGCGCACGATCAGGTCGTCGCCCAGCACGAAGGACAGGTTGTCCTCGAACACCAGGGCCAGCTTGGTCACCTGCTTGCCGGCATCCAGGTGCTTGTCGATCTCGTCGCAGCGCAGTTCCTGGTGCTGGCACTTGACCACCGCGCCGCCTTCCACCGGGTCCTTCATCTCGCACTCCTCGCCCAGGCTGAAGCCGGTGGGCAGGGGCTCGCCGGCGATCCAGCCGGTCAGGATCGAACGCGGCGCGACTTCGGCGTTCAGCGGCATCGCCGGGAAGCTGCCGAGCAGGCCGCGGATGTCGGACATGAAGTATTCGCCGGTCTTGCGGCTGGAGGTGTCCACCGCCACATAGCCGTGCAGCTGGTCGATGAAGGCATCGTTGCGCGAGGACTTCACGAAGGCGCGCGGCAGCAGTTCATGCAGCAGGTCGTCCTTCATGCGCTTGCGCTCGCGGCCACCAGGGCGGCGGCCTTCCTTCTCTTCGATCTCCTCCAGCTTGCGCTCGAGCAGGTCGTTGACCACCGCGCCGGGCAGGATCTTGTCCTCGCCACCGACGGTCAGCCACAGGTGTTCGGCAATGCGGTGCGAGAGCACTTCCTTCTCTTCGCGGCCGAATGGCGAGATGAAACCACGCGAGTTCATTTCCAGTGCGCCCACCGGTTTGAGCAGGGCGTGCGGCAGCAGGGTGTCGACTTCGGAAAAATCAGTGGCAGTCGGGAAGCGGAAGAACGTCAGGTTGCGAAAGAACATGGAATTCCGGTGTCTGAAGAAGAAGGGCGCCCGACCTTAAACGGCAGGCGTCTCGGGAACTGCGTCGGCCGGCCAGGCATCGGCATGCGCCGCATCGCCACGGCGGCCCAGGGCCATGAAATCGAACAGGGCGGCATCGGCCAGCTGCGCAGGTCGCACGTCGGCCATTGCACGTGCGATCTGTTCAATGCGCCCCGGATGGTCCTGGTCCCACTGCTTGAGCATCAGGCCGACCTGCCGACGCTGCAGGTTTTCCTGGCTGCCACACAGGGTGCAGGGAATGATCGGGAAACGGCGCGCCTGCGCGTACTGGGCGATGTCGTGCTCGCGCACGTACGCCAACGGGCGGATCACCACGTGCTGGCCATCGTCGCTGAGCAGCTTCGGTGGCATGGCGGCCAGCTTGGCGTGGTGGAACAGGTTCAGGAAGAACGTGGCCACCACATCATCGCAATGGTGGCCCAGTGCGATCTTGCTGAAGCCATGCGCCTTGGCGTGGTTGTACAGGGCGCCACGGCGCAGGCGCGAGCACAGCGAACACATCGTGCGGCCTTCCGGGATGACCCGGCTGACCACTGAATACGTGTCCTGCTCGATGATCTGGTACGGCACGCCCAGCCCGGCCAGGTACTCCGGCAGGACGTGCGCGGGGAAACCCGGCTGTTTCTGGTCCAGGTTCACCGCCACCAGTTCGAACGGCACCGGCGCCTTTTTCTGCAGCTGCAGCAGCAGGTCCAGCAGGGTGTAGCTGTCCTTGCCGCCGGACAGGCAGACCATGACCTTGTCGCCCGCTTCGATCATGCCGAAGTCGGCGATGGCCTGGCCGACCTGGCGGCGCAGGCGCTTGCCCAGCTTGTCCGCCCCGAGCCCGTCCACGCGCGGATCGCGCGGAACGCGCTGCGGGGGATCGGGCAGGGAGATCACGGCGGACATGGCGCCATTCTACCGGCTTGTGGCAGCCCGGACCCGGGGTCGGGATTCCCCTCTCCCGGCAGTCATCGTCGCTGTGTATGCTCGGAGACCGTGGACACCTACAACCCCGCCGAAATCGTCGAACACCTCGTCGCCCTGCGCGCCGAGCACCGGTTGCTGGATGAACAGATCGCGCGCATGGCCGCCAACGGCGAAGATGAGCTGGAGTTCAAGCGCCTGAAGCGGCGCAAGCTGCAGCTGAAGGACTGCATCACCAAGCTGGAAAGCCTGCAGATTCCGGACGAACCGGCGTAACCGGTGGCCCATCCACGCATGGCGTGGATCTACTGGCCTACGCCGCCCCGAACGCCGATGGCACAGCGGCAGCCTATGGATCCACGCCATGCCGGGAAGTCCCGGTAGATCCACGCCATGCGTGGATGGGGCGACCCGGAAACACATGGATCCACGCCATGCCGGGATGTCCCGGTAGATCCACGCCATGCGTGGATGGGGCCCTGCATCAACGCGGCAGCGCCAGCTCCGCACTCCAGGCCGCCTCACCGTCCACGGTCAGGTCGCAGCGGCGCACGTTGTCGGCACCGGAACAGCGCAGGCCCAGCGGGTGCCCGTACCAGTCACCGGCAAGACCCTGGCGAGCGGCGGATTCATCACCGCTGATGCGCACCTCGCCGGCCAACCACAAGCGGTAGCGCACCGGTTGCCTGGCCTCGATACACAGGCGCACCGGCGCATCGGCCAGGCGCCCGGGCAGGTTGTCGTCCACGCAGGCTTCTGCAGCCTGCGCCGAAGTAGCCGCAAGGCCTCCGGCCGCGATCAACGCGGCCAGGCCCGACAGTCGCCGCAGGTTCAATCCTGCGGTGCCGGTTCGTCCGGGCGCGCCGCTTCCGGGCTGACCCGTTCGATGGTGTGGCGCAGTTCGCGGCCGAGGATGAACTTGGCATCCTTGGCCCAGGCGTCCAGGCGCTCGTCGAACAGCAGCTTGCTGTTCTCGTCCGGCCACACCAGGCGCAGCTCGCGCAGCTTCTGGATGAAGCCGCGGAACAGCGACTTGTCGAAGAACTCCGGCGCGGCCGGTGCATAGAGCAGGCTCAGGCGCTGTGCGGCCTGCTGGCACAGGCTTTCCAGCTCGGCGGCGCCGAGCGTGCCCGGGCCGTTCTTCACCAGCACCGAAATGGCGATGTAGTAGCGCTCGAATGCCTGCTGCAGCGAGTGGCCGATCGCGCGCAGGCGGAACACTTCGTCGGTCTGCCCGGTGTTGCGGGCAAGGATGCCACCGTCGTCTTCGTTGACGTTCTGCAGCAGGCCCTCACGCACGAACACGTCGATGGTCTGGTCGATGCGCTGGGCGAACTCGTCCTCGGTCCACGGCAGGAACAGTTCGGCCTGCAGGAACGGGTACACCGTGCGGCCCAGCTGCACCAAGCCGGTGCGGCTCATGCGGCGGTTGTTCTGGAAGCAGCAGGCCACCCACGACGATGCGGTGAACAGGTGCACCACGTTGTTGCGGAAGTAGCTCAGCAGCACCGCGGTATCGCCGCTGACGCTGAGCACGTCGCCCAGTGGGTGCTTGATGCGGGTGAGGACGTTGATCTCTTCGGCGTGGGCGATGATCCGCTCCGGAGAGTGCGGAGTCACCGTCACCCGGCCCGAATACGGCATCTCCACCAGCAGGGTCTTGCACAGCTCGATCTGCGCGATCAGGTCGGCCTCGCCCATCGCATGCTTGGGCGTGGACAGCAGGGCCAGCGCCAGCAGGTTGATCGGATTGACGTCGGCCGCGCCGTTGATGCGCACCTGGATGCGCTCGGCCAGGGTGTCGACGGTGGTCGACAGCCACGAGGGCTTCTCGTCCTCGGACACCGCCTCGCCACCCCACTCCGGAGCCTTCTCGGCCAGCACATCGTTCAGCGCGATGGGTTCGCCGAAGTTCACCACCACCTGGCCGTAGTTCTGCTTGAGCACCTTGGGGATGCCCCACAGCAGCTGCCAGATCGATTCCTTCTCCTTGGGCCGCCCGGACAGTTCATCCAGGTAGCTGCCGCCCTCCATCAGCTTCTCGTAGCCGATGTAGATGGGCTGGAACAGCACCGGCTTGCGCGGCTGGCGCAGGAACGCGCGCAGGGTCATCGAGATCATGCCGCCCTTGGGCTGCAGCAACCGGCCGGTACGCGAGCGCCCGCCCTCGACGAAGTACTCGATGGAATAGCCGCCGGCGACCAGCTGCGCCACGTACTCGCTCAGCACCGCCGAATACAGCGCGTTGCCGCGGATCGAGCGGCGGATGAAGAACGCACCGCCCTTGCGCAGCAGGGTGCCCACCACCGGCAGGTTCAGGTTGATGCCGGCCACGATGTGCGGCGGCACGATGCCGCGGTCGTACAGCAGGTAGGACAGCAGCAGGTAGTCCATGTGGCTGCGGTGGCTGGGCACGTAGACCACTTCGTGGCCCGGCGCTGCGGCCTTGAACTTGTCCAGGTGGTGCACCAGCACGCCGGCGTAGATGCGGTTCCACACATGGCTGAGCATGAAGCTGGCCGAGCGCACCACCGGGCTGGAATAGTCCGCGGCGATTTCCCAGGCGTAGGCGTGCGCCTTCTTCCAGGCATCGCTGGTTTTGCTGTTGTCGCGCTTGGCCTGCGAGGCGATCGCCTCGCGCACCGTCTCGGCGGCCAGCACCTGGTCCACCAGCAGGCGCCGGGTCGACAGGTCAGGACCGATCACCGACTCGCGGATGCGGCGGAAATGGGTACGCAGCACGCGCTGCAGCTTGCGCACCGTACGCTCGGGCTCCAGGCCCTCGTCGACGGTGCTGCGCAGCGAGATCGGCGGTGCGAAGCGGACGATGGTGTTGCGGCCGTTCAGCAGCAGGCCGAGCAGGCGGCGGAAGCGGCCTACCAGCGCCCAGTTTTCCGAGAACAGCACGGCGAACCAGCCGCTCTGCTTGTCCGGGGCGCGGCCGACGAAGATCGACACCGGTACCAGGTGCACATCCAGGTCGTCGCGCACGCGATGGGCCTGCAGGACCTTGGCCAGCGAATCGGAATGGGTCTTGGCGCCGCGCTGCTCGGGAATCAGCGAGTTGCTCGAGCTGCGCCGCGACAGGGCCAGGTAGGCGCGCTTGCGGCCGGTGGGGTCACCGGCCAGCGGTACCAGCGGCGAGGGCAGGCCAGCCTGGCGGCAGGCCTTGTCCAGGATCAGCGCGTTGGACAGGCCGTAGTCTTCCAGCACGTACATGACCGGGCGGCCATCGTTGTACTGGCCCGGGTCTTCCGGCTCGATCTTCAGCGACAGCCAGGGTTCCACCAGGCGCCCGAGCAGGCGCGCCCACAGCGGGCGGCGGCCGGCAGGACGCGCGTGCACAGGCGTCGCCGCCGGCGGCGTGCCGGCGTCGGTCGAGGGGGACGCCGGCGCCGTGTCGGCGGGCGTCGGCTGGGATTCTTCGCCGGGGAACGGCAGCGGGTTCTGTTTCGACATCGACGTCATTATGGCTTAGCCGATGGCGTTGCCGCTTCCCCATCGGTTGTCGGGGCGGGCACAGGGTCCGGAGCGGCGGCGGCGCGCGCCGCATCGGCCTGCCGCAACAGGGCATCGGTATCGGCCAGGGTGCGGGTCAGGTACCAGTGGCCCTCGCGCCGGCTCAGCGGCACCTGCACGGTCATCGCGCGGCCGGCGAGCTCGTACTGCAGGCGCACCAGAGCATTGTCGCCCTCCACCGACAGCAGCTCACCGCGCACGCTGCGCAGCGCCTCGTCCACACCCAGGCCATAGCTGGCCAGCACCGCCTTCAGCGTGTGGATGAACGGCGCCAGCTGCTGCAGGCTGCCTTCCATGCCTGCGGCCTGCAGACCGGCATCGTCCTGGAAACCCACCTGGGCGGCGGCGCCGACGAGGGCGGCGATGCTGCTGCGGGCTCTGGCGCGGTCGCTGATCGGGGCATCCTGCGCCCAGGCGGCCAGGGTCTGCACCAGCTGGATGTAGTGCGCCTGCTGGCCGGGCGTATAGCCCTTCTGGTGCCGCAGGTACTGCACACCGAAGTTGCCCATCGACTGCGCGGCCTGGCGCACGGCGCGGGCCTGGCCGGCCAGCTGGCGGTCGAAACTGCGCTGCAGCTGCACGCTGGCGCCGGGCTCACGCAGCGCCGCCAGCATCGGCAGCAGCTGGTCGCCCAGCGGCAGTCCGGTCAGCGGCCACTGGCTGTGGCCGTCGGCCCAGGCCTGCTGCAGGCGCTGGTACTGGCTGGGGGGCACCGACAGCTTTGCATAGCCGACCAGGTCGTCCTCGGCCAGCCGTTGCGCCATCGCCTGTACTGCAGCGACAGGTTCGGCCGGCGCGGCGGCCGGATCACTGCCGGATTCACGGCACGCGGCGATGGCCAGCAGCAGCATGGCCGCCAGCCCCCATCCCCGCGCAGACCTTCCTCGCATTACCACGCTCATGCAATCGGACTCCCCGGACCGGTCCGCATCTTGCGGCCTGCGACGTGACAGCGGCAAGCCGGGGCGTCACGGTTTCTGCCATGGCGCGCACTGCGCGGTGGATCCACGCCCCGCGCCGATGGGCCCTTGCCGCACCCGGCGGATAAAAAAAGAGCCCGGACCACAGGGATCGCAGGCTCTTCAAACCGGCGCAAGGCCGGTGGACAGTGTTGTGGCGCATGTCCGGCCCGAAGACCGGATGGCGGCGATCCTACGCTGCCCGCAAAGTTAACGCAATGCATGATGAAATGTCATTCAACTCATTGATTTTATTGGATCAATCACGTTGCCAGACTGCTTCAATGAAATCTACGGCATGTTTTTCGGCGATTCGGGCATAAACGCCGGGGTGGCCGGCCAACGCGCAGCCTTCGCCCCAGCTGACAACACCGAACTGGGTCCAGCCCCCGCGAAGGCGCAGCAGCAGCGGACCACCGGAGTCACCCTGGCAGCTGTCGATCCCTTCGCGGCCGGCGCAGATGACCTTGCCGCGTGCGAGCTCCCCTCCGTAGGCCTGCTGGCATTCGGCGAAAGGCACGAACGGGGTCTGCACCGTCTGCAGCTGGGTAGGATAGAGCCGTTCTTCACTGATGTCGGTGTCGCCCCAGCCGATCACCGTGAACTCCCGGCCTGGCTTGAGATAGCTGGCATCGGGCCGCAACCGCAGCGCGACCGGCTGCGCATCGGCCAACGGTGCGCTGAGCTGGATCAGGGCAACATCATGTTCCAGCGTGTTGCCGCTGTTGAACGCCGGGTGCATGTGGATGGCCTTGACGTTGGATGCATGCGCGGACGGTTCGGTGGACAGCCTGGTGACATTGCCGAGTACCGCGATCGAGGCGGGCGAATTGCCCTGCACGCAGTGCGCGGCGGTAAGCACCCAGGACGGTGAGATGAGCGTGCCGCCGCAGAAGTGCCGGGTGTGGTCGGTGTGGCCGTAGGAGATGCCCTGCAGGCTGACCATGAACGGGTAGTCGCCCGGCTTGGCATCCTCGCCGCCGATGATGCGCGGTGCTTCGCGGGGTTGGGGTGCAGCCGTGGAGGGAAAGACGATGGCCGCCGCCAACAGGCCGCCGAACAACAAAGAGGTGCTGCGATACATATCCGTGTATTCCTCTATCGATGGTTGGTACCGGCACGGCCGCGGTCCGTGCTGGTGCATCGATTGATAGAGGGCGCTCCGCGCGCACAGCGCGATGCGGCGCACAGTTTTCCCGGCTGGGGTCGGGTGCGTCAGAGCAACAGGCACAAATGCGAACGCCATCCCGCATTCGACGGGATGGCGCTCGTGGTGCCGGCGTGACCGCCGTCGGGGCGGGGCTCAGCGCGCGGCCAGAGCCGTCGCGATTTCCTGCTGGATCGCCCGTGCTGCAGCCTGCGGATCGGACGCATGGCGGATCGGACGACCGACCACGATGGCATCGGCACCATCGGCAAACGCCTGCGCCACACCCACCGTGCGCTTCTGGTCATCGCCGACCGGGCCACCGGGACGGATGCCCGGGCAGACGATCGAAAAACCGGCGCCGGTCGCGGCGCGGATCGGGCCGGCTTCCTGGCCAGAGGCGATCACGCCGTCGATGCCAGCGGCCTGCGCGGCCAGCGCGCGTTCGACCACGACCTCCACCGGCTCGCGGTCGATGCCCATCTGCGCCAGGTCCGGGCGGCCCATCGAGGTCAGCACGGTCACCGCCAGCAGGCGCATGTCGCCGCTGTTGGCGGCCGCGCAGGCCTCCATCATCGCCGGGTGCCAGCCGTGGATGGTGGCGTAGCTGACCGGCCACTGCGCCAGGCGCTTGATCACCGCCGCAGCGGTGGCCGGGATGTCGAAGAACTTCAGGTCGACGAACACGCGCTTGTCGCGGCGGGCCAGTTCGTCCAGCACCTGGAAGTACTCACCGGAGGCGAGCAGTTCCATGCCGATCTTGTAGAACGCCACGCTGTCGCCAAGGCGGTCGACCCATGCCAGCGCCTGCACACGGTCAGGCACGTCCAGCGCGAAGATCAGGCGCTCGTCGTCACGCAGCGGCAGCGGGGCGCGGCTCACGGCGCGTAGTCCAGCGCGGCACGCTTGGCGTCATGACGGGCCTGCCGCGACTGCGCGTAATCGTTGTTGAACTGCGCCGGCTCGAAGCCGCCGTAGGTCGGGTTCGGCAGCATCCACCAGCGCTCGCCGAACCAGTCGTGATACTGCTGCAGCAGCGCGTCGCGGCCATCGTTGGTGTTGGCGGTCACTTCCACGAAGTCACCCAGCTGGTCGCCGAACTGCATCAGCACGCGGTACTTCTGCCCGGCCAGGCGGCGGCGGCAGTTCTTCTCGCTGCCGGCCTGCTCGCACCCTTCAACCACGGTGCCCAGACCGAGGAACACGCTGTCATCGGCCACCGGCAGGCCCTGCTCGCGCAGGTTGGCCAGGGTCGCGTCCTTCAGGTGCACGGCGCGGTTGGAGATGTACAGCAGGGTCACGCCCTTGGCATTGGCAGCCTTGGCGAAATCGACCACGCCGGGAATGGCCTTGGCCTTCTTTTCGGCCACCCACTGGTCCCAGCTGAGTTCGTCGTATTCCTTGCCGTCACGCACCAGGCGCGCCTGGTAAGGCGAGTTGTCCAGCACGGTCTCGTCCACGTCCAGCACCACGGCCGGCTTCAGGCCCTTGGCCTCGTTGCCGCGCTCTTCCGGCACCAGCGCGTCCCAGTGGGCTTCCTTCAGCGCAACGTCCAGATGGTCAGCGGCGGCACGGTAGGTCTGCTCGGTGATCGCCCTGTATTCCTGCGCGCGCTGCATCCACAGCACGGCATTGAGGTTGTCGTTGGCGGTCGCGTCGAGGGCACCGTCGGCCTTGGCGGCGGCGGCCGGGGCTTGCGGGGTGGCGGCTTCGGCAGGCGCTTCCACGCGCTTGCAGGCGGACAGGCCCAGCACCGCAGTGGCGAGCAGGGTCAGGGACAAGGAAACGGGACGACGCATGGATTCACCGGCAATCAGATATACCGGCCCATTTTACCGGCAAAGGCGCCGCCGGGACGGCTATGCTTGGCGGTTGACACGTTGTCTTCCGGAAGCCGCCATGACCGACCCTGCCCAGACCCCCGACGTTCCGCTGCTGGATGCCGTACAGGCGCGCCTGCTGGGCTGCCTGGTGGAGAAGGAAGCCACCACCCCGGACACCTACCCGCTGACCGTCAACGCCGCGCAATCGGCGGCCAACCAGAAGACCGCCCGCGAGCCGGTGATGAACGTGAGCGCCGGCAGCGTGGAGCATGCACTGCGCCAGCTGGAGACCCTGGGCCTGGCGCGCCAGCACTTCTCCTCGCGCGCCGACCGTTACGAGCACCGCCTGCAGAGCGCGCTGGACCTGACCCGGCAGCAGACCGTGCTGCTGGCCCTGCTGCTGCTGCGCGGGCCGCAGACCCTGGGCGAACTGGTCACCCGCGCCGAGCGCCTGCACCGCTTCGCCGATGCCGACGAAGCCCGCCACGCCATCGAGCGCCTGCAGCAGCGTGCCCTGCTGGTGGTGCTGCCGCGCGCCAGCGGCCAGCGCGAAGACCGCTACATGCACCTGCTGTGCGGTGAAGTGGACGGCGCGGCATTGGCAGCGAAGTACGCCAGCAGTGGCGGCGGCGCCGAGCCGGCCGACCCCGGCCTGGCCGAGCGCGTGGCGCAGCTGGAAGCGGCAGTGGCCGAGCTGCAGGCACAGCTGGCCGGGCTGCGCGGCTGAAACAGCCCGCCGGGCATGGCCCGGCGCCACCGCAGCTGCACCCGGTAGTGCCGGTCGCTGGCCGGCATCCAGGCATGGTCAGGTTGCCGGCCAGCGGCCGGCACTACCCGACGTCGGCCGCACCCAAGGTGGCGAACAGCCGGCTGGGTGTTTCGATGCCCGGCAGCTGGATGACCCCGCGCTCGTGCATGCCCAGGCCCAGCAGCACCTTCGCCGAGGCGACGTTGTCCAGATCGGTGATGCCGTAGAGATCCAGCAGGCCCAGCGCCGTGCGCGCGTGATTGAACACCGCCCGTGCCGCCTCGCTGGCATAGCCCTGCCCCGCGTATGCGGACAGCACCGCGTAGCCGATATCCGGTGCCGGCAACCCCTCGCGGCGCACCAGCCCGGCGTTGCCCAGCCACGCACCATCGGACAGCCGCTCGATCGCATACATGCCGAAGCCATTCAACGCATAACTCTGCAGCACACGCAGGGCGATGTACTCGCGCGCCTGCGCTTCGTCACGCACGTTGCGGTCACCAATGAATCGCACGAAGCCCGGATCATTGAGCAGGGCCAGCATCGGTGCCGCATCGCGGTCCGGTTCAATGGCCCGCAGGCGCAGGCGTTCGCTTTCAATCGGGTGCACGGACAGGTCTCCAGCCAGAGACCCCGATTGTGCCTCAGCCCCCGGTTGTTGATTTTGATTTTCTTTGCATTGCCGTGGCAGGACGCGCCCGGAATCTGACAGAGGCCGGTCGGGGTGGGTTCGCGGGGGTATCCGCGCCATGGATGGCGCGGCTAAGCCCCCAGGGACGGGTTCACGGCGTCCCCCGCGAAGCCACACCGCGTAGCCAACGCGCGCTCCACCACGGAGGGGCGGCGCCGTTGGAGCGCCTCAGTCGAACAACGCCTCGATCGCCGCCAACCCCGCCGTCGCCCGCTCCTTCTTGCGCGCCGCATCCGCCACCGGATCAGCGCCATCGCGCTGGATCTCCTCGGCCGGGATCTCCTCGAAGAAGCGGCTCGGCTTCAGCCGCACGTGCTCGCCGAACTTGCGGGTCAGCTTGCTGTAGCTCATCCACAGCTGGATCTTGGCGCGGGTGATGCCCACATACAGCAGGCGCCGCTCTTCCTGCAGATTGCCCTCGTCCAGGCTGACCTGGTGCGGCAGCACGCCGTCCTCGCAGCCGACGATGAACACGTAGGGGAATTCCAGGCCCTTGGAGGCGTGCATGGTCATCATCCGCACCTGGTTTCCGCCCTCGTCCTTGTCACTGCGCGACAACAGCGCCAGCTGGCCGGCCAGATCGGCCGCGGTGGCACCACGCGGGCCACCCTCGAACCACTGCGCCAGTTCTTCGATGTTGTTGGCGCGACGCTGGTAGCTGGCTTCTTCCTTGGCCTGCTGCCGCAGCTCGCTGAGCAGGCCCGATTCCTTGGCGACCTTGCGGATCATGTCGCCGGAGCTGATCTGCCGCGTTTGCGCGCGCAGGTCACGCAGGATGTCGGTGAAGCGCGCCAGGCTGTTGGCCGCGCGCGGTGGCAGCTGCTGCAACGCGCCGATCGCCTCGGCGGCCTGCGCCATCGGCATGTCCTTTTCCGAGGCCAGTTCGGCCAGCTTGGCCAGGGTGCCGGCGCCGACTTCGCGCTTGGGCGACTGCACCGCACGCAGGAACGCGGTGTCGTCGTCCGGGTTCACCAGCAGCCGCAGCCAGGCCAGCGTGTCCTTCACTTCCTGGCGCTCCAGGAACATGGTGCCGCCGGTCAGGTGGTAGGGGATGCGCAGCAGCTGCATGGCCTTTTCCAGCGGCCGCGACTGGAAGTTGCCGCGGAACAGGATGCAGAAATCGCTCCACGGCACGTTGCGCGTCTGCGCTACGAAGGCGATCTCGGCGGCGACCTTCTCGGCCTCGTGTTCGCTGTTGCGGCACTCCCACACACGGATGCGCTCGCCGTCGGCCTGGTCGCTCCACAGCTTCTTCAGGTGTTCGTGCGGATTGTTGGCGATCAGCGCGTTGGCCGCGCGCAGCACGCGGTTGGAACACCGGTAGTTCTGCTCCAGCTTGATGATTTCCAGCGCCGGGTAATCGCGCCCCATCTGCTGCAGGTTTTCCGGGTTGGCACCGCGCCAGGCGTAGATCGACTGGTCGTCATCGCCCACGCAGGTGAAGTTGCCCTTGTCACCGGCCAGCTGCTTGAGCAGGCGGTACTGCGCATCGTTGGTGTCCTGGCATTCGTCGACCAGCAGGTAGCCGATGCGCTCGCGCCAGGCCAGCGCGATCTCCGGGTTCTCTTCCAGGATCTGCACCGGCAACCGGATCAGGTCGTCGAAGTCCACTGCGTTGAACGCGCTCAGGCGCAACTGGTAGCGCTCGTAGATGCCGGCCGCTTCCTTCTCGCGGTTGCTGCGCGCAGCGGCCATCGCCTGCTCCGGCGACAGGCCGGCGTTCTTGGCGCGCGACACCAGGTTCTTCATGTCCTCGATGTCGTCCGGCTTGGCGCCGTACATCAGGTCCTTGATCTGCGCGGCCGCGTCATCGGCATCGAAGATCGAGAAACCGCGCTTGAGCCCGACGGCGGCATGCTCGATCTGCAGGAACTTCAGGCCCAGCGCATGGAAGGTGCAGATGGTCACTTCATCAGCATCCTGCTCGCGCAGGCGCTTGGCCACGCGCTCGCGCATTTCCTTGGCCGACTTGTTGGTGAAGGTGATCGCGGCGATGCGCTTGGCCGGGTAGCGGCCACAGCCGATCAGGTGGGCGATCTTTTCCACGATCACGCGCGTCTTGCCGCTGCCGGCGCCGGCGAGCACCAGCAGCGGTCCTTCGATGTGGAGGACGGCGGCAGCTTGGGGGGGATTGAGACCGTGCATTGGGGTGCGATTGTAGCGGGCGTTGGTGGCGGCCACAGCCGCCGGCCGGTGGGCTTGCTGAACGGCTTCGGCCGGCGCCGGGTGGCGTCGTACAATCGGCCGATGGCCAAGCTCTATTTCTACTATTCGGCGATGAACGCCGGCAAGACCACCACCCTGCTGCAGAGCGCGCACAACTACCGCGAGCGCGGCATGCGCGTGGCGATCCTGACCCCGCGCCTGGACGACCGTGCCGGCGCGGGCGTGGTCGCTTCGCGGATCGGCCTGCGCGCCGACGGCATGGCCTTCGAACGCGACACCGACCTGCAGCAGTGGGTCAGCCAGGATCTGCAGGCCAACGGGCCGCTGGGCTGCGTGCTGGTGGACGAGGCGCAGTTCCTCAGCCGCAGCCAAGTCTGGCAGCTCAGCGAAGTGGTCGACCAGCTGCGCATCCCGGTGCTGTGCTACGGCCTGCGCACCGATTTCCGCGGCGAGCTGTTCGAGGGCAGCCAGTACCTGCTGGCCTGGGCCGACGAGATGCAGGAGATCAAGACGATCTGCCACAGTGGCAAGAAGGCGACCATGACCGTGCGCGTGGACGAACATGGCCATGCCGTGCAGGACGGCCCGCAGGTGGAGATCGGCGGCAACGAGCGCTACGTGTCGGTCAGCCGCGCCGAGTTCAAGAAGATCACCCGTGGCGAGGGGCGGATCGATCCGGCGCAGGCACCGCTGCCGCTGTAGGGCATGGCATCCAGCCGTTTACAAGTGGACGGCTACCTGCCTAGGCTGCGGCAACGTCTGCTGCCGAACTGGAAGTCCGCCATGCGTTCCGCCCTGCTGTTGATTCCCCTGTTGTTCCTGCCTGTACTTGCCGTCGCCTCCGGCCAGGGGCCCGCCGCTCCGCTGGATGATGCGGCACTGCTTGGCGCCGGATTCCTGGACGGGCATCCAGACATGAAGTTCCGGCAGTGGGGCATGGATGCGCTGCAACGCGGCGACGCCGAAGCGGCGATGGACAACTTCCGCAAGGCTGCCCGCTACGCCGACAAGCCTGCGCAGGGGCTGCTGGGCGAGATGTACTGGTACGGTGTCAAACGTGCTGCCGACCCGGTCATGGCCTTTGCGTGGATGGATGTCGCGGCCGAGCGCGGATACCCGTTGATGCTCGAGCTGCGCGACAAGTACTGGGCAGCACTGCCGTTGGAACAGCACGATATCGCACGAGCGCAGGCGCTGCGGCTGCGCGATGAGTACGGCGATGCAGCGGCTCGCCCACGCCTGGCCGCGGAGCTGCAGCGGGGCAAGCGTGCGATGACCGGGAGCCGGACCGGCTCACTGTCCAACAACGTCGACATCGTCTACATGGATGGAGGCGTGAGCCGAACCATCAAAGCCGACCGCCTCTACGATCCCACGTACTGGGATCCAGACCGCTATCAGCGCTGGCAGGACGAGAACTGGATGAAAATACGTCGCGGCACCGTGGAAGTCGGCCTGCCGACCCAGACGCCACCTCCAGCGGCAACCGAGGGCAAGCCGTAACCCAAGGTGCCGGCAGCAAGCCGGCACCCTGCATCACTCAGTACAGCGTGCGCTCCGGCGCACCAGCCGGCGGCGGGGTGTACTGGTACAGCCAGGTTTCGGTGAGGGTCTTGCCGCCACTGCGCAGGTACAGGCGGATGTCGATCTGCTCGCTGCTGCCCTCCGGCGGCACCAGGTCGAACATCGCGCGGTAACCCTTGATCTCGCGCAGCGGCCGCGCCGAGACGATCTCCACCCGGCCACGGTTGGTTTCGACAACGGCTTCGACGTCGGCCTTGTCGATCAGGCTGGCCAGTTCGCCGCCTTCAAAGTCGACCGCAAAGCGCCACGAGAAGTACTCGCGCTTCTTGCCGATCACCCCGCCCAGGCCGGTGCGGCTGGCAACGCAATGGGCCAGCGGCGTATGCGCCGGCGGCTGTGCGCCCCAGTACAGCCGGTAGCCGACCAGCAGTTCCTGGCCCGGCTGCGGCTTTTCCTTCGGGTTCCAGAAGGCCACGATGTTGTCGAAGGTTTCATCGACGGTGGGAATCTCCACCAGCTGCACCGAACCCTCGCCCCATTCGCCCTTCGGCTCCACCCACAGGCACGGACGCTTCTCGTAGAACACGCCGTCGTCCTGGTAATGGTCGAAGTTGCGGTCACGCTGCAGCAGGCCGAAGCCACGCGGGTTGCGGTCGACGAACATGTTGAAGCGCAGGTTGCGCGGGTTGACCAGCGGCCGCCAGATCCATTCACCAGCGCCGGTCCACAGCGACAGGCCGTCGGTATCGTGGATCTCCGGGCGCCAGTCCCAGCCCATGCGGCGGTCGTTCTCGCCTACCTGGTACATGCTGGTGCACGGGGCGATGCCCAGCCGCTCGATGGTTTTGCGCGGGTACAACGCGCTGTCGATGTCCATCAGCAGCACATCGCCGTTGGTGACGGCGAAGCGGTAGGCACCGGCCACGCTGGGCGAATCCAGCAGCGCATAGACGATGATGGTGTCCGAGTCGGCAGCAGGCTGTTCCAGGTAATAGGCGATGAAGTCTGGGAATTCCTCCGGCTTGCCCATGCCGGTGTCGATGGCCAGGCCACGCGCGGACTGTCCGTACTGGCCTTCCTTGCCCACTGCGCGGAAGTAGCTGGCACCCAGGAACGCGGCGAAATCGCGGTCGGTGTCCTTGCGCGTGTTCAGCCGGAACCCGGCAAAGCCGAGGTCGGCCGGCAGCTCACCATTCTTCAACCCGCTCTTGCCGTAGTTGAACGCGGCGCCGTCATAGGCCAGTTCCTGCGCCTTGCCGTCGACCACGTCGTACATGCGCACGGGCGAATGGAAGTACAGACCCAGGTGGAAGAACTTGGCCTGGAACTTACCCGGCTGGTCGGCCCACAGGGCATGGTCCTGGCGGTAGCCGATCGACTGGTACTGATCCCAGTCCAGCGCCTCCAGCTTGCCCGGCAGCACCCGCTTGTGGCTCTGGTAGGGCGCCTGTGCCAGCGCGCGCGCCTGGCCCTTCAGGGTGGCGAAATCGAACGGCTGCGGCTGGCCAAGCCGGCGCAGCCCAAGCTGGCCACTCTTGCTGGCCGCACAGGCCGGCAGTGACGGCAGGCCGAAGGCGGCCAGGGCCAGGGAGGCATTGCGGATGAAGTCGCGTCGTTGCATGCAGGCGCGGGAGCAAAGGGAAGGTCGGCCATCATAGGCAGACAAACGTTAACGGGCAGCGGTGGACTCGATACCCTGTTCAGCCTGCGCCAATGCCGCAAGGCGGGCATCAAGCTCGTGCAGGGCCGGTGCCTGCGGACCGCGCTGGGCCAGCAGCAGCTGTCGTGCCTCGGCCAGCACGGTGCGGGCCTGCGCGATCTGGCCGGCCTGCTGCAGGACCTGCCCTTGTGCCAGCAGCGCCTGCGGCAGCAGAGCGACGTGATCCGGTTGGCGCCAGATCGCCACCGCACGGGCATAGTGTGCTGCCGCCGCCGAGGCGTCGCCGCTGGCGCTGGCCCATTTCCCCAGGGCGAACTCGCCGTAGCCGATCTCGCGATGGTCCGGGCCCAGGGCGCCGAGCAGCTGTGCCTGCACCTGCCGCAGTTCCTGGCCGGCCAGCGCGTGCTGGCCACGCTGCAGGGCCAGCAACGCGCGTGCACGGCGGACCACCAGTGCCTCCGGGTGGCGCGGTCCCCATGCCTCCTGTGCCGCCTGCCAGGCCAGCTCCAGCTCGGCCGCTGCCGCCTGCGTGTCGCCCTGCCGGGCCAGCACATCGCCCAGCTGGCGATGCAGGCTGATCACCTGCGGGCTGCTGGCGTCGGCGCGTTGGCCGAGCAGGGCCAGCGCCTGCCGGTACCCCGCCAGCGCGGCCGGCAGGCGTCCGGCGGTGGCGTCCAGGGCGGCCAGATCGGCCAGTGATTCAGCACGCCCGAAGCGCTCGACCATCCCCTGGTGGCGCAGCGCCAGCGCCTGCTGGAACGAACGTCGCGCCGCATCGGCGTCACCCAGTTGGGCCTGGCAACGCCCAAGCTGGCTGTGGAACTCGGCCACCGCCGCCGGCAATGCCGCCGCCTGGCTGGCCGCCAGCGGTTGCAGTGGCTGCAGGTGCGCCAGGCACTCGCGTCCGCGACCGAGCATGCGCAGTGCGCGCCCGCGCTGGGTAACCGCCTCGATCTGCAGCGCCGGCGGCACCTCGCCCACCTCCTGCAGCAGCCGGCGCTGCTGGTCCAGGGTCTGCAGCGCCAGCTGGTAGTCGCCCAGGCCGATGCGCAGGCGGCCGATCACCCCTTGCAGCTCGGCCAGCGCCAGCGGCTGGTCAGCCAGTTCGGCTTCGCCCCGTTGCTGGCCGGTGGCCAGCAACTGCGGCACGTCGAAATGGCCGTGGCGCTGGCTGGCCGCCTTGTCGAACAGGCCAACAGTGAAATCCTGCATGGCCTGCGCACGCGCCATTTCCGCCCGCGCCTGGCGCAACTGCCACAGGGCGAAGGACGTGGTCCCCAGCAGGGCCAGCGCGGCCAGCCCGGCCAGCGCCACGCCCCAGCGATGGCGGCCCACGTACTTTCGCACCCGGTAACCCACGCCCGGCGGACGCGCCTGGATCGGCTGCCCCTGCAGGTAGCGGCGCAGGTCGCCGGCCAGTGCTTCGGCCGACGTGTAGCGCTGCTGCGGGTCTTTCTGCAGGGCCTTTTCCAGCAGCACGTCCAGATCGCCACGCAGTCGCTTGGCCTGCCGCAGCAGCGCCCGTCTCGGTGCCCCCGGCTCGGCGGCCAGCCGTTGCAGCAGCGCCGAGGCACGCGGTGCCTGCACATCCAGGATCGAGCGCTCCCATTCCGCGTCACTGTGCCGGCGCAGGCGATAGGGCTTGTGCCCGGTGACCACCTCGAACAGCACCACGCCCAGCGAATAGACATCGGTCAGGGTCGTCACCGCCTCGCCACGCACCTGCTCCGGCGCGGCGTAGTGCAGGGTGAACGCGCGGATTTCGGTAGCCGGATGGGCCGCGTTCGGATCGTCGTGGTCGAGCAGCTTGGCGATGCCGAAGTCGAGCAGTTTCACCGTGCCATCGGCGCGTACCAGGATGTTGGAGGGCTTCAGGTCGCGGTGCACCACCAGGTTCGCATGCGCATGGCTGACCACCGCGCAGACCTGCAGCATCAGCTGCAGCCGCGTTTCCAGCGGCGGTTGCAGGCGCCGGCAGTAGTCGCTGATCGGCTCGCCTTCCACGTAGTCCAGCGCCAGGTAGGGCTGCCCGTGTTGGTCCACCCCGGCGTCCAGCAGCTGTGCCAGGTGCGGGTGCTGCAGGCGGGCCAGGATCTGCCGCTCGCGGCCGAAGCGCTGGCGCAGGCCCGGATCGGCGACGCCACTGCGCAGCAGCTTCAGTGCGACCTGGCGCTGGTACAGGCCATCGCAGCGCTCGGCCAGCCAGACCTCGCCCATGCCGCCTTCGCCGAGCGGATGCAGCAGCCGATACGGCCCGACCTCGCTTCCGGCGCGGCCTGGCGGCGTAGCGGTCCACAAGGGCTGGGCCATGAACTCGTGGCTGTCGGCTTCCTGCTGCAGCAGGCGTTCCAGCTCGCGGCCCAGCGTCGGGTCCTGCGCGCTCACGCGCTGCAGGCGCAGCTGGCGGGCGGCGGGTGCCAGCTCCAGCAGCTGGTCCAGCCAGGATGACAATTGCTGCCAGCGGGCGGTATCCATGATGTGGGTGGCGGCGACTCAGTCGCTGCGCATCGCGGCCAGCAGGAACAGCCGCGCTTTCTGCCAGTCGCGGCGGATGCTGCGCTCCGAGCGCTGGCTCAGTTCGGCGATCTCCAGTTCGGACAAGCCGGCGAAGTAGCGCAGCTCCACCACCTTGGCCAGGTGCGCATCGACGGCCTGCAGGCGTTCCAATGCAACATCGAGGGCCAGCAGATCCTCGTCCAGGCGCACGCCGCTGCTGCTGTTCTCGGGAATCTCGGCCACCCGCTTGAGGTCGCCACCGCGCTTGCGCGCCAGCCGGTTGCGCGCGTAATCGACGACCACGCTGCGCATCGCCGACGCCGCATAGGCGAAGAAGTGCGCACGATCCTCGAAGCGCGCCGCACCGCGGCTGCCCAGCAGTTTCAGGTAGGACTCGTGGACCAGCGAGGTCGCATCCAGGGTGCGTCCCTGCTGCCCGGCCAGCTGCCGCCGGGCCATGCTGTGCAGTTCCTGGTACAGGGTGGTCAGCACACGGTCGAGCGCGGCGCGGTCGCCACCGCGCGCAGCATCCAGCCATACGGTGATATCCGGGCCTTCGTCCATCGCCAACGCTCCCCCGCAGCGGATGTCGGCTGGACTATAGCGCTGCACGTGTGCAGCGCATGAAGACGTTCAGCGCTGGCAGCGGCTGCACCACACGCTTGCCCGCTGGCCGATCATGGCGTGCTTGAGCGGGCGGCCGCAGCCGGGGCACGGCAGGCCATCGCGGCCATAAACCAGCAGCTCCTGCTCGAAGTAGCCCGGCGCGCCGTCGGGGCTGATGAAATCGCGCAGGGTGGTGCCACCGCGGGTGATGGCGTAGTCCAGCGTTTCCTTCACTGCCGTGGCCAGCCGCCGATAGCGCTCGCGGGTGACCTTTCCGGCCTCGCGCAGCGGGCTGATCCCCGCCTTGTACAGGCTCTCGGCGGCGTAGATGTTGCCCACCCCGACCACCACCGCCTGGTCCATCAGGAAGGTCTTCACCGGCGCGCTGCGGCCGCGGCTGCGGGCAAACAGGTAGTCGCCGTCGAAGGCGTCGTCCAGCGGCTCCGGGCCCAGCCCCTGCAGCAGCGGGTGGATCTCGCCAGCCGGCTGCCAGAGCAGGCTGCCGAAGCGGCGCGGGTCGTTGAAACGCAGCAGGCGGCCGTTGTCCAGGCTGATGTCCACATGGTCATGCGCGCGCAACGGGGTGTCGCCGGGCAGCACGCGCAGGCTGCCGGACATGCCCAGGTGCAGCACGGCGCTGCCGATGGCGGTATCCAGCAGCAGGTACTTGGCGCGGCGGCGCACCTCTTCGATGCGCTGGCCGGGCAGCAGCTCGGCCACTTCCGGTGGAATCGGCCAACGCAGGTCGGCACGGCGCAGGATCACCCCGTGCACGCGGCGGCCCTGCAGGTGTGGCGCCAGGCCACGGCGGGTGGTTTCTACTTCGGGCAGTTCGGGCATGGGACGATTCTATGCCCTCCTGCCCTGCGGGCAGCGCGGCCATCACCGCCTGGGTGCAACGCACCCCGGCGGCGTGCCGCCATCAGGCGTCCTGGCCCACTTCGGCCGAGGCCGCGTCGGTGGCCTCTGGCGGCGGCGCCACGGTCGCCGCCGGGGTGCCGTCCGGGAACAGGGTCGGCAGTGTGGCGGCGAAGCTGGCCACGCACGCTTCGGCGTAGCGCTCGGCAGTCTGCCGCGCCAACGCGTAGTCATCGGCCTGCCACGCTTCCAGCGACGCCGAGACCGGTTCGGCAATGCGGCAATGCGCGCCTTCGCCACCGGTCAGGCGCATGGTCGGCAGCTTGCGTCGGTATGGAAAGCCCAGGTCCACGTTCTGGCGCAGTTCGTATTCGGTCCCGGCATTGCCGAGCTCCTTGTAGATCAGGGTGAAGTCCCCCACGGTGACCTGCACCGGCCGCGACTGCTCGGGGATGGCGCCGGGATGGGCGCTGAAGTAGGCCGCCAAGGCCGCACGTGCCTGCTGCTCCATCGAACTGAAGGCCGGGTTCGGCACGGTGTCCACACGGGTACCTTTCAGCTGGTCCTTCCTGAAACCGCTGCCGCCTATGACACCGGCGAACAGCGATACGGCAGCCTGTGCTGCGATTACCTTGCCGGTGGTGGAACGCTGCACCAGACGCAGCGTCCGGTCGCCGATCGGCTGGCCATCGGCATTGGTCTCCAGTTTGGTACTGGTCGGAACCCGATGTTCCCAGGCAGGTGCTGCCGGTGCGGTATCCGAGGCCTGCTGCGGTTCGGCGTCGGCCGCCACGGCTATAGCCGGCTCGTCGGCCAGTGCCGGTGCAGACCAGGCGACGCCGCCAAGCAGAATGGCGGTGAGAAGGGTAGGTTTGGCATTCATTGGGGGGTCTTGGGCATCGGTCAGGTCAGTGCGGGCGATCCCAACGCGCAGCGATCATCGCAACGGCACTGCTCCAACCTCCATGTCCCCACAACCGCGTTCCATCACGGTCGACATGCCAAGCCCGCACTGTCTCTGCTGATCGACCGGTACGCCGGGTTCGAGTCGTAGAGACCATCGGCAGCGCGCCGACGAACTTTAGCCGGGCACGCTACGACTGGCGCCGCTCAGCGCGGCGGTGCAGCCAGTTCCCGTGCATCCAGGAATCCGTCACCGTTGGCGTCCTGCTTGTGGAAGCGCTGCACGATCACCTGCCGCTGCTGTTCGCGGGTGATGGCCCTGCCCTTGCCGCCGGGCAGTTCGTCGGCGGTCAGCACGCCATCGCCGTTGCGGTCCATGCGATCGAAGGCATACAGCATCCACTGCAGGTACTCGGCTTCACTGACCTTGCCGTCGCCATCGCTGTCCATGCGCTGCAGGTAACTGGCAGTGTCGCTGACCTGGGCCTGCACGGCAGGTGCGCACACGGCGGCCAGCAGCAATGCCGTCAGCGCAGCCCTCATCCGCCCACCAGGGTGTAGCCCTTCAGTCGCGCGGCATAGGCCTGCAGAGCGGCGATGCCACTTTCCTCGGCCTCGCGGCACCAGGCCTGCAGTTGACGCAGGCGCTCGGCGGCATCATGGCCGCGTGCTTCCAGCAGCATCGCCAGGCGTGCGCGGTATTCCACCAGGGTGCGGATGCGCGGGCGCTGGGCGACCCATTCGCTGAGCTGGGCGCGGCTGTCCGGCTTCAACCAGCGGCCGTCGTTGACCAGGCCACGGCGCAGCCGGCGCGGCAGCAACCGGCGCAGCTTGGCCCCTGCGTATCGCGCTTCCTCGCGCAATGCCGGCATGAACACGTTGCGCTGGTAGTCGGTCATCGCCTGGAAGCGATGCGACAGCAGTGCCTTCAGGGTATCGGCGTCGGGCACGGCGATGTTCGGGCGCACGTCCATGGCCGGCGCGACACGCAGGACCTTGGCCAGGCGCAATGCCTGCAGCAGGCGGATCGCACTCCAGCCGATGTCGAATTCCCAGCGCCGCATCGCAAAGCGCGCCGAGCTGGGGAACGCATGGTGGTTGTTGTGCAGTTCCTCGCCACCAATCCAGAACGCCCACGGCGTCAGGTTGGTGGAGGTGTCGGCCGACTCGTAGTTGCGATAGCCCCACCAGTGGCCCAGGCCATTGACCACGCCGGCGGCCCAGAACGGGATCCACGCCATCTGGATCGCCCACAGGGCGACGCCCGGCAGGCCGAACAGCACCGTGTTGATGGCAAACAGCAGCACCGGGCCGAGGGTTGCATACGGGGTGTACAGGCGGCGCTCGATCGCGTCGTCCGGAGTGCCGCGACCGTACTGTTCAATGTCCTCACGCATGCCGCGTGCTTCGCGGTACAGCTCCACGCCGCGCCAGAACACCTGACCGATCCCGCGGGTAACCGGGCTGTGCGGGTCGTCCTCGGTTTCCACCTTGGCGTGGTGCTTGCGATGGATCGCCACCCACTCCTTGGTGATCATCGAGGTGGTCAGCCAGGTCCAGAAGCGGAAGAAGTGCGCGACCACCGGGTGGAAGTCCACGCCCCGGTGCGCCTGGCTGCGGTGCAGGTAGAGCGTCACCGAGAAGATCGTGAGCTGGGTGAAGACCAGCAGCACCAGGGCCAGCTGCCACCAGCCCAGGCCCAGTACGCCACCGGTCAGCAGGGACATCAGGGCATCAGGCATGGCGACTCTCCAGAGCGACACAGGTATGGAAGACATCATGGGCGCTTGCGTTGCAAACTGCACCTTGCACCGCTGGATTGGCAGCGCCATTCCGTGGCTTCGTTCACAGTTGGGGACCCGTGTTGTCGACCCTTGATCCGCGCATCCGCGCCGTAGACCCCGCCCCATCCGCCGGGGACCTGCCGCCCTTGATCGAACTGGACCGCGCCAGCGTGATGCGCGGCCAGGTGAAGGTCCTGCACGGGCTGAGCCTGCGCATCGCGCAGGGCCAGCACACCGCCCTGCTCGGCCCCAATGGCTGTGGCAAGTCCACCTTCATCAAGCTGATCACCCGCGAGCTGTACCCGCTGGCGCAGGCCGACGGCACGGTGGCGGTGAAGGTGCTGGGGCAGAACCGCTGGCAGGTCGACCGGCTGCGTTCCCAACTTGGCATCGTCACTGGCGATCTCAGCAGCAACCTGGCTGACATGCCGGGGCTGACGGTGGAGCAGGCGGTGCTGTCGGGGTTCTTCGCCAGCTACATGGTGCCGGCCTTCCGCGAGGTCACCGCCGATATGCGCATGCGGGTGGGCGAGACCCTGGCGATGACCGGTGCGTCGGGCCTGCGTGAGCGTGCCTACGCCGAACTGTCGGCCGGCGAGACCCGCCGCGTGCTGATCGCCCGCGCGCTGGTCAACCGGCCGCAGGCGCTGCTGCTGGATGAACCCTCCACCGGGCTGGACCTGGTCGCCCGGCAGCAGTTGATCGCCACCATGCGCGTGCTTGCGCAGCAGGGCATCACCCTGGTGCTGGTCACTCACCACATCGAGGAAGTGATTCCCGAGATCGAGCGGGTGGTGCTGCTGCGCGACGGCCGCGTAGTGGCCGATGGAGCGCGCGCCGAGCTGCTGCGCGACGAACCGCTGTCGGCCGTGTTCGGCGGCGCGATCACGGTGGTGGAACAGGAAGGACGGCTGACCGCGTACGCGGGGTGACGCCGCGTCCGTGGCGGGGCGGGCCGGCCGCCCCCCCCCCCCCCCCCAAAAAACCCCCCCCCCCCCCCCCCCCCCCCCAGCGGGGCCACCCCGGCGGGGGCGGCACCCGGCGGGGGGCCCCGTGCAATG
>NZ_JARXWD010000005.1:0-217360 GCF_029892765.1 Stenotrophomonas sp. 1278
CGGTGTGGGGCTGCAGGACCGTTGGCGCCATGGATGGCGCCATCGAGCCCCCATGGATGGGTTAACGGCGTGTCCTGCAGCCCCACACCGCCCCGCCAAACCCACAGAAATCCAGAGCCGCTGTTGCTGTTGCAGTTGCTGTTGCTTCCAGCGGGTGCAGGGCAGCAAGCCCTGCAGAAAAGCACAACTAGGTCACCCAGCCCGCGATCACCAGCAGGGCCAGCACCGCCAGCCACAGCAGCAGCATCCGCCACACCAGGCTCATCGCATCCCGCAGGTCCGGCAACCGCTGCCACACCGGCAGCAGGCCCGCTTCGGTGTAATCGTGAGCGTCCTCGCGCAGCTCGGCATTGACGCTGGCACGCGCCACCGCACCCAGGAAACCAATGCCGCCGGCCAAGCGCTCACCATGCGCCTGGCGCCATGCCTTCCAGGCCGTGTCGAAGTTGCCGACCAGGGCCATCGAGAACGCCATCAACTGCGCCACCGGCCACTCGATCCAGCCCAGCAGCCGCTGTGCCAGCGCCAGCGGCTCCACCGGCACGCGCGCGCGCATCGGGCTTTCCGCCATCAGTGCCAGCAGGCGATAACCGAGAGCCCCCACCGGGCCCAGCAGCAGGAACCAGAACAGCACCGCGAACCAGCGCCGCAGGGCGTTGAGCACGGTCGCCTCGACCAGTGAAGGAACATCCTCGCGCAGGCTGCCTCCGGCCGACTGCAGGTTGCGTACCGCCGCCTGCCGGGTCGGCGCATCGTCGGCATCGATGATCGACTCGATGTCGCGGTCCAGATCGCGCGGGCCCCAGCACCAGGCCAGCACGGCCACGCCCAGCAGCAGCGCCGGAAGGCCGAACAGCACCCCGCGCAGCAGCCAGGCGACCAGCGCCATCAGCAGCAGTGGCGGTACGATCGCCAGCGCCACGCCGGCGGCCCCCTGCCAGGCCCGACCACCGCGCGCGTCCAGCCAGCCCAGCCAGCGCCGGAAGCCGTCGAAACGGCGCAGCGACGCGGCAGCGGCCGGGGCGACATGGCCAAGGGCCAGTGCCACCAACACGGCGACCAGGGTGGTGAACATGGCAGGTCTCCCTACGAGCGAGCGTTCGGCGTCGCTACCTTACCTGTCGCAGCGTCGCCGTCAGCGGTGAACCGTACTGTAACCGGCAGCGTGTTCAGGTGGCGGCAATGCTGGCGCCGCCGGATGCCGGTTGCTGGCGATACCAATGCTCGATCAGGCCCCGCGAAATGGAAATCGGCGGTGACAGACGGATGCCTTCTCCATCGTCCTCGACGTCACGCGCGAGGGCCGCGCCAACTTCCTCGGCGCTGAACCAGCGCGCGTCTTCCAGCTCGCCATCCACGGTCGGCACGTCGTCGTGTGCCTGCGCGCGGAATCCGACCATCAATGCGCCGGGAAACGGCCAGGGCTGCGAGCCCAGGTACTGGCAGGCGGTCACCCGCACCTTGCTCTCTTCGTGCACTTCGCGCGCTAGGGTCTGCTCGAAGGTCTCGCCCGGCTCGACAAAGCCGGCCAGCACCGAATAGCGGCGCGGCGCCCAGTTGGACTGGCGGCCCAGCAACAGCCGGCCCTGGTTTTCCACCGCGACGATCACGGCCGGGTCGACGCGCGGATAGTGCTCGGTCGCGCACTGCGGGCAGCGGCCGACGAAGCCCCCCCGGGCGAACGTCACGGCACTGCCGCAGACACCGCAGAAGCGGGTACGCGATTGCCAGTAGGACATGCCACGGGCGTAGCTGAAGGCGGTCGCATCGGCCACGGTCCACAGCAGCGCGGCCTGGCGCAGATCGAGCCGGCGTGGCGCGGTGACCGTCACGCTGGCCGCTTCCACCGAGAACCACGCCTGCTCGCCACGCAGGCCGAGGAAGATCGCAACACCTGGCCCGCCACCGACATCGGCGCCGGTCAACGCCAGCGGCTGGTCGTCATCACCGGTGAAGGCGGTACCGTCCTGGTCCAGGACAAGAATGCGCGCATCGGGCCACAGGCGCGCCAGAGCATCGGCGTCTTCGCGCATGGCATCGGCGCGCTCCAACGGTTCACCCACGAAGGCAAAACCGGAAAGCGGCGAAGGAGAATTGAGCATCCAGCTAGCCTGCCGACAATCACGGCAAGTGGCAAGCCGCAGACTGTGCAGAAACCCGCCTGTGGTTGCAGGAAAGGCCATCCACGCATGGCGTGGATCTACCGAAGGCAGCGCGCGGGGTGCATGCCCCACGCCCTGCAATTACATGCTGAAACTGCTGCCGCAGCCGCAGGTGGTCTTGGCGTTCGGATTGCGGATCACGAACTGCGCACCGGTCAGGCTCTCGGTGTAATCCACTTCGGCACCCATCAGGTACTGCAGGCTGAGCGGATCGACCAGCAGGGTGACCCCGCTGGTCTGCACCGCCAGGTCATCGCCGGCACGGTTCTCGTCGAACTCGAACCCGTACTGGAAGCCCGAACAGCCGCCACCCTCGATGTACACACGCAATGACAGGTCGGGGTTGCCCTCGTCCTGGATCAGTTCCTTGACCTTGGCCGCAGCGGCCTCGGTGAAGTTCAGCGGCCGATCCAGCGACTGGTAGTCGGGCGCGGCGGCCGGCGTGGCGCCGGGGAGGGAGACGAGCGTGTTCATGGGCTCAGCATGGGGGCGCCGGCGCTGGCTTTCAAGCCATCGCCTCGGCCAGCTTGCGGCGGGCGGCGGTGTCGCCCTTGCCGTCAGCGGACGCTTCGCCTTCCGGCGCCGGCAGGGCCTGCATCGGGGCGCTGGCATGGATCAGCCGGCCGTTCAGCTGGGCACCCGCATTCATTTCCACCACCTGGTAGTGAACATTGCCGTTGACCCGCGCACTCGGGGTCAGTTCGACCTTCTCGGTGGCATGGACATCGCCGTCCAGGCGGCCACTGATGACCACCACCTGGGCGCGGATCTCGCCTTCGATCACGCCATGCTCGGCGAGGGTCAGGGTCGCCGCGCTGGCGCCCTCCTGGGCAATCACCTTGCCGTGGATGCGACCTTCCACGTACAGGCCACCACTGAATTCCACATCGCCACGGATCACCACCTGGTTGCCGATCAGGGCATCCACCACCAGTTGGCCATCACGGCTGGATTTGCTGCTTCCGAACATCTGCCTACTCCCCTTTGCTGGCCGGTGCGCCGGCCTGTTTCCAGTCGAATACCTGCGTGGTGCCCCCCGCACCACTCCCCAATGTCACCTTCACCCGTTGCGGGGTGAAGTCAGCCGGCAGCATCACGCTGCCGGTGAGCTGCTGGAAGTACCGGAACGAGTAATCCTGTCCCGGCACCTTGCTGCGCTGGTGCAGCTCGTCCCAGCTGATGGTGGCCAGCTTGCCGTTCTTCACGCCTTCCACCGTGAAACGCATCTGCCCTTGGCTGATCGCTCCGCGGTTGAGGTTCTGGGTCAGCACCACGCTGTACTGCCAGGTGCCGGCCGATTCCGGGCTGAATTCAATCGAATGGGTGTTCAGGCCCTTGCGCTGGCTGGTCGAGCCCACCAGGCGTTCGTAGAAGGCGACGTCAGCGCGCAGGCCGGCGATCTCTTCATCGCGCTCGGCCAGCGAAGACTGCACTTCGTTGTTGGCGGCGCGGCTGATGCGGTCCGACGCTTCCAGCGTGGCCTGCTTCTGGCGCAGTTCGGTCAGCTGCGTCTGCAGCGTATCGGCGCGCTTCTCGGCAGCCTGCACGCGCTGGCCCTGTTCACCGCGCGGCGTGCCCAGCCAGCAGCCACCCAGCACCGCAAGCACCAGGCTCAGCAGCCAGATGCCGGCGATCACCAGCAGGCGACGGCGGTCGGCGGGTGGTTGCGCGGCACCGGGAAGGCGGACCTGCACGCGCATGGGAGGGCGGTTGTTCATGGGTAGTCTCCGTGGCAGCGCCGAAGCGCCGCCAGTACGGCCCCTGGGGCAAACGACGGGCTAGTGTATGACAGGAACGGCAGGTTTCCCCGGTGCCGGCCGGTACCGGGCGGTGGCATTCAGCCACTCCATGGTCGATAGTGTGGCACCCCGCACAGTTCCGCCGCCGGAGCCCGCCATGACCGAAGCCCACCTGTTC
This sequence comes from Stenotrophomonas sp. 1278, assembly GCF_029892765.1. NCBI lineage: Bacteria > Pseudomonadati > Pseudomonadota > Gammaproteobacteria > Lysobacterales > Lysobacteraceae > Stenotrophomonas > Stenotrophomonas sp. 1278. The sequence goes on from NZ_JARXWD010000005.1 coordinate 4,080, forward strand.
GTGATCGGCATCCTGCTGGCCTGGCTGGCCGGCATCCGCGTTTACCTCACCGTATTCGGCGTCGGCATCGCCGGCCTGCTCGGCTGGGTCGACCTGCCACCGGCGCTGCAGGCCACCGAGTCGTGGTGGGTGCTCGGCACGTCGGCGGCGCTGGCCATTGCCGAATTCTTCGCCGACAAGATTCCCGGCGTGGATTCAGCCTGGGACCTGGTGCAGACCCTGGCGCGCGTGCCCGCCGGCGCCTTCCTCGCGGCAGCGACACTGTCGCCCGATGGCGACCTGGGCACCGGTGCACTGGTCGCCGGCGCGGGCGTTGCGCTGGCCAGCCATGGCCTGAAGGCCGGCACCCGCGCCCTGCTCAACACCTCACCGGAACCGGCCAGCAACTGGGTCGCCTCTGCGGCCGAAGATACCGTGGTGATCGGCGGCTTGGCGCTCGCGCTGGCGCATCCATGGATCGCGCTGGTGGTGGTGCTGGCCTGCAGCCTGGCCGGCGCATTGCTGGTCTGGCTGGTCTGGCGCACCCTGTGGAAAAGCGTGCGCTGGTTGGCACGTGGCGGCAGCGACGACGGACAACGGCAACCGCGTACCGGCTGATCGGCAGGCTTGTCGCATAATGGCCGCGAACACCAGGAGCATCGATGGCCGCAAACGAATCCGCCGCGGGCCCCCGCCCGGGACGCGCTGAAACCCCTCCGGCCGATCATTGGCAACGTTGGGCCGCCCCCTTGGCCGCGGCAACGCCTGCCGAAGCAGTACCGGCGGTGTCAGGGGCACCCGCCCTGTCGGTGCCCGGCGACGGCGCCCGACTGGCGGCTCCGCCGCCCCTGCCCTCGACCGCGGCACTGCCCGAGGCGGGCAACAGCGACATCCCGCCTGTCGATGCCGACTCGCCCTACCGCGTGCTGATCGTCGAAGACGATCGTGCCCAGGCCCTGTTCGCACAGAGCGTGCTGCATGGCGCCGGCATGCAGGCGATCGTGCTCGGCGATGCCGATGGCGTGCAGCAGGCCATCCGCGAGCAACGCCCTGACCTGATCCTGATGGATCTGCACCTGCCCGGGCTGGATGGCATGCGGCTGACCGCGATGATCCGCCAGCAGCCCGGCATGCAGCTGCTGCCGATCGTCTTCCTCAGCGGCGACCCGGATCCGGAGCGCCAGTTCGAAGTGCTCGACTGTGGTGCCGACGATTACCTGAGCAAGCCGATCCGGCCGCGCCACCTGATTGCCGCGGTGGCCAACCGTATCCGCCGCGCACGCGCGCAGGCAGCGACCCTGCCCGGTGCCAACGGTGCACCGGCCACCAGCAACCCCGAAACCGGGCTGCCCACGCGCCACCACGTGCTGCAGCAACTCAACGCGACGCTGGCGCAGCACGACCGCGGTGGCGTGTTCTTCGTGGAAATCTCCAGCGCGCTGGGCCTGCGCGAGCGCTATGGCTATGCGGCCTTCGAGCGGCTGATGGTGCAGGCCGGGCAACGCCTTGCCGAGGCTGGCCATCCGCACCTGCTGGCGCGCCTGAACGACAACAGCTTCCTGCTGCTGGCGCGCAACGCCGATGAGGACAGCCTGGAAGCGATCGCCGGCACCCTGCGTGAGCAGCTGTCCGCGCGCGCCTTCGTGATCCGCGACGACGAGTCGGTACACCTGCGTGGCGTGGTCGGCTACGCGCCGCTGTCGCCGGGTTTCGACGATGCCAGCAGCGCCCTGGAAGCGGTCGAACGTACCACCCTGCAGGCACGCCTGCTCAGCGCCGGCGTGGCCGGCCACGTGCATCGCCAGGTCACGACCGAGCAGGAGCACCTGGCGTTGCTGGAAGGCCAGCTCGAGCTCGCTTACCAGCCGATCGTCGCCGTCGCCGGCGGCAGCAGCGCGCAGTACCAGTTGCTGCTGCGCCTGCGCCGGACCGATGGCAGCGTACTGACCGCCGGCCAGGTGATTCCGGCAGCCGAGGCGGCCGGCCGCATCGCCGACCTCGACCAGCAGGTGCTGGAGCATGCGATGGGTCTGCTCGACCTGTATCGCCACGCCACCCAGCCGCTGAACCTGTTCGTCTCGCAGTCGCTGCGTACCCTGCAGCGCGATGCCTTCGCCGACTGGCTGCTGGAATCGCTGCAGCAACGCCGCCTGCCCGGCAGCGCGCTGGTGATCGACGTGCGCCTGCCCGACGCGCTGATCCACACCGTGCCGTTGCAGCAGTTCTGCCAGCGCATGGCCAGCGTCGGCGTGCGCTTCTGCCTGAGCCAGTTCGAACCGGGCAGCGAAGCCCTGGCCCTGCTCACCCAGCTGCCACTGTCGTTCGTGCGCATGGCCGCACGCTTTTCCAGCAGCCACTCCAACCCCGATACGCGCGAAGAACTGCGCCGATCGATCGAGCAGGCGCATGCAGCCGGCCTGCAGATCATCGGCCAGCAGATCGAGGACCCGCAGGCAGCGGCCGCGATGTGGGTCGGCGGTGTCGATTACATCCAGGGCAACATGGTGCAGTCGGCCGGCAGCGACCTGAACTTCGACTTCCACAACGCGGTGCTCTGAGTGTCACCGACGGTCGCGCTGTTGGCGGTACTGGCGCTGGCCATCGTCGCCCTGCTGGTACTGGGCCTGCGATTGCGTTCGCGCAATCGCGCGCTGGCGGCACTGCAGCGCGAACGCATCACCCTGACCAGTGAACGCGACCAGCTGCGGCGCACCACCGAGCGCCAGGGCCAGCTGGAACATCAGCTGCTGCAGGCCAAGCAGGCTGCAGAAGCAGCCGTGCTGGCCAAGGGCGAATTCCTGGCCACCATGAGCCATGAAATCCGCACGCCGCTCAACGGCATCCTGCCCATGCTGGAGCTGATTGCCCGCGGCCCGCTCGGCGAAGACCAGCGGCAGATGCTGGCCACCGCCTCGGCCAGCTCGCAGCAGCTGCTGCGCATCGTCGATGACATCCTCGATTACTCGCGCCTGGAAGCCCAGGCGCTGGAGCTGGAGATCACCAGCTTCAACCTGCGCGAACTGCTCGACGGCGTGGTGCAGCTGCTGCAGCGTGCCGCCGAAGCCAAGGGCCTGACGCTGAGCCTGCAACTGGATCCGGCCGTGCGCCTGCCGGTACGCGGCGACCCGGTGCGCCTGCGCCAGGTCCTGGGCAACCTGCTGGCCAATGCCATCAAGTTCACCGCACGCGGCCAGGTGCAGTTGCGCGTGCAGCGGCTGGGCGAAGGCCCCGCCCAGCACCAGCTGCGTTTCGAAGTGGTCGACACCGGCATCGGCATCGATGAGGCCCTGCAGGCGCGGCTGTTCCAGTCCTTCAGCCAGGCCGACGCGTCCACCACCCGCATCTACGGTGGCACCGGCCTGGGCCTGGCCATCTGCAAGCGCATCACCGACCTGATGCATGGCGACATCGGCGTGCATTCCACCCCAGGCCAGGGCGCAACCTTCTGGTTTGAAATACCGCTGCTGAAGGTTCCCGGCGACCTGCCGGCGCTGGCCCGCTCGCCGGCAGCGCTGCTGCTGTACACCGCCGATGCACAGCTGCAGCCACGCGTCGAACGCATCGCCGCGCACCACGGCCTGCAGGTGCAGCCGCTGGCCAGCATTGATGAGGCAATGGAACGCCTGCGCGCAGCACCACGCCCGGGCCAGAGCACACCGGCATGGTTGCTGGTCGACGCGCGCCACCGCCGCAATGGCGAGGTGGCCCTGCAGCGCGCCTTGGCCGAGCGCGGTGCCGACGACGCACTGCAGGTGCTGTGGCTGCAGGATGATCCGGTTGCAGCACGGCCGCGCCAGCAGCAGCTGCTCAGCACATTCAACGATGCCGACCTGCACGCCCTGCTGGCCCAGCCAACAGCCGCTGCACGCCCGGCAGCCCTGCTGGCCAACGCCGAAGACGCCAGGCCGGCCGCCGCGCTGCCACCGCTGGATCTGCATGTGCTGCTGGTCGAAGACAACACGGTCAACCGGATGGTGGCCGAGCACCTGCTGCGGGTCTTCCAGTGCCGGGTGCGCAATGCCGCCGACGGCGAGCAGGCCCTCGCACTGCTGCGCGAAGGTGGAATCGACGTGGTGCTGATGGATTGCCAGATGCCGGTGCTCGACGGCTACAGCGCGACACAGCGCTGGCGCAGGGAGGAAGCCGAAGCGGGGCGCACGCGGTTGCCGATCATCGCGATGACCGCCAACGCCATGGCCGGTGATCGCGAACGCTGCCTGCAGGCGGGCATGGACGACTACCTTTCCAAGCCGATCACGCGTGAAGCGCTGCATGCGCTGCTGCAGCGCTGGGGCCGGATTTCCGTGGATCGCGGACATGCACCGCTGCCGGAACCCGTGCAACCTGCCGCAACCCCGAGCGTGCCCGACGGCGAAAGCCTGGACGATGAACGAACGCGCGCGATCCCGATTCCACAGCCGGTGCTTGATCGCAGTGTGCTGGATGAACTGCAGGCAGTGATCGGCGATGCCGCCGCGCAGATCGTAACGGTGTTCCTGGAAGACGCACCGCAGCTGGTGCAGCAGCTGCAGCAGGCGGCGCAGGGCAACGACATCGAACGCCTGCAGGCGCTGTCGCACAGCCTGAAATCCTCCAGCGCCAACGTCGGCGCGCTGTCGCTGTCAGCGGTGGCGCGGCGGATCGAACTCGAAGCCCGCAGTGGCAGCCTGCAGCGCCCTGCCGTGGCAGTGGCGCTGCTGGTGGCGGAGTTCGCCCGCGCGCGCGTGGCGCTGACCGGCTACCTCGCCGGCCAGGCCCGTTGAATCACTCTTCGAGCTTGCTCAGCAGGTACTTCGGCTCACCGATGCGCTCGATCAGCTCCAGCTGGGTTTCCAGCCAATCGATGTGCTCTTCCTCGGAGTCGAGGATCTTCACGAACAGCTGGCGGCTGACATAGTCGCCGACCGAATCGGCATAGGCCACGGCCTCGCGCAGGGTGACCACGCCATCGCGTTCCAGCGACAGATCGCACTGCAGGATCTCGGTCGGGTTCTCACCGATGCGCAGCTTGCCCAGCGCCTGGAAGTTCGGCAGGCCTTCAAGGAACAGGATGCGATCGGCAAGCATGTCGGCATGCTTCATTTCCTCGATCGATTCCTTGTACTCGTGTTCGGCCAGTTCCTTGATGCCCCAGTTCTTGAGCATCTTGGCGTGCAGGAAGTACTGGTTGATCGCGGTCAGCTCGTTGTAGAGGACCTTGTTGAGGAATTCGATGACCTTGGTGTCGCCCTTCATGGGGATGCTCCTGCACGCTGAAATCGCGGGCACTGTAGCGCCTTGCGCGCGCGCGTGAAGGAACGCGAATCGTGCGCATTGGCCACTGCGGCCAACAATGAAGACCAGGAGAGCGCGGCGTCAACGCGCCGCGAAACGACTCAGGCGACCTGCGCCAGGCCCAATACCGGCAACGGCAGATCGTGGGTGGCACGCGCCTTGGCCAGCAGTTCGCCGGCCATGTCCAGACAGGAACCGCAGGTCGCGCCGCATCCGGTGCGCATGGTCAGCTCGGCCACCGACGTGACGCCATGGCTGGCGGCTTCGCGGATCTGGTGGTCGGTAACACCGTTGCAGATGCAGACGTACACGGGCGGGAACCAGGGCAGCAGGCCAGTAGCGGCCTGGTCGCTATTCCAATGGAAACGAGAATGGTTGTCAATCAGAGACCTGAACCATTCTCGATACGGTTCAGAGTACCGTCGAATCCACCCGGTACGAGGCGGCTACAGGGACAACAGCCCAAGTGCCAGCACCGGTGTACTGAAGAAGACGATCAGCCACTGCACACCACCACCTGCCGCTCTCAGCCGCAGCAGGTAGTCCGCCAGGAACAGCGCACCCGCACAGGTCACGAAGGCGAGGCAAACGCCCAGCGCAAGCGGCATCCATGCGATGCCGCCGAGGACCACCACGCTCAACAACAGCCAGGGGAGGCTTGCCAGACGGACAGCCAGTTGCTGCCGGAAATACCCGGCTGACGTGCGTTGCGACCGTTCGGCCCGCTCTTTGCGCAACCTGCCCGTCAAACGGCTCCCGGTTCACCCTTTGCTTTCCGCGGCCAGTACCCGCCGCGCATGGGCGTGCGCTTCCTGGGCCTGTCGTGGCCGGCCGCGTGGCCTGGCATCCAGGCCTCGGCAGCGCTCTTGGGCATGGCGCTGATGCCCTGCCCCGCCACCCCCTGGGCCAACGGCGCCAGATGTCGCAGGGCGCGCGCATAGACGCCACGCTTGAACACCACCACATGCTCCACCGGATACCAGAAGTCGACCCAGCGCCAATGATCGAACTCAGGCGAGTCGGTATGGTCCAGGCTGACGTGGGCTTCATCACCGGTCAGGCGCAGCAGGAACCAGACCTGCTTCTGGCCGATGCAGACCTGGCGTTCATTGCGGCGGATGGCACGCGCCGGCAGCTTGTAACGCAGCCAGCCCGGTGTCGCCCCAAGCACTTCAACGTGCTCCGGCAACAGCCCGGTCTCTTCCTGCAGTTCACGATACATGGCCTCGACAGGCGTCTCGTCGGTGTTCATGCCACCCTGCGGGAACTGCCAGCCATCCCGGCGCACACGTCGTGCCCAGAACACCTGCCCGTCCTGCCGCATCAGCACGATGCCGACGTTCGGTCGATAGCCGTCCGGATCGATCACGATGCGGACTCCTAAGAAAATCTACTGGTTGGGACTATCCCATGCCGTCTGTCGGGCCACAAGCACGATACAAAGGTGTTGACAGTCCTTGTACACATCAGCAGAATAGCGGGCTCACCAAGGCTATGTAGCTCAGCCGGTTAGAGCACAGCACTCATAATGCTGGGGTCGGTGGTTCGAGTCCACCCATAGCCACCACGTTGAAGTTGTTTTTCAACGTGAAAAGTGAGAAAATAGTTACACGTTACATTGCCCCTTAGCCAAGCGGTAAGGCACCTGACTCTGACTCAGGCATCGGTGGTTCGAATCCATCAGGGGCAGCCAAATTAAAAAGAAAAAGGCCTGATCGAAAGATCAGGCCTTTTTCTTTTTAATTTGGTCACGCATCCCACCTTATCCCCGCACCTGTCGGCGCGCCCCCTTGAACAACAAGGGGCTCTCCTCCAGACAGAGACCGGGGTCGGGCATACGGACCATGGGTAGTGCCGGCCGCTGGCCGGCAACCTTGAAATGCGCAGCCCCAGAACGACAAAAGCCCGGCCGAAGCCGGGCTTTTGCTTTTCCATCCAGCGGGCTCCCGAAGGAACCCAACCAGGCGCGGTAAATCAGCGCTTGGAGAACTGGGTGGCGCGGCGGGCCTTGTGCAGACCGACCTTCTTACGTTCGACTTCGCGGGCGTCGCGGGTCATGAAGCCAGCCTTGCGCAGCTCGGACTTCAGGGTTTCGTCGTACTCGACCAGAGCACGGGCGATGCCCAGACGGATCGCACCGGCCTGGCCGGTGGTGCCGCCGCCAGCGGCGGTGACCAGGATGTCGAAGCTCTCGGTGTTCTTGGTCAGCTCGAGCGGCTGGCGCACGATCATGCGAGCGGTCTCACGGCCGAAGAACTCGTCCAGCGGACGGCCATTGACGGTGATGTTGCCCGAACCCTTGCGCAGGAACACGCGAGCGGTGGAGGACTTGCGGCGGCCAGTGCCGTAGTTTTGAGTGATAGCCATGATTAGATATCCAGAACCTGCGGCTGCTGTGCGGCGTGCGGATGCTCAGTGCCGGCGTAGACCTTGAGCTTGCGGTACATCTGGCGACCCAGCGTGCCCTTCGGCAGCATGCCCTTGACGGCGGTCTCGATCACGCGCTCCGGGTGGCGCTCAAGCGCCTGGGCGAGGGATTCGGTCTTCAGGTTGCCGATGTAACCGGTGAAACGGTGATACATCTTGTCCTGCAGCTTCTTGCCGGTGACGACAATCTTTTCTGCATTGATGACGACCAGGTAGTCGCCGGTATCAACGTGCGGGGTGTAGACCGGCTTGTGCTTGCCACGCAGACGGCGGGCCAGCTCGGTGCAGAGACGGCCCAGGGTCTTGCCCTCGGCGTCGACGAGGTACCAGTCGCGCTGGACGGTCTCGTTCTTGGCAGTGAAAGTGCTCATGAAGAACTCTTGGTTAGGTCGGGCTCATTGCGGCGAAGGACTCGCCGGAACTCTGCCACGCGTTGTGAAAGGTGGAGCGTAAGGGGCGGCATTGTACGCAGCTTGGCTGGCGGCTGCAAGCCGGCGCCCGCCCCGGGTTGGCAGGGGACCGGGGCCGGGCGAGAATCGGGCTTCCCCCGCTCCACGCCGTGCCGCCATGACCGTGCTTCGCCACACCACCCCGCTGGACCACCTTCTGACCGAGGCGCAGCGCGCCCTGGACACGGTGTTCGGCAACCCGCCGGCCAGCCGCCCCTATCCGGCCACGGACACCGGCGAGCCCGGTATGGACAGCGCCCAGCGTCGCCACGCGGCCGGGCTGATGCGCATCAACCATGTCGGTGAGGTCTGCGCCCAGGGCCTGTACTTCGGCCAGGCCGCGGTGGCACGCGACCCGGCGACCCGCGAACATCTGCTGGAAGCGGCCCAGGAAGAGACCGATCACCTGGCCTGGTGCGCCACCCGCCTGGGCGAGCTGGACAGCCGCCCCAGCCTGTTCAATCCGCTCTGGTACGCCGGCAGCTACACCATCGGCACCCTGGCCGGGCTGCGCGGCGACGGCTGGAACCTGGGCTTCGTGGTCGAGACCGAGCGCCAGGTGGAAGCCCATCTGGACGAACACCTGGTCGACCTGCCGGCCGGCGACCTGCGCAGCCGCGCGGTCATCCGGGTGATGAAGGAAGACGAGGCCCGGCATGCCGAACATGCCGAGCAGGCCGGCGCGCGCCGCCTGCCGTTCCCGATTCCGGGCGCGATGGCGCTGGCCTCCAGGGTGATGAAGACCATTGCCTACCGGCTGTAACCCGCATGAGGGTAGTGCCGGCCGCTGGCCGGCAACCCCGCATGGGTCGCCGCAGGTCATGAGGTTGCCGGCCAGCGGCCGGCACTACCGGGATTAATTGGGTGACACCAGCTTCAGGCCGATCACGCCGGCCACGATCAGGCCCACGCAGGCCAGGCGTGCCGGCGAGGCGCTGTCGTTGAACAGGTAGATGCCCAGCACCGTCACGCCCATGGCGCCGATGCCGGTCCAGATCGCATAGGCCGTGCCGACCGGAATGTTCTTCATCGCCTGGCTCATCAAGTACAGGCTGATCAGCGCCGACACCACCGTCAGGGCGGTCGGCACGGGTTTGCTGAAACCTTCGGAGTACTTCATTCCAAGGGCGAATCCGATCTCGAACAGACCGGCCAGCAGCAGGTAGATCCAGGGCATGGGTGGGGGCTCCTTACCTTTTTGGGAAAAACGAAACGGCCCGGTGTTTTCACACCGGGCCGTAGGTCGGTACATCGCCGTGGAACTGAAGATTGCGCCAAGCGCAGGCTCCACGGGGCGGGGCGTCCCGCCTGGGTGGCGATGCCTGCCGGCATCGCACATGGGTCACTCAGCCAGGTTGCGGCCGTGGAACAGCTCTTCGATCTCACGACGCAGCAGCGCTTCGATCTTCATGCGTTCCTTGAACGAGATGTTCTTGGCCTTTTCCTCGAACAGGTACTGGTCCAGGTCGAAGTCCTTCAGGTGCATCTTCGTGTGGAAGATGTTTTCCTGGTAGACATTGACGTCGAACATCTCGTAACGCGACTTGATGTTCTTGGCCAGGAAGTTCTGGATCGAGTTGATCTTGTGATCGATGTAGTGCTTCTTGCCCTTCACATCACGCGTGAAGCCACGGACACGGTAGTCCATGATCACGATGTCCGATTCCAGGCTCTCGATCAGGTAGTTCAGTGCCTTCAACGGCGAAATGACGCCACAGGTAGCCACGTCGATATCGGCGCGGAAGGTGGCAATGCCTTCCTGCGGGTGCGTTTCCGGATAGGTGTGCACGGTGATGTGCGACTTGTCCATGTGCGCGACCACGGCATCGGAAATCAACTCCTTGCCGGCCTGCTTCTTGTCGATCACCGGCTCTTCGGAGATCAGGATCGTCACCGAGGCACCCTGCGGATCGTAATCCTGGCGCGCCACGTTGAGGATGTTGGCGCCGATGATCTCAGCGACATCGGTCAAGATTTGAGTAAGCCTGTCGGCGTTGTACTCTTCATCGATGTATTCAATGTAACGCTGACGCTCCTCTTCGGTGCGCGCGTAACACACGTCATAGATGTTGAAGCTCAGCGCCTTGGTGAGGTTGTTGAAACCCTGCAACCTCAGGCGAGGCAACGGCTTGACCACGGCGGTCGATTCCTGTGTAAGAAGGGAAAGGGGGAATTATGCGGCATAAGTGTCTCCAGGGGGAACGTGAAGACGCTCAGGTTCTGGCACACTGTTTGCCCTTAACAATTGCGCTGGTTAAGCTCCGCTATCGACCCCGTGAATCCGTTCATGCGCAGAGGGAGCGCCCCTATCGTGTCAACCGTGCGCCTAGCTAGCAGCCCATTGGCCTTGGACATCGCAACAATCGACCGCTTCCTGGCACACAGCCACAGGCGGCGCTATCCCACCCGTACCGACGTCTTCCGACCCGGTGACCCGGCGGGAACCCTGTATTACGTCATCAGCGGCTCGGTTTCGATCATGGCCGAGGAGGAGGAGGACCGCGAGCTGGTGCTGGGCTATTTCGGCGCCGGTGAGTTCGTCGGCGAGATGGGCCTGTTCGTGGAGTCGGACCGCCGCGAGGTGATCCTGCGCACCCGCACCGCCTGTGAGCTGGCCGAAATCAGCTACGAGCGCCTGCATCAGCTGTTCCTCGGCCCCCTGTCGGCCGATGCCCCACGCCTGCTGTACGCGCTGGGCCAGCAGATCTCCAAGCGCCTGCTGGACACCAGCCGCAAGGCCAGCCGCCTGGCGTTCCTGGATGTCACCGACCGTATCGTGCGCACCCTGCACGATCTGGCGCAGGAGCCGGAGTCGATGAGCCATCCGCAGGGCAGCCAGCTGCGCGTCTCACGCCAGGAACTGGCCCGCCTGGTCGGCTGCTCGCGCGAAATGGCCGGCCGGGTGCTGAAGAAGCTGCAGACCGACGGCCTGCTGCACGCCCGCGGCAAGACCGTGGTGCTGTACGGCACCCGTTGACCACCCGGTGTCCGCCGGGCATGGCCCGGCGCTACCACAAGACCTGCGCCGGGAGCGCCGGGACATGCCCGGCGGACCGCCGTACGTGCGACGTACCATCGCATGTCCCGCACACCCGCTTCCGCTAGGCTCGATCCATGGAACTGAGCAGCGAATTCTGGTGGTTCATCCTCATCGGCCTTGGCGCACAGCTGGTCGATGGTGCGCTGGGCATGGCATTCGGGCTGGTTTCTTCATCGGTGCTGCTCAGCATGGGGCTGCCTCCCGCACAGGTCAGCGCCAGCGTCCATACCGCTGAGGTGTTCACCACCGGCGCATCCGGTGTGTCGCATCTGGTTGCAGGAAATGTCGACAAACGCCTTTTCTTCCGCCTCGCCTTGCCCGGCGCACTGGGTGGTGCACTCGGCGCGTACGTCCTGACACAGGTCCCTGGCGACCTGATCCGCCCGCTGATCTACCTGTACCTGCTGGTGCTGGCCATCATCATCCTGGCCCGCGCGGCCGGCCGCTGGATGCCCAAGGGCGAGATCCGCCGGGTGCCGGTGCTGGGTTTCTTCGCTGGCCTGCTCGATGCCAGCGGCGGCGGCGGCTGGGGCCCGGTGGCCACCTCCACCCTGCTCGCCCGCGGTGGCCAGGCCAGGACCACCATCGGCACCGTCAACGCGGCCGAGTTCGTGGTCACCCTGACCATTTCGGCCACGTTCCTGCTGTCGATGGGGGTGCAGCACCTGCAGATCGTCGCCGGCCTGTTGATCGGCGGCATGATGGCCGCGCCGGTGGCGGCGGTCCTGGTGAAGCGAGTGAAGGAACGCTGGGTGCTGGTCGCAGTGGGCGTGCTGGTGCTGGGCATCAGCCTGTTCCAAGTGGGCCATGCGCTGTTCGGGTACCTGGGCCGCTGACCGCCCGCCGGGCGTGGCCCGGCGCTACCCGCGTGGGCTTCGGTAGTGCCGGCCGCTGGCCGGCAACCTGGCACGCGTTTCCGCAGTTCATGAGGTTGCCGGCCAGCGGCCGGCACTACCGGGTCCCTGCCCGGCGGGCAGGCGGGATCGATTACGCCTTGTCGCCGCCGCGGTCCACGCAGCCCCAGTTGAGGATGCGGGTGCCGGCCGGCAGCACGCGGCGGAAGAATTCCACCTTGGCCGGCTTCGGGTTGACCACCACCGGCGCTTTCGCCGCCAGCAGCAGCGGAAGATCGGCGGTGCTGTCGGAATAGGCGATGTCGATGTCGCCGTAGCCGCGCTCGCGCAGCATGCGCATCTTCTCTTCGTTGTGGCAGTGTCGGGTCGGCCCTACCCCGCCCAGACGCGGCCCCACTTCGGTGCCGATCACCGGCACGTCCTGGTGAGCGACAAAGGCCAGGATCGCACGGGCCAACTCCGGCGGCGCACCGGTGGCCACCACCACGCGGTCGCCCTTGGCACGATGCGCGGCGAACACCTCCAGCGCCTGTGGCAACAGCTTGGCGCGCATCTGCGCCTCGTTGCGCAGCACGTAGGCGTCGATCACCTTGTTGAACTCACGCGCGCGGTGCAGCCCGAAACTGCCGATCCAGACATAGACCGAGATACCGGCACGGCGGGTCGGCAGCATCGCCACCATCGGCCCGGCGATCGGGGTGACCAGCAGCGCCGCCAGCATCCGCAGCGGGTTGCGCTTGATCAGCGAGGCGAACAGGTGGGTGCCCGAATCGCCGTCATACAGGGTGTGGTCGAAGTCGAAGACCACCAGCGGCGCATCCTCGCGCGGCGTTGGATAGTGCGTTTTCATGCTGCGAAGAATAGCTGACGCAGACCCTCACCCGGCTCTTCCACGCGCATGAAGGCCTCGCCGACCAGGAACGAGTGGATGCCGGCATCGCGCATCAGCGCCACGTCCTGCGGGCCGAGAATGCCACTCTCGGTGACCAGCAGGCGATCGCGCGGCACGGCCAGGCGCATGTCCAGCGTGGTCTGCAGCGACACCTCGAAGGTGCGCAGGTTGCGGTTGTTGATGCCGATCATCGGCGCCGGCACCTGCAGCGCACGCTCCAGTTCGTCGATGTCGTGCACTTCCACCAGCACGTCCATGCCCAGCGACATCGCCAGCTCGGACAGCGTGGCCAGCTGCGTATCGTCCAGCGCGGCGACGATCAACAGGATGCAGTCGGCGCCGAGCACTCGGGCCTCGTACACCTGGTAGGCGTCGATCACGAAGTCCTTGCGCAGCACTGGCAGCGTGCAGGCGTCGCGGGCCTGCTGCAGGTAGACGTCGGCCCCCTGGAAGAAATCCACGTCGGTCAGCACCGACAGGCAGCTGGCGCCGCCGAACTCGTAGCTGACCGCGATGTCGGCCGGGCGGAAGTCGGGGCGGATCACGCCCTTGGACGGGCTGGCCTTCTTCACTTCGGCAATCACCGCCGGATCGCCATTGGCCACCGCGGCCTGCAGCGCGCGCACGAAACCGCGCACCGGTGGCGCATCGGCCAGCGCGGCCTGCAGCTCCTCAAGCGGCCGCTGGGCGCGGCGCTGGGCTACTTCTTCGGCCTTGCGGGCCAGGATCGTCTGCAGGATATCGCTCATCGTCGTCGGGTCGGTGCTGGGGCGGTGAGGACGACCATTATCGGCCATCGGGTGGGTCAGGCTGAACCGCGCGCTCAGGCAACCAGCGCGCGGGTGGTATCGACATACTGCTGCAGGCGGGCACGGGCGCTGCCATCGGCGATGACCGCGCGGGCGCGGGCCAGGCCGTCGCCGATATCGCTGGCTACGCCGGCCACGTACAACGCTGCGCCCGCATTCAGGGCGACGATGTCCAGCGCCGGGCCCGGCTCGTTGTCGAGCACCGCGCGCAGCATGGCAATGGATTGCTCCGGGCCGTCCACGCGCAGGTTGCGGCTGGCCGACATGGTGATGCCGAAGTCTTCCGGATGGATCTCGTACTCGCGCACCTTTCCGTCGCGCAGCTCACCCACCAGGGTGCCGGCGCCAAGCGAGATCTCGTCCATGTTGTCGCGGCCCCAGACCACCATCGCACGCTCGGTACCCAGCTCGCGCAGCACGCGCGCCTGGATGCCCACCAGGTCGGGATGGAACACGCCCATCAGCACCGACGGTGCGCTGGCCGGGTTGGTCAGCGGCCCGAGGATGTTGAAGATGGTGCGCACGCCCATCTCGCGACGCACCGGCGCCACCACCTTCATCGACGGATGGTGGATCGGCGCGAACATGAAACCGATGCCGGTCTGTTCGATGGCCGCCGCCACCTGCGCCGGCTGCAGCTCGATCGCCGCGCCCAATGCCTCGACCGCATCAGCGCTGCCGGACTTGGACGACACGCTGCGGTTGCCATGCTTGGCTACGCGCGCGCCGGCGGCAGCAGCAACGAACATCGCGCAGGTGGAGATGTTGAACGTATGCGAGCCATCGCCACCGGTGCCGACGATGTCGACCAGGTGGGTGGTATCGGCGACCGGCACGGCCAGCGCGAATTCGCGCATCACCGTCGCCGCAGCGGCGATCTCGTCGATGGTTTCCTTCTTCACGCGCAGGCCGGTGAGGATGGCGGCGGTCATCATCGGCGAGACATCGCCGCGCATGATCTGCCGCATCAGGTCGACCATTTCGTCGAAGAAGATCTCGCGGTGTTCGATGGTGCGTTGCAGGGCTTCCTGGGGGGAGAAGCTCATCGGAATACTCCTTGGATCAGGCAGCCGGGCGCTGCAGGAAATTGCGCAGCAGCGCGTGACCATGCTCGGTGAGGATCGATTCGGGATGGAACTGCACGCCCTCCACCGGGAACTGGCGGTGGCGCAGGCCCATGATCTCTTCGATCGAGCCATCCTCGTTCTCGGTCCACGCAGTCACTTCCAGCGCATCGGGCAGGCTGTTCTTGTCCACCACCAGCGAGTGGTAGCGGGTGGCCTGGTAACCGTCCGGCAGGCCGGCGAATACGCCCTTGCCCTCATGGCGGATCGGCGAGGTCTTGCCGTGCATGATGTTGCCGGCACGGATGACCGTGCCGCCGTAGACCTGGCCGATGCCCTGGTGGCCCAGGCACACGCCGAGGATCGGCGTGGTCGGCCCCAGGCGCTGGATCAGCTCCAGCGACACGCCCGCTTCGTTGGGCGTGCACGGGCCGGGCGAGATGACGATGCGTTCGGGGTTCTGCGCGGCGATCTCGTCCACGCTCATCGCATCGTTGCGCACCACCTTCACTTCGGCACCCAGCATCTGCAGGTACTGCACGAGGTTGTAGGTGAAGCTGTCGTAGTTGTCGATCATCCACAACATGGTCAGGTTCCGTCGCTTATCAGGAAAATGGCGTACACGTTTTCGGTGTAGGTGATGGGGCCGGCTTCGATGGATTCGCGCGCGCGCGAGCCGGTTGTCTCGATGCTAGTCTGTGCAGGAGCCGGCGGGCTGGGCGGTGTGACCATGTCACCGCTGCGGGGCCAGTTGCCTGCCTGCACGCCGTAGGCGAAGTTCGGGGCCACGTCGGAGATGCTGTAGAGGCCGGTGATGCGCGCGCCATAGGCCGTGGCAAGGTGCTTGGCGGAGGCGCGTGTCTGCGTTGCCGCTTCGGCCTTGAGTTCGCCACGCAGTGCGGCTTCCTTCGAGTAGCCAGGCCGCATGCTGCTGATCTGCAGGTCATCGCTGGCATCGACCGCGCGCAGGAAGGCCTGCAGGTCGCCGGTGGTGCCGAAGCTGCCTTTCAGGCGCCGGCTCACCCGTGTCCCCAAGTATTCCTGCTTGCCCTGCACGCTGTAGCGGTAGTCCGGCTGGATGGTCAGGTTGTCCGCCACCACGCTTGCCGGAAGTGCATGGTTGCGCTTGAACGCACCCAGCACCGCATCGACATTGCCCTGCACGCGCGAGCGCGCTGTATCCGGCTGAAGATCGGTGGATTTGACCAGCAGTTCGACGGTGAACCGGTCCGGCATCACCGTTCGCGCGCCCTCGCCCTTCACCAGCAGGTGCGGCTGCGAGGGAATGGTGTTGGCCTGCGCCCAGGCAGACGGGGCCATCGTGGCCAGCAGCGACGACCACAGCAATGCGCTCAGCAGCTTCATGCGGTACTCCTTGTCTTGAACGGAAACAGCGAGAGGTGCTGCGGCGCAGGCCACAGCACGGCGGAACTCACAGGCCCTTGGCGGCCTGGGCGACGGCGCGGAACAGCGCGCGGCCCTTGTTCATCGTCTCGTCCCATTCCTTGTCCGGGTCCGAGTCGTAGACGATGCCGGCGCCGGCCTGCACGTACAGGCGGCCGTCCTTGATCACGGCGGTGCGGATCGCGATCGCGGTATCGGCATCGCCGTGCCAGCCGATGTAACCGATGCTGCCGGCGTAGACATTGCGCTTGATCGGTTCCAGTTCGCGGATCACTTCCAGCGCGCGGATCTTCGGCGCACCGCTGACCGTACCGGCCGGGAAGGTGGCGCGCAGCACATCGGCGTAGCTCAGGCCCGGCTGCAGCTGCCCGGTCACTTCGCTGACGATGTGCATGACGTGGCTGTAGCGTTCGATCACGAACTGCTCGCCCACTTCCACGGTACCGGCTTTGGACACGCGGCCGGCGTCGTTGCGGCCCAGGTCGATCAGCATCAGGTGCTCGGCGCGTTCCTTCGGATCGGCCAGCAGCTCGACTTCCAGCGCCTGGTCCAGTTCCGGCGTGGCGCCGCGCGGGCGGGTGCCGGCGATCGGGCGCACGGTCACTTCACCGTCCTGCAGACGCACCAGGATTTCCGGCGAGGAGCCGACCACCTGCAGGTCGCCGACATCGAGGAAGTACATATAGGGCGAGGGATTCAGTGCCCGCAGCGCGCGGTACACATCCACCGGGCGTGCCTTGAACGGCACGCTCAGGCGCTGGCTGAGCACCACCTGGAAGATGTCGCCGGCACGGATGTACTCCTTGCTGCGCTGGACTGCATCGACGAAGCCTTCGCGGGTGAAACCGGAAACGAAATCGGACTCGTCCAGCACGTCGCTGGTGAGTGGTGCCGGATAGCCGGCACCCGGCGCGCGCAGCCTGGCCGCCAATGCGTCCAGGCGCGCCTGCGCCTGCTCGAAGGCGCCCGCTTGGCGCGGGTCGGCGTGCACGATCAGGTACAGCCGGCCCTTCAGGTTGTCGAACACCGCCAGCTCATCGGAGTGCAGCAGCAGGATGTCCGGAGTGCCCAGTTCGTCGCGGCCGGCCGGCGATGCCAGGCGCGGCTCGATGTAGCCGATGCACTCGAACCCGAACCAGCCGACCAGGCCACCGGTGAAGCCCGGCAGGCCTTCCAGCTTCGGCACCGAGTGAGCACTGCGCAGCGCCTCGACCTCGGCAAACGGATCGGCCACCTCGCGGGTTTCCACCACCTGGCCGTCCTCGCGCACCGTCAGGGTGTGGCCGTGGAAGGCGTACACGCGACGTGCCGGCAGGCCGATGATCGAGTAACGACCAAAGCGCTCGCCGCCTTCGACGGATTCAAACAGGTAGGTATTGGGGCCGTCGGCGAGCTTCAGATAGACCGAAAGCGGCGTGTCCAGGTCGGACAGCACTTCGCGGACAACGGGAATATGGGTGTGGCCTTCAGCGGCCTGCTGCTGAAACTGAGCGTGCGAGATCAAGACGACTTTCCTTCCGGGACACAGCGTTATGGGGACGGACGACGGCAACAGGCCACCATCGCCACCAACGGCGTGCGGAAGAAAGGGTATGCGGGGTCGTCAGGCTGGACACCCAATGACTGTATCGCAGCTTTGGCCGCAGGGAAACCCTTTGGCGACGGGCGGTTTGCGCCGCCCTAGCCCATCCGCCGTGCCTGTTCCTGGGTCTCGTGCACCTGCTGCTGGGCCAGCGACACCCCCTGCGCCTGCTCGCGAGTGGCATTGATCGCGTCCATCTGGGCGGTGCTCGCGCTCAACGGCTGGGCCATGCCCGCCGCCACTTCGACGTGGGCATGGCGACGGTGCGCGGCGTTCAGGTCGGGCGTATCCACCGCGAAGGCGCGGCTGTGGTCGTCGCTGAGCACCACGTGGGAAATGGACTCCAGCCCCTCGCGCCTGGCCTGCACGGCCAGTGCGCCGGCGAGCTGGTCGCTCTGCAGGTCAGGCACCCGGTTGTGGGCGCGGTCCAGCGCGTGGACCCCGGTCTGGGCACCCACAAACAGGGGGTTGCCGGCATGGGAGGGATGGTCGATGCCGATCGCCTGCGCCGAGGGTTCGGCGGCAGGCTGGACGTGCGGGGGCCGCTCGACCAGTTTCCGGGCGGCGGCCTCCTGCTTGATCAGTTCCGAGTCCAGGCTGGGGATGACCGTCGGATCCATGCCATGGCGGGCGGTCGCCTCACTGAAGGCCGGCATCATTCCGCGGATGACGCGTTCGGACTTGTCGAGGTTGTGCAGCTTCGCTGCGTCCAACGCCAGGTTGCCGGTCGGCAAGTGGGTCGCAGCAGCAGCCCCGATGCCCACCGCAGCACCACCTACCGCGGACAGGGTGATCGGCGCCTTGTCGGTAATGCCCTTCACATGGGAGGCCACCAGGTCATAGCCGCGGTCAACATGGGCGCCGGCGGTGGCGAACCCGTTCTGCAGCTTGCCAGCGACCCATTGGCCGTCGTGGTTGATGGCGGCGGCCACGCGCTCGCCCGCCGCGCGCGTGCCTGCGGCATCGGCAAGGGCCTGCTTCGTCGCATGCTGCGCATGTTGCTCGCCGTGGTCACGGACGTCTTCGGCCTGCCTGGCAAGCCTGCCGGCGACGTTGTCCGCGCCCACCCGGCCAGCGACCCACGATAGTGCGGAGAGGCCATGGGAGCGGGTCTGCGATTCGACGCGGTGCAGGGTGGATTCGATGCTTCCGGTCAGTTCGCGCCCCGAAGCAACCACCGTGCTCGTCGCCCGGGTACCCAACTGCAGGCTGGCCGAACCCATGTTCACTACCTGGCCGATGACCATGCCCTCGGTCTTCAGCACGCGCTCGACGCCATCGCCCGTTCTGTCCAGCACCTGGGCAGTGGCAGCGCCCGCCCGCTCGACCTGCTCGCCGGCCAGGCGACCGCTACGCATGCCGTAGGCCGTGGCGTGCAGCACAGTGGACAACGGCCCCGCCAGTTCCGCCACCTGGCTGGGCGGCGCCACGTGCGGGCGATCGACGAGCGCCCCTTGCGCATCGCGGGTCTTGGGATCAAGCAACAATTCCAGGCGCCCTGCCGCGAGCGGAATATCGCGCAGCGCCTGCTGGCCCGGTTGGCTCGCCAGTTGTTCGATGAACTGTGCGGCGGAGGTCTGCGCCCCCGGGGGCAGCATCTCGCGCAGCTTTTCACCGACGACCTTCTGCATGGCCGGATCCTTCAGCACCATGCCCAGCTCGTTGGCAAGCACGCCGTAGCCACGACGCTGCTGCTCGCTCAGGCGGTGCATGCCGTTCTGCACATCGTTCAGCACTTCACCGGTGGTCTGGTAGGTGTGCACGGTCTGCTGCGTATCGAAGGTCGGCAGGCCGTTGTCCTTGGCGAAACGCGCCGGGGTGGCCGGATGCAGGCCGGCGGCGTTGAACGTGGTGGCACGTGCGCCGGTGACTGCGGACGCGGCGGATGCCATGCCGCCACCGAGGGAGTGACCGGCGATTTCGAAGCCACCGGGCAGGCGTCTGTTCATGGCTACGGCAAGTTCCATCGCGCGATCGTAGTAATCGCTGCGCATGCCGATGCCCTGCTGGCCGTTGTTGAGGAAATCCTCGCCGCCGGATTCACGTTTTCCATCGGGCGCCAGAGGGTCAACAATCTCACCCGTAGATCCCTTGTAGACCACGACAGGTTTCGCATCCTCGCCAAAGACGCGCTTGTCCGGGATGTAGATTTCAGCACGGAACCCCGACCTCCTCGGCTGAAGCATTTCCTTGAGTTCGGCGTCCGAGATGTTGATACCGGCCTTACGGAGTGCGTCGGGATCACTACTTGCGCGCGTCCATCCTACCGGGGGCTCTCCCTCGTGCTTCGCCGACTTATACACGTCAGCAGCCAGTCCCGCCATTTCACGCGCATGGTAGGTTTCCTGCAGGCGCTCGGCCTCTTCTTCATTCCCACTTTCGCGCAACTTCTGTACGAGAAGATTCTGCTCGTTGACTGCGCGCGCACGCGTCTCGTTCTCCGAACCACTCATGGCAAGCTCCATTGCACTTTGAAGTGCCGCCTGTTTCGCAGCACCTATGGATTACCAGAACCTTTTGCTAGTGTCACCTCATCAGCGAATCGATAGGAAAAACATGACCGTCATTCTTCACAATATGACGACAAAATTCCTCGCAAGCGCGGCATGGATCACACTTCTGCTTGTGATGGGGTGCTCTGGAACGTCTGCACATGATGCCGAAAACTATTTCGAGGGTGCTGCGTTACGACTCGCCATCGCTGCTGAAGACGGCGACGCCAATGCTATACACCACCTCGTAAAGGAAGAAGGCGTCAACCCGGACAAAGCGTTTTCAACGCGGGATGGAATCCCTCTGATTGCATGGCCGCTGCGGACCCGCAACATCGAGGGACTCAAAGCACTGCTCGATGTCGGAGCAGACCCCAATGCGCGTGAATCGAAACAGATGCACGGAGAACTGATCAGGTTCGACAACGCCATGGTCTACGCAGCAAAGATGGACGACCCTCGGTTCCTGGAATTGCTGCTGAAGCACGGTGGAGATCCCAACACACGAAACGTCAACAATGAAACGCTTCTCTTCCAAGCCTTCATCAGCGGGAACCAGTGGAAGAATGTCCAGACCCTGGTCAATCACGGCGCAGACGTGAATGGATCCAACCGCAGAAGCCTGGGAGACGACACTGTTCTGAGCTGGTACACGGGAAGAGGCGGATTCGACTACGCCTACTGGTTGCTGGAGCACGGCGCAGACCCCACCATTCCCGAGCACGTATCGGAAAGTTCGGGCAAATCTGCTCGGCAATTGATGGTCGAAGACATCTACTGGGAAATCACCACGCCCGACAACCTGCCGTGGCAGAAGAAGTGCCAGCAATGGCTGGCTGAGCGCAACATCCCCCGCCCGCCGATGCCCGAACACATCCGCAGGAAGCGCGAGGCCTTCAAATTCCCGAGCAAGGAAGAAGACATTCCGCTGCTCTGATTCCTGTCTCAGCTGCCGGAAAGCAGCACGCAGTCATCCGGCAGATGCATCCGCACCCTGCCCGCCACGCAGTCGATGCGGAAGCGGCGTGCCTGCACCGGTTCGCCGTCCAGGTTCAACGTCAACGGCTGCGGTGCGTCGATCTGCAGCCACGGCAGCTGCGCGCGCGTGGCGACACGTTCCAGCGCCGCCTCCTTGCCGCCGGTCAGCATCTGCCCAAGGGTGGCTGCGACTTCACCCTCCAGCTCCGGCACCACGGTGACGTCCAGCAGGCCGTCATCGATCAGTGCCTGGGGGCACAGCTGCTGGCCGCCACCGGCTTGACGGCCGTTGCCGATACCCAGCGCGATGAACCCACCTTCCCACTGGAAGTCCGGCCCGCTCAGGCGTGCGGTGATGGGTTCGATGCGGCCGAGCTTGGCGATACCGGTGATGACATAGGCCAGGCCGCCGAGCATCTTCTTCAAGCCGGCATCGGTTTCCACCGTGACCTGGGTGCCGAAGCCACCGCTGGCGAGGTTGGCGCACCACCATGGCTTGCCGTCGGCATCGACGCGCAGCAGATCCATGGGGCGTGGGTGGCCGCTGGCAACCAGTGCGAAGGCCTCCTGCGGCTCCACCGGAATGCCCGCAGCGGTGGCGAAATCGTTGGCGGTACCCATCGGTACCAGCGCCAGCGAAGGCAGCGCCTCAGCCGGCTCGTCGCGATGGGCCAGCGTCTCGGCCACCGCGCTCAGCGTGCCGTCGCCACCGGCCGCCACGATCACGTCCACGCCGTGGTCGATGGCCTCGGCGACATAGCGCTCGGCATCACCGTCTTCCCAGGTCACCCGCACTTCCAGCTGCACGCCGCGTTCGCGCCAGTGGCCCACGGCCTCGCGCAGGTCATCGTTGCCTGCGGACTTGCCGTTGAGGATCAGGCGCCAGCGGGGGGTGCTCATGCGGTGCTTCCAGGGAAGGGCGGCACAGGCTAGCAACCGCGCGTTCGGGGCCAGTGAAAGGCAGCGGCCACCGTTCAGGTCAGGGCGCTGGGCTCGCCCGCGCGGCATGTCATGCAGGTGTCATCGGCCACCGGGAGAATGGAAGGCCATAGCAGGGACGACGGATGGAGGCAGGATCAGCCTCCCACGCATGCAGCAAGGCCACGCCAGTGTTTGGCGTGGCCTTTTTTTTGCTGCGCGGCGCTGCATATCGGCTTACAGGTAAGCCTCGATGGGACCGTGCAGGAGGCAGCTGTCGAAGGCATTGATGCTGCACAACATCGCTTCATCAATTGCGTACTCCTGCAACAGAAGGTCGAGCGCCGGAATTCCGGTTACGAACCTGCGTCCCACCCGCGTCTGCGCGTCCTGCATGGCGTAGTCGTAGTCGAAGCCATAGGCGGTCTCGGTGAAGCGTGCGGCATGGGTGATCATGCGCAGCTCGTAGGTGTCTTGTTCGCCAGGAATGACATGGGCGAAGCAGCGCAACCCGGTGTCCACCGAAGCCAGCTCCGCTGCCAGCGCCCATCCCTTTTCAAGCGCCGCGAATGGCCGCGGTGGCGGTGATGGGTGGCGGCGACGCCAAAGCATCATGGCGCGTTCCACGTCATGGCCAGCGGCCTGCAGCTCAATGGCGGCCTCGGCGACCCCCAACCCTGTGCGGTGCCCGTAATCGGCCACGAGCTGATCAACCACCAAGGCGTGCGCCTGTGACAGGTCACCGCCGGCAGCCTCCAGCGCCTGCCTGCAGACAGCAATCGAGGCCGGCAGCCGCTGGCGGAGTGCGGCAATGGCGTATTTCATCGGCACACCAGTCGCCAGGACTCGGCCTACCCGGCGAATGCCTTCAGCGCCTCACCTTCCAACCGGTACACCGTCCACTCGTCCTGCGGTCTGGCGCCGGCTGCGGTGTAGAAGTCGATGGCCGGCGTGTTCCAGTCCAGCACTGACCATTCGAAGCGACCACAACCTTCAGCTACCGCCTGGCGGGCGATGTACTTCAGCAGCGCTTTGCCCGCGCCGGAGCCGCGTTTTTCCGGGCTCACGTACAGGTCTTCCAGGTAGATGCCCTTGCGCCCCAGCCAAGTGGAATAGTTGTAGAAATACACCGCGTAGCCGATGGCTTCGCCGTTCGCCTCGCAGACCAGCGCGCGGGCGGTGGCGTCGGCGCCGAACAGGCTTTCGGCGATGCCGATCTCATCGGTCTGCACCGACTGCTCGGCCTTCTCGTAGATCGCCAGTTCGCGGATGAACCGAAGGATCAGGCCGGCGTCGGTGACGGTGGCCGGGCGGATGTTCAACAGTGTCATGGGCGAAGAGGGAATGGAGGGAATTGAACGAGCTTAATCCCCTCCGTCCCCTTTTTGTCAGCGCGCTGCAGCGACGTTGGCGCGCATCTGCGCGATCACGTCCTGGTAGCTGGTCTTGGCGTTGAAGATGGCCGAGCCGGCGACGAACGTGTCGGCGCCAGCGGCGGCGATCTCGCCGATGTTGTCGGCCTTCACGCCACCATCGATCTCCAGGCGGATGTCACGGCCGCTGGCATCGATCTTCTGGCGCACCACGCGCAGCTTGTCCAAGGCCGACGGAATGAAGGCCTGGCCGCCGAAGCCCGGGTTGACCGACATCAGCAGCACCAGGTCGAGGTCGTCCAGCACCCAGTCGAGGATGTCCACCGGGGTGGCCGGGTTGAGCACGATGCCCGGCTTGCAGCCCAGCGAGCGGATCAGCTGGATGGTGCGGTGCACGTGGCGGCTGGCCTCCGGGTGGAAGCTGATGTAGGTGGCACCGGCCTCGGCGAAGTCCGGGATGATGCGGTCGACCGGCTCGACCATCAGGTGCACGTCGATCGGCGCGGTGACGCCGTGCTTGCGCAGCGCCTGGCAGACCATCGGGCCGATGGTCAGGTTGGGCACGTAGTGGTTGTCCATCACATCGAAATGGACCCAGTCCGCACCTGCGGCCAGGACGTTGTCGACTTCCTCGCCCAGGCGGGCGAAGTTGGCCGAGAGGATGGAAGGAGCGATGAGGCAGTTGGACATGGCCGGGGCCTTCGGAACGGGGAAAGGGGTCTCCCGCCCGCAGGCGGGGCAATGGGGTCAGCGCTTGCGCAGGGTCTTGATTCGGTCGTAGGCGGCGTTGATGCGCCGCGACTTCTGCTCGGCCTGCTGCTGCAGCTCGGGGGCGGCGCCGCCCAGCTTGTCGGGGTGGTACTGGGAGATCAGCTTGCGGTAGGCGCGCTCGACCTCGGCATCGGTGGCCTCGGAGGTCAGCCCCAGCTCGCGGTACGGGTTCTCCTTGTTCAGGCGGAACCAGTCGCTGTCGAAGGCATGCCCCAGCAACAGGCCGACCACCGCGCCGAACAGCGGATTGGGCCGGAACAGCAGGGCGCCGGCGATGAATCCGAGCAGTTTTCCGTACCAGCGCATGGCGCTCCGGGGTCGGCCGACGAAATGGACGCTCATTTTACGTCACAGCGGGCCCGGACCGCTTTACACTAGGCCGCCCGCTGGTCAGCGGGCCCGCCGGGTCCGTTGGGCAGCCGTATCGACGAAGCCCCAGGAGTGCCCGTGCCAACCACGCTGTTGCAATCCGATCTCCCCGGCCTGCCCTTGCGCCACCGCGGCAAGGTGCGTGACGTGTTCGATATCCCGCGCGAGCGGCTGCCAGCCGGGACCCCACCGGGGGACTACCTCTTGATGGTCGCCACCGATCGCCTGTCGGCGTTCGATGTGGTCCTGCCCGACCCGATCCCGGGCAAGGGCGAGATGCTCTGCCAGGTCTCCAACTTCTGGTTCGCCAAGACCGCGCACCTGATGCCCAACCACCTGACCGGCATCGATGTGGCCAGCGTGCTGCCCGAGGGCGTGGACGCGGCCCTGTACGCCAAGCGTGCGGTGGTCACCCGCAAGCTGAAGCCGGTACCGGTGGAAGCCATCGCCCGTGGCTACCTGATCGGCAGCGGCTGGAAGGACTACCAGCGCACCGGCAAGGTCAGCGGCATCGACCTGCCCGATGGCCTGCGCCAGGCCGAACAGCTGCCCGAGCCGATCTTCACGCCCTCGACCAAGGCCGCCGTTGGCGACCATGACGAGAACATCGACTTCGACGCGATGGTGAAGACGGTCGGTGCGGAGATGGCCGAGCGGGTGCGCGACGCGACGCTGCGCATCTACAAGTTCGCGGCCGATTACGCACGCGAGCACGGCATCATCCTGGCCGACACCAAGTTCGAGTTCGGTACCGACGCCGACGGTCGCCTGTACATCATGGACGAGATGCTGACGCCGGATTCCTCGCGCTACTGGCCTGCCGACGAGTACGAAGTGGGCACCAGCCCGCCGAGCTACGACAAGCAGTTCGTGCGTGACTACCTGGAGACGCTGGACTGGGGCAAGACCGCCCCGGGCCCGAGCATCCCGGCGGAGATCATCGAGCGCACCCGCGCCAAGTACGCCGAGGCGCTGCAGCGTCTGGCCGGGATCAGCGTCGACTGATCCCCCTGCGCCCCCGGCCCGCGTGGCGGGGGCGTTCTGAGTGCGGTAGTGCCGGCCGCTGGCCAGCAACCCCGCGAACCTGCAGCCAGGCATGGCCTGGCTCTACTGACGGTTGGTAGTGCCGGCCGCTGGCCGGCAACCCCGGCGAAACTGCAGCCAGGCATGGCCTGGCTCTACTGGCGGTTGGCAGTGCCGGCCGCTGGCCGGCAACCCCGCGAACATGCAGCCAGGCATGGCCTGGCTCTACTGCCGGCCCCGGCCGGGGTATGCTGGCCGCATGCAGACCACCACCGAGCTTGCGCGGCCGATCGACCGCTATTTCGCCAGCTATTCCGACGACCACCGCAATGCCATCAACCAGCGCATCCACGTGGTGGCGGTGCCGGCGATCCTGTGGTCGGTGGTGGCCCTGTTGTGGTGCGTGCCGCCGCTGATCACCTGGTTCCAGTACGGCATCTGGTCGGCGTTCGCGATGTTCAGCGCGTGGTGCTTCTACAACAAGCTGTCGCGTCCGCTGGGCATCGGCATGCTCATCCAGTTCTTCGTGTTCGGCTGCCTGTGCCGACTGCTGGAAGCAGAAATCGGCCTGCACAACCTGCGCTCGCTGGCCATCGGCGTATTCGTCGTCGCCTGGATCGCGCAGTTCATCGGCCACAAGTTCGAAGGCCGCAAGCCCAGCTTCCTGACCGACCTGACCTACCTGCTGATCGGCCCGGCGTGGGTGATGGCCAAGGCCTATCGCAAGCTCGACTGGCGCTACTGACCAGCGTCGCCGCGTCGACGCCTTCGTTTCCTGAACGGGCAGATCCCGTCACCGACACTGCACGGCGCGCCTGCCAGCCTGCCGCGGTGACCTCCTCACCTTGCCCCGCCCAGCGGCGCCGGTCCCTGTGCGACAGGGGCTGCGCTGTCCCTGCGTGGGCGTAGGGTGGACCTGCCCACCGGGTCCTGATGGGTCATCCGCGCGGCATGCTGCATCGCAGAAAAAATGAATCAGCGCACGTTACATGCAATTGATCGCTGTTCAATGGGTTTCGGCGACATTTGGCAGCCTGTTATGCTCCCTGACCTGCTCGTGAATCATGGATTCCCTGCATGCTCCCCAGCCTGCCCCTGCTGCTGGCCCTGCCGTTCCTCATGGCAGTGGCTGTCGCAGCCTTCCCCCGTAGTTCGCGCTCGACTGCTGCCTGGCTGGCGGCGCTGGCGCCGTTGGGCGGGCTGGCGATTCTCGCCTGGCTGACCCCATCGGTGCTTGATGGCCAGGTGGTGCGCACGATGGTTCCGTGGCTGCCGCAGATCGGCCTGGACTTCACCCTGCGCCTGGATGGCCTGGCCTGGATGTTCGCGGGGCTGGTGCTGGGCATCGGCGCGCTGGTGGTGCTGTATGCGCGCTATTACCTCAGCAGCCAGGACAACGCGCACCGCTTCTATACCTACCTGTTGCTGTTCATGGGCGCCATGCTGGGCATGGTGCTGTCGGGCAACCTGTTGCTGCTGATGGTCTTCTGGGAAATGACCAGCATCAGCTCGTTCCTGCTGATCGGTTTCTGGTCGCACCGCCAGGACGCGCGCGAGGGCGCGCGGATGGCGCTGGTGATCACCGGTGGCGGCGGCCTGGCGCTGCTGGCCGGCGTGCTGCTGATCGGCCGCATCGTCGGCAGCTTCGACCTGGACGTGGTGCTGGCCGCCGGCGAGCAGATCCGCGCCAGCGCGCTGTACCCCTATGCCCTGTTCCTGGTGCTGGCGGGCATCTTCACCAAGAGCGCGCAGTTCCCGTTCCACTTCTGGCTGCCGCACGCGATGGCCGCCCCCACCCCGGTGTCGGCCTACCTGCACTCGGCCACCATGGTGAAGGCGGGCGTCTTCTTGCTGGCGCGCCTGCATCCGGCATTGGCCGGCAGCGATCTGTTCTTCTACACGGTCAGCGGCATCGGTGCGATCACCCTGCTGATCGGTGCCTGGAACGCGATCTTCCAGCATGACCTGAAGGGCCTGCTGGCCTATTCGACGATCTCGCACCTGGGCCTGATCACCCTGCTGTTCGGCCTGTCCACGCCGATGGCGGTGGTCGCCGGCGTGTTCCACATCATCAACCACGCCACCTTCAAGGCCTCGCTGTTCATGGCCGCCGGCATCATCGACCACGAGACCGGCACCCGTGACATGCGCAAGCTGGGTGGCCTGCGCAGGCTGATGCCGTTCACCAGCGCGCTGGCGATCATCGCCTCGCTGGCGATGGCCGGCATCCCGCTGCTCAACGGCTTCCTGTCCAAGGAAATGCTGTTCGCCGAAGCGCTCTCGGCGGGCGGCACCGACACCATGCGCACGGCGGTGTCGATCGCCGCGCTGCTGGCTGGTGTGTTCGGCGTGGCCTACAGCCTGCGCTTCGTGCACGACACGTTCTTCGGCAAGGGCCCGCATGGCCTGGACCGCGTGCCGCACGAGCCGCCGCGCTGGATGAAGGTACCGGTGGAAATCCTGGTGGTGATCTGCGTGGCGGTGGGTATCGCCCCGGCCGTGACCGTGGCCCCGGTACTGCACGCTGCAGCCGCCTCGATCCTCGGCAGCGCGATGCCCGAGTACAACCTGTCGATCTGGCATGGCTTCAACCTGCCGCTGGCGATGAGCGCCGCTGGCGTGGTCGGTGGCGTGGCCCTCTACTTCGGCCTGCGCAAGCTGATCGATCTGCACGCGGTAACCAACACCACGCCCGGACGCAACGTCTTCCACCACCAGCTGGACCTGCTGTCGGCCGGTGCGCAGCGGTTGACCGCCGGCATCGCCAACGGCAGCCTGCAGCGCATGCTGCTGGGCCTGGTGCTGGTGGCGATCGTGGTCGCCGCCGCGCCCTACATCGCCAACCCGGCCTCGCCGGAATGGACCAGACCGCAGCCGATACCGCTGCTGGGCTGGGCGTTGTGGCTGGTGATGATGTCCTGCGCGGTGGCGACCCTGCGCATGTACAAGCAGCGCCTGCTGGCCGTGCTGCTGGTCGGCGGCGTCGGCCTGATGGTGGCGCTGACCTTCGTGTTCCTGTCCGCACCGGACCTGGCGCTGACCCAGCTGCTGGTGGAGATGGTGACCCTGGTGCTGATGCTGCTGGGCATGAACTACCTGCCGGCACAGTCCGGCCCGGAGCGGCCGCGCTGGCGCAAGCGCCGTGATGCGCTGATCGCGATCGTGGCCGGTGCCGGCCTGGGCGCGCTGGCCTACAGCGCGATGACCCTGCCGCCGAACACCATGGCCGGCGAGCTGCTTGCCCGCGCCCTGCCCGAGGCGTACGGCCAGAACGTGGTCAACGTGATCCTGGTCGACTTCCGCGGCTTCGATACCTTCGGCGAGATCACCGTGTTCGGCATTGCCGCATTGGTCGTGCATGCACTGCTGCGTCGCACGCGGATGGCGCCGGAGCAGATCATGCCCGGTCCGCCGATCAAGCTGCCGGTGCCGGCCGATCTGGCCCAGATCATGTTCCCGCTGACCCTGACGGTCTCCATCTTCCTGTTCCTGCGCGGCCACAACGCGCCGGGCGGCGGCTTCATCGCCGGCCTGGTGCTGGCGGTGCCGCTGCTGATCCAGTACGTGATCCAGGGCACCGCCTCGGTGGAGTCACGCTTCGGCTTCGATTACATCCGCTGCATCGGCACCGGCCTGCTGATCGCCATCCTCAGTGGCGCCGCGTCGATGCTGTTCGGCGTGCCGTTCCTGACCAGCGGCCACCTGGACCTGCACCTGCCGTTGATCGGCGATGTACCGCTGGCCAGCGCGATTGGTTTTGATATCGGCGTGTACCTGGTGGTGTTCGGTGGCGCGATGCTGATGCTGTCGATGATGGCCACCGTCAAACCCTCGCGGACGCGCACCGCGCGCAAGGGCGAGATCGACCTGCAACGCCGCTCGGCACGAACGGGGGAGATGCACTGATGGAACTGGCCCTGGCCTCTGCGATCGGCGTGCTGACCGCCATCGGCATCTACCTGCTGCTGCGCGCGCGCAGCTTCGATGTGATCCTCGGCATGACCTTCCTGTCCTACGCCACCAACCTGCTGATCTTCGCCGGTGGCCGCGTGGTGCAGGGCAAGGCGCCGGTGCTGCAGGAAGGCGTGGAGAGCCACCTGGGCAACTACACCGATCCGCTGCCACAGGCGCTGGTGCTGACCGCCATCGTCATTGCCTTTGCGATGACCGCCGTCAGCATCGTGCTGGCCATGCGCAGCCGCAGCGACAACCACAGTGACCACGTGGACGCGCACGAGCCGGACGACGATGCACCGCCGCGCCGGGGCGAGGACCGCGCATGAATCATCTGGTGATCCTGCCGATCCTGGTACCGCTGCTCGGCGCTGCGCTGTCGCTGTTCGTCGAACACCGCCGCTATGGGCCGAAGGTGCAGCGCGCCGTGGCGTGGACCGCACTGGGCGCGCTGGCGGTGGTGGTCGGCCTGTTGTTCGCCGACACCGCTGGCGGCGACATCCGCGTGTACCTGCTGGGTGACTGGCCGTCGCGCCTGGGCATCGCACTGGTGGCCGACCGGCTGTCGGCGTGGATGCTGCTGACCACCCTGCTGCTGGCCATCCCCTGCCTGCTGCATGCGTGTTCGGGTTGGGACCGGCGCGCACCGCACTTCCATGCGCTGTTCCAGTTCCAGCTGGTCGGCCTCAACGGCGCCTTCCTGACCGGCGACATCTTCAACCTGTTTGTATTCTTCGAGGTGATGCTGATCGCCTCTTACGGCCTGCTGCTCAGTGGCGGCCGTGGCCTGCGCATGCGCATCGGCCTGCACTACGTGGTGTTCAACGTCACCGCCTCGACCCTGTTCCTGATCGCACTGGGCCTGCTGTACGCCTCGCTGGGTTCATTGAACATGGCCGAGCTGTCGCAGCGCATCGCCGAAGTGCCGCCTGCGCAGCTGACCCTGGTGAAGGCGACCATGGGCCTGTTGCTGCTGGTGTTCTGTGCCAAGGCCGCGCTGATGCCGCTGTACCTGTGGTTGCCCGAATCGTATGCGCGTGCGCCGGCGGCGGTGGCGGCGCTGTTTGCGATCATGACCAAAGTGGGCCTGTATGCCGTGCTGCGCATCCAGATGCTGTGGTTCGGCGAGGATGCGGGGGCGATGGCCGGCTACGGCCGCGACTGGCTGCTGTGGGCCGGCGTAGCGTCGCTGGTGCTGGGTGGCCTGGGCGCGTTGGCCGCCGCGCGCCTGCGCGTGCTGATTTCGTATCTGGTGATCGTCTCGGCGGCCACGTTGTTCATCGCCTTCTCGGTGGGCACGCCTGAGGTGCTGTCGGCCGGCCTGTACTACCTGCCGCACAGCAGCTTCGTCGCCGCCGCACTGTTCCTGGTCGCCGACCTGATCCGACGCCGCCGTGGCGGCGCCAGCGACCGCAAGGAAGTGATCGCACCGATGCCCGGCAAGGAGACCCCGGCCGTGCTGTTCCTGATTGCGGCGGTGTCGGTGGCCGGCCTGCCGCCGCTGTCCGGCTTCCTGGCCAAGGCCGCGCTGTTGGCCGGCATGCCGGCGCAGTACACCGGCGCGGTATGGACCGCAGTGCTGGTCAGCAGCCTGCTGGTCATCATGGGCCTGACCCGCGGCGGCATCCGCCTGTTCTGGCGCGTGCCGCTGCCCGATCCCGATGCACCGCCACCGCGCAAGGCACCACTGCGTCGTGTGGAGCTGTTTGCGGCCTGCATCCTGCTGGCGTACGGCATCGGCATGACCTTGTTCGCTGCCCCGCTGATGCAGCACACCGACGCCATCGCCACCCAGCTGCTGCAGCCGGGCGACTACGTGCAGCAGCTGCGCGCGACCACGCCGGAGATCCGCCAGCCATGACCGCCAAGCGTTCCCCGATCCGCCGCCTGCTGCCCTCGCCCGCGCTGAGCGTGATGGTGGTGGTGTTCTGGCTGTTGATGTCCGACAGCTTCACGCTTGGCCAGTTCCTGCTGGGCCTGCTGCTGGGCGTGGTCATTCCGCTGTTCGCCGCGCGCCTGGACCGCGAGTTCGCCCGCATCGGCACCCTGCGGCCGCTGCCGAAGCTGCTGTTCGTGACCCTGTTGGACATCCTGATGTCCAACATCCGCGTGGCCATCCAGGTGCTGGGCCCGGAAAAGAACATCCACCCTGGCTTCATCTGGCTGCCGCTGGACATCGCCAACATCCACGGCATCGCCGCGCTGACCAGCATGATCACCCTGACCCCCGGCACGGTGTCGGCCGCCCTCAGCGACGACCGCAAATTCCTGCTGGTGCACGTGCTGCACCTGGAAGACCCGCAGGAGCTGATCGACACGATCAAGCGCCGTTATGAAGCCCCGTTGATGGAGATCTTCCCATGACTGGATTCCAGATCATCCAGACCACCCTGGTGGTGTGCATGCACGTGGTCGGCCTGGCCATGCTGCTGGCCACCTGGCGCCTGCTGCGCGGGCCGACCGTGCCCGACCGCATCCTTGCACTGGATACGCTGTCGGTGACCGCCATCGCCGAGCTGATGCTGTTCGGCATGTACCTCAATTCGGCGATCTACTTCGAGGCGGCACTGATCATCGCCATGCTCGGCTTCGGCAGCACCGTGGTGCTGAGCAAGTTCGTGCTGCGCCGGGACATCGTCGAATGATCACCTTCATCCAGATCGCGCTGTCGATCCTGCTGCTGTTCGGCTGCTTCTTCATCCTGGTCGGCGCACTGGGCCTGGTGAAGCTGTCCACCTTCTTCAAGCGCCTGCACGCACCGACCAAGGCCAGCACGCTGGGCGTGGGCTGCGTGCTGGTGTGCTCGGTGTGCTACCACATCTTCCTGGGCCAGGACCCGCAGCCGCGCGAGCTGCTGATCACCGTGTTCCTGTTCATCACCGCACCGATCAGCGCGCACCTGATGGCCAAGGCCGCACTGTCGCTGCTGATGGAAACGCGCCCCAGCCTGCCGGGCAACGAGCGTGCCGAAGACGAGCAGCTGCCCCCGCCGGAACCGGAGCGGGAAGAGGAAACCACCGCGCGTTGACGGTGGGTGCCGACCGTTGGTCGGCACGACCCCGGATAACCGCCAGTAGAGCCAGGCCATGCCTGGCTGCGAGTTCGCCGAAGTTGCCGGGCAGCGGCCGGCACTACCTCAGACCGGTGTGACCAGCGCGATTTCCAGCCCCAGCCAGGCCACGAACGCGCCCAGCAGCACCGCACCTTCGATGCGGCTGATGCGCAGGTCGCCGCGCAGCATCGGGTACAGCACCAGTGCGAAGGCCAGCAGCGCCGGCAGTTCCAGGCGCACGAACGAGGCTGGCAACGCCAGCGGCTGCAGCAGCCCCATCGCACCGATCACCAGCATCAGGTTGACCACGCTGGAGCCGAGCACGTGGCCCAGCACCATGTCGCCGTGACCACGGCGTGCTGCCGCGACCGCGGCCGCCACCTCCGGCAACGCAGTGCCGATCGCCACCGGCAGCAGACCCACCAGCAGCGGCGTCCAGCCCAGCGCGGCGCCGAAATCAGCGGCGGCACCGACCACCAGGCGCGCGCCCCAATACAACGCCAGTGCGGCAACCAGCAGGCGCAGTACGTTCAACGGCAGGCTGGTGCGGCTCAGGGCTGACTCGGCAATGATCGCCTGTACCTCGGCGCTCTCATGGCGTCCGCGACGCAGCAGCAGGAACTGCACCACCACGAACCCGGCCACCAGCACGCCGGCCTCCCAGCGCAGCAGGCGGCCATCGAGCCCGAACACGATCAGCAGCAGGCCCGCGGCCAGCAGCCCCCACCACAGCACGGCCTGCAGGCGCGCGCGCAGCAGCAACGGCGCGACCATCGCGGCCACCGCCATGGTCAGGCCGAGATTGACCACGCTGCTGCCGACGGCATTGCCCAAGGCCAGCTCCGGCTGGCCCACCACCAGCGCGCGGGCGTTGACCGCCAGCTCCGGCAGCGAGGTGGTGATACCCAGCAACAGCAGGCCTGCGGTGAATGCACTGGCGCCGAAACGCTGCGCCAGGCCGGACACGGCTTTGACGATGGAGTCCCCACCCAGGGCCAGCAACAGCAGGCCGAGCAGGAACCAGGCAATGGCAATAGCGATCATCGGGCGCTCCCCAGCGGTCGTGGCGCGATTCTACGCTCGGCCCACCCGCGGCGGGTGAGCCGAGGATGGCCGATCAGCCGCAGCCTTCGGCGTAGTCCACCTGCGGGGTCCTGCCGACCCGCCAGGCGCCGACCTTGCCGTCAGCGCCGAGGGCGAAATCGATGATCGCCGCTCCGTCCTGCGCCGGGCGCACGCGCAGGTGCTGGGCCTTGTCGTCGTACTTGTCAGGACCGACGTCGGCGCGCTCGGGATAGAGCACCTGCAGCTCGCCCAAGGTCATGCCGACCCGGCCGCCACCGGGAGCGACGATGGACGGGCTGCGTACGTCGTAGCGGACCAGCTTGCGCGCCTCGAACATCAGGCGCGGGTCTTCGGCCCCCTGCGGGCGCAGGAAGTAGCAGCCTTCATTGGCATCGTCGGCAGGCAGCGGCTTGCCCGTGGCGTCGGTACCCAGACCCTGCAAGGGGGTGCCGAAGCCACTGCGGACCTCGGCGATGCCTGCGCCCAGCGTGGCGCCGCCGAAGCCATCCAGGCGTGCCGGGCTGTCGCTGCGCGGATCCACCGGCGAAGCGGTGGCCAGGTCGGCGTCGGCGGGAACGGAGGCATCCTTCGCCGGTGCGGTGGCCGCCGGCGGCGCTGCCGGTGCGGCGGTGTCGGGACTACGGTTGCAGGCGGCCAACGACAACAGCAGCAGGCCGGCCATCGGGAGATGCTTCATCGGTGCGGATCCTTGGCACAGGGTGGGTGCACGCTACCGCAGCCGGCGTGCAGGCGCTGCATTGTCATCGCGGTTTCATCGCCCTCATTCAGGCTGGGCGAGCACCGACTTGGCTGTCCTCCCCATGCAACCGCGCAAGACCGACCTCGCCCGAACCGCGCTGCAGGCCCACCGCGCACCGCTGGACATGCGCCAGCGACGCCTGCTGATCCTGTGTGATGGCCAGCGCAGCATCGCCGAGCTGACCGCACTGCTTGGGCAGGACGCGGCAGTCATGGTGATCCAGCTGATCCAGGGCGGCTACCTGGTGACCGCTGCGGACGCACCCGCCTCCACGCCACCTGCGCCGGTTGCGATGACGGCTCCGCTGGCGCCGTCAGTCACGCCAGCGTCTGCGGCGCCGGTCGAGCGCCGCCGCTCGTTGGTCGCCGCGCGCATCTATGTGCTGGGAATCCTGGAGATGCAGCGGCATCCCAACGCAGCGGCGCTGTTCCGCGACCTGCAGCAGGCGCGTGCCGAAGGCGAGGTACTGCGGGTGATGCAATCGGCGCTGCAGGTGCTGCCGGCGCTGACCTCGGAAGGATACTGCCAGCGCGTGCGGCAGCGGCTGATGGAGGCGCTGCCGGTGGAGCATTGCAGCGCGTTCACGGCCATTGCCTGAACCGGTGAACAGCATCCACGCATGGCGTGGATCTACTGGGAAGCGCGATAGCGCACCCGCACATGGCGCGGATCCATCCGTGTGCGTGGTGCAGTAGATCCACGCCATGCGTGGATGCAGACGATCAACGGAAATTGTTGCGCAGGCCGTTCCAGCACTGCTGGTAATCGCCCTGCCAGTGGCTTGCTGCCAGCGCCTGCGCGGTCGGGCGGATCACCCCGCGGGTCTCGAACATGAAGGCCATGGTGTCCTTGATCACATCCGGCTTGGACAGGTCCGCATTGGAGGCCTTGTCGAAGGTCGGGGCATCCGGACCGTGGCCGCTCATGCAGTTGTGCAGCGACGCACCGCCCGGCACGAAGCCTTCGGCCTTGGCGTCGTAGGCACCATGCACCAGGCCCATGAACTCGCTGGCGATGTTGCGGTGGAACCACGGCGGACGGAACGTGTTCTGCGCCACCAGCCAGCGCGGCGGGAAGATCGCAAAGTCCATGTTGCTGGTGCCCGGGGTATCGCTGGGCGAGTGCAGCACCAGGAAGATCGACGGATCCGGGTGGTCGTGGCTGATCGAGCCGATGGTGTTGAAGCGGCGCAGATCATAGCGGTACGGCGCGTAGTTGCCGTGCCAGGCGACCACGTCCAGAGGCGAATGATTGATCGGCGCACGCCACAGGCGGCCGTCGAACTTGGCAATCAGTTCGAAATCGCCGTCGACGTCTTCGAACGCGGCATGCGGGGTCTCGAAATCGCGCGGATTGGCCAGGCCGTTGGAACCGATCGGGCCCAGGTCGGGCAGCTTCAGCAGTGCGCCGAAGTTCTCGCAGATGTAGCCGCGGCTCGGGCCATCCGGCAGTTCGACGCGGAAGCGCACGCCGCGCGGAATCACCGCGATCTGCTGCGGTTCGATCTTGATCACGCCCAGCTCGGTCAGCAGGCGCAGGCTGCCCAGCTGCGGCACGATCAGCAGTTCGCCGTCGGCGTCGTAGAAGTAGCGGCCGACCATGTCACGGTTGGCCGCGTACAGATGGATGCCGACACCGGCATGCGCGTCGGGCGAACCGTTGCCGCCCATCGTGTACAGGCCTTCGACGAAATCGGTGGGCAGTTCCGGCAGCGGCAGCGGGCTCCAGCGCAGCTGGTTCGGCGAAGCCGGCTGTGCACTGAAATCGCACTGCAGCTGCGATTGCGCGAAGGGAGTGAACTCACCGTGGGTAACCGCCGGACGGATCCGGTACAGCCAGCTGCGGCGATTGCTGCCGCGCGGTGCGGTGAATGCGGTACCGGTCAGCTGCTCGGCATACAGGCCATGGGCCACCTTCTGCGGCGAGTTCTGGCCGACGGGCAGCGCACCGGGCACGGCCTCGCTGGCGAACTCGTTGCCGAAACCGGACTGGTAGCCGCGGGCGGTGATGGAGGAAGACATGGGGGTTCCTGGAAGCCTGGGGAAAGCCGCCGGGCATGGCCCGGCGCTACCGGTGGAGAAGGTGCCGTTGTGGAAACCTTACAGCACGCCGCGGCGGATCTGGTCGCGTTCGATGCTCTCGAACAGCGCGGTGAAGTTGCCTTCGCCGAAGCCTTCGTTGCCCTTGCGCTGGATGATCTCGAAGAAGATCGGGCCGATGCAGTTCTGGGTGAAGATCTGCAGCAGCTTGCGCTGGTGGGTTTCCGGGTCGGCATCGATCAGGATCTTGTTCTTCGCCAGGCGGGCGACGTCCTCACCGTGGTTCGGCACGCGCTGGTCGATCACATCGAAGTAGGTCTCCGGCGTGTCGAGGAAATCCACGCCCTGCGCGCGCATGGCTTCGACCGTTTCGTAGATGTTTTCGGTGAAGCAGGCGATGTGCTGGATGCCCTCGCCCTTGTACGCATCCAGGTACTCGTTGATCTGGCTCTTCGGGTCGGACGATTCGTTCAGCGGAATGCGCACGATGCCATCCGGCGCGGTCATCGCCTTGGACACCAGGCCGGTCTTCAGGCCCTTGATGTCGAAGTAGCGGATCTCGCGGAAGTTGAACAGGCGCTCGTAATAGTCCGACCACTGCTGCATGTTGCCGAAGTACAGGTTGTGGGTCAGGTGGTCGATGAAGGTCAGGCCGAAGCCCTTCGGGCGCAGCTCGGCGCCGGCGATCAGCTCGTAGTCGCCATCGAAGATGCTGCCGGCATCGCCGTAGCGGTCCACCAGGTACAGCATGCAGTCACCGATGCCCTTGATGACCGGGGCGTTGACCGCCTTGCTCTCCGGCTTGAAGGCGATGGCTTCGGCGCCGTTGCCCAGCGCGGTCTGGTAGACCTCCGCGCCCGGCTTCTTGAAGCGGATGGCGAAGCCGCAGGCGCACGGGCCGTGCTTTTCAGCGAAGTCGGCGGCGAACGAATCGGGGTCTTCATTGACCAGGAAGTTGACGTCGCCCTGGCGATAGACGGTAATCGGACGCTGCTTGTGCTTGAGCACCGCGCTGAAGCCCATCTTGCGGAAGTACTCGTGCAGCTCGGCACCACGGCCGGCCGGTGCGGCGAATTCGACGAACTCGAAGCCGTCGATGCCCATCGGGTTTTCGAAGGTGGTGACCTGCATGCCGGGGTTGGGATGCGAGGCGGACGGGACTGCGGTATTCATGGCGTGGCTCCGAATCGGTGCCGCATCGGCACAAACCAGGTGCGGGCGGGGTTGGACCCGGCGAGAATGCAGGGTACGGACCCAACACTTATAGTTACACTTGAAACCACCAGCAAGGTGCACCGCAACATGAGCCCCGCCGATCCCGTTTCCACCCGCCTGCGTGCCTCCCACGTCCTGCTCGACCTGGAACAGTTCCTGCCGTACCGGCTGAGCGTGCTGTCCAACCGGGTCAGCGGCAACATCGCCAAGCTGTACGGCGACCGCTATGGCCTGGCCATTCCAGAGTGGCGGGTGATCACCATCCTGGCGCTGTACCCCGGGTCGTCGGCCAGCGAGGTCTCCGACCGCACGGCGATGGACAAGGTCGCGGTCAGCCGCGCGGTGGCCCGCCTGCTGGAGCGCGGTTTCATCAAGCGTGAGACGCATGGCGATGACCGCCGCCGTTCGGTGTTGGCGCTGTCGGCGGCGGGGTTCGAGGTATACGAAACGATCGCGCCGATGGTGATCGAGATCACCCGCAAGCTGATGTCGGTGCTGAGCGAGGAAGAGGAGCAGGTGCTGGAGAAGCTGATCCTGCGCCTGGCCGGCGATGGCCTGGAGCGGATGGGCGAAGGGGTCTGACCCCGGGGCGGCGCCCCCCGCCGCCGCTCTTGGTAGGTGTCGACCTTGGTCGACACATGGATCCACGCCAGGCGTGGATGATGTCGCGGGCTGCGCTGTGAGGGATCCGGCGCAGGCCATTGATGACGTGCAACGCGCGGTGTTCATGGCCCGCCGACGAACGGTCTTTCGGCCGGGTTCGACTCGACATGTCGCGTTTACCACCTGATGTTTCGGCATCGGGCCGGTAGAGTCCTGACCGACAGAGCGGCTGTATCGACATTCGCGTATCGAGTGGCATTGCCTATTGGACGGCGGGCTGCACAAGCCTGAGGGTGGGAACGCAGCGGCGCTCCGCTGCCGGGGTTGAAAGCCCGTCACTCAAACGCGTAACGACGCTGCAGCCATGGTGCCCATCTTACGGTGGGCGCCATTCTGCAGCCGGGTCTGCCCTATGGCGGGCGGTGCGTGGGGCCTCGAGCCCACCGTTTTCGCGTTTGAGCGGTCTTTCAACCACGCATCGCCTGCCGCCTTCCCGGCGGCCCGCTACGGAGCTTCGCCATGACACGCCCCCATCACCCCACCACCGGGCCCATCGACCGCGATGCCGACCTGCAGCGCATCGATGAGGCCTTGGCCACACTGGAAACCGTCACCGAGGCCTGGCTTGAGCATCATCGCCTGAAGGCCTGCCAGCCAGGCCTGCTGCTGTCGTTGAACCGGCTGCTTGACCTGACCAGTCTCGCCAAGGGCTATGCCAGTGCGTTGCGGGTGATTGCCGAACCCTGAGAGGCGGATGGAGGAGCATCCACGCATGGCGTGGATCTACCGCATCACGCACACGGATGGATCCGCACCATATGTGGGTGCGCTATGGCGCTTCCCAGTAGATCCACGCCATGCGTGGATGACCCACTCGATCAGCTCAGATGCTTGCGCCGCGCATGGATCCACGGCACCGCAAGCGCGCCGATGGCGCCACCGGCAAAGCCCAGCGATGCGGCGACAGTGGCCGCTTCTACCGCCCCGGGCAACGCCAGTGCGGCAGTGACCAGCAGCAGCGACGGCAGGCCGACGAAGGTGCCCAGGAAGAACGGCCAGCGCGGCGACCAGGTGTTGAGCTGCAGCAGGCTGACCGGCTGCCACGCTTCGGACGAGGCATCTTCGGCGATCTTCGCCACCACTCTGCCCAGATCCACCTCCGGCAGCAGCTTGCCTGGACGCGCGGCGGCAATCGCCTCGGCCACGGCCTCGACGGGCGGGAAGCTGCCCGGCCACGCCACCGGTGCGGGCACGCCATAGGCGGTCAGCAGCGGCACGCTCAGCCATGGCGCCACCAGCGGACGCAGCCTGCGCCGCCCATGCACACACCAGATCTGTGGCTGGCCGTGTGCGGTCACGCTGTACAACGCCAGCTCGCTCGGCGGCGGGTAGCCCAGCATGGTCACCCGGGCCGCCAGGCTGTCCTGGTCCATCGCACGCAGGAAGCCGGGACGGCTGCGCCCTTCCTGCATCCAGGCCAGGCCAAGCGCGCCGACCAGATAAGCCTCGGCGACATCCTTGCTGCCCGCGTTGGCGCGGTCATCGCTGGCCAGGTACCAGGCCAGTGACTTCGGTTCGGGCACGTCGGCCAGGCCCCAGCGGCTGTCGTCGCCCAGCACATGGCGCACCGGCAGGCGGGCCGGTGCGGTTTCACCACGCTCAGCGGGCTGCAGGAACGGCAGCACGCCCTGCACAAAACTGGACAGGTCGATCGCACGCACGCCGTTGCCGTGCCATTCCGGCGGCAGCAGGCCGGGCAGCTGTCCTTCGGCGGCGAGTCGATCCAGCCGCGCCTTCTGTTCCACCAGCTTCTGCACCGCGCCTTTCAGCACCACGTTGTCGGGCAGGGCGATCTGCGGCAGCCGATGCCGCGGCGGTGCCAACTCCAGCGTGTCGTCGCCGGTGCCGGCGTCATCCAGCAGGGCTTCCTGCGCAGGCAGGCTCACGCCATCGGGTGCCTCTCCTTCGGCCAACGGGCTGGCAGGTTCGGGCAGGCGTTCGGCGTGGTCGCTGTGCATGGGCGCTCCGGTCGCGCCGGGTGGCGCAGTGAGGTCCTTGCCATTAACGGCCGAAGGGTAATGATCTGTAGATCCACGCCACGCGTGGATGGCCGGGCAGCGCACCGTGGGCCGCCGGGCACTGTCCAGCGCTACCGGTCAGGCGCCCACTGCTTGAGGAACGCCATCACGCGTGCGGTCTGCACGGCATTGCCCTTGCGCATTGCTTCGCTGGGCTGCGGTGCCAGCAGGGTGCCGTCGGCATCGATCACCAGCAGGTGCGGGTGCTCGCCTTCGAGCGGCGGAAACTGGCCGAGGAACGCCGCGTTCGGGTTCTCGGCGCTGTCGTTGACCTTCACCCACACGTAGTGGGCATCACGGAAGCGGCGCAGATCGCCATTGCCTTCCACGGCTTCATCCAGCGCATGGCAGGGCTCGCACGCGGCGTTGCCCACTTCCAGGATGATGCGCTTGTTGCCGCGCTGGGCCTCGACCTTGGCCGTTTCCAGGTCGGCAACGGGATTGCGGGCCGGGTCGAACTGCGCGCCAAGCCCGGCAATGGCGGCGATGTCGGCCGCCGCCGGGGTGTTGCCCGAGGCCACCGGTTCGCTGGGGTCAGCGACCGGTGGCTCGGTGGGGCGGGTGTCGAGGGGCTGCGTGGGCTCGGGGGCCGCGGGAGGTTGAGGCTGCGAACAGGCGCCGATCAGCGCCGCACACACCACTGCCACCACTGCACCACCGAACGTTGTACGCATGCCCACTACCCTCTCATTACTTCACGCCATGCATCAGCTTGTTGATCAGCGGCGCGACCAGGAACAGGACCACACCCGAACCGATCAAGGCCCAGAATCCGAAGGTATACCCCTTCAGGGCCGATTCGACCGTCATGCCGCCTTCACCGCTGACCGCACCGGCAAAGATGCCCGACAGGTTGTTGCCGATGCCGGTGGACAGGAACCAGCCGCCCATGCCGAAACCGACCAGGCGCACCGGGGCCAGCTTGGTCACCATCGACAGGCCGATCGGCGACAGGCACAGCTCACCGACGGACTGGATGACGTAGACCATGAACAGGGTCCAGAACGGGATCTTGCCGTCCACGACCATGGTCGACAGGGCGAACATCAGCAGGGCGAAGGCAGCGCCGTTGAACAGCAGGCCGAGGCCGAACTTGCGCGGGATGGACGGATTGGCGCGGCCCAGGGCCACCCAGATCCAGGCGATGATCGGCGCCAGGGTGATGATCGCCACCGAGTTGACCGACTGGAACCACGCGGTCGGGAAGGTCCAATCACCCAGCTGGCGGTTGACGATGTTCTCGGCCAGGAAGGTGAAGGAGCTGCCGGCCTGTTCGAAGAACATCCAGAACATGACGTTGAAGGCGAAGATGATCAGCATGGCGATCACGCGGTCGCGCTGCACCTTGCCCTCGCGGATGCCTTCCACCAGCAGCAGCACGGCCAAGGCAGCGAACATCACGCCGAGGATCCAGGCCAGCGCGGTGGCGCCGGTGGCGAGCAGGAAGTAGGCCACCGGAATGGCGAACAGCGAACCGACCAGCACCATGACGATGCGGCCGAAGCCTTCGGCACCGGCCGGCGGTGCGCCGATGCCCTTCAGGCCGGCACGACCGATGTAGAACCACACCAGCGAGATCAGCATGCCCACACCGGAAGCGATGAACACGACCTTGTAGGACGGCATTTCCGAGGTACCGAAGACCTTGCGGGCCAGGTACTCGGTCAGCACCGGGGCGATCATCGCGCCGATGTTGATGCCCATGTAGAAGATGGTGAAGCCCGAGTCGCGGCGTTCGTCCTTCAGGCCGTACAGCTTGCCGACCATGGTCGAGATGTTGGGCTTGAACAGACCGTTGCCGACGATGATCGTGGCCAGGCCGAGCTTGAAGATGTGCTCCTGCGGCAGCGAGATCATGAACAGGCCGACGGCCATGATGATCGCGCCGGTCAGGATCGAGCGCTGGTAACCCAGTACCCGGTCGGCCACGTAACCGCCGAAGATCGCTGCGGCGTACACCAGCGCCAGGTAGGCGCCGTAGATGCGGCTGGCGTCGCCTTCACCGGCGGCATTGCCGTTGTAGAACTGGGCAACGATGTACAGCACCAACGCCCAGCGGATGCCGTAGAACGCAAAGCGCTCCCAGAACTCGGTCATGAACAGCATCCACAACGGGCGCGGGTGGCCCATCGTGGTGTTGAAGTCCGGCAGCGCCGGCTCTGGGGTGTTCGCAGTGGCGTTTACGCTCATGCGGAATTCCTGGTTCGGTGGATGGAGGCACGTCCGATGTGCGGTGAAGCAACGCGCGAGGATCACCGACTTCTGGCGTTCACGTCAAATACACGCCGTTTGAGGCAGGTCGCAGCCTGCTCGCTGAACTTGCATCTGAAACGATCCAGCCAGCCGCGGGCGGCCAAGCTGAATGGGGATCAGGCCAGATCCGGCGGGGGCGCGGCCTGCAGGGTGGTGCGTACCTGGAACAATTCAGGGAAGAAGGTCAGTTCCAGCGCCTTGGCCAGGAAGCCCACGCCGGACGAGCCGCCGGTGCCGCGCTTGAAGCCGATCACCCGCATCACCGTGCGCATGTGGCGGAACCGCCACAGCTGGAAGGCGGTTTCCAGGTCCACCAGGTCTTCGCACAGCGCGTACTCGCGCCAGTAGCGGTCGGTGTCCTGGTAGATGCGTTCGAAGACCGGCTGCAGGCTGTCGTCGGCCACGTGCGGCTGGGTCCAGTCGTGCGCCTCGTACACCGCCGGTACGGCGTGGCCGAAGCGGGCCAGGTACTTCAGGAATTCCTCGTACAGGCTCGGCGCCTCCAGCACGGTGCGCAGTTGCGCCTGCCCGGCCGTGTCGTGCTCGAACACCTGCAGCATCTGCGCGTTCTTGTTGCCCAGCAGGAACTCGATGTAGCGGTACTGCAGCGACTGGAAGCCCGAGGACGGACCCAGCACGTCGCGGAAGCCCATGTACTCGGACGGGGTGAGCGTTTCCAGCACCGACCACTGCTCGGTCAGCTGGCGCAGCACCTGCTTGCTGCGCGCCAGCACCTTGCGGCACTGCCAGACCTCATCGCGCTGCAGGAAGCCGATCGCCGCACCCAGCTCGTGGCCCAGCAGCTTCAACCACAGCTCGGAGGTCTGGTGCTGGATGATGAAGAGCATCTCGTCGTGATGCGGCGGGTTGGACAGCGGCTGCTGCGCGCTGAGCAGCTGGTCCAGCCGCAGGTAGCCGCCGTAGGTCAGCCGCCCCTGCAGATCGGTGTGGATACCGGCTTCGAGATCGCGTTGGTTGTTGTCGACGGACATGGGCGGGACCAGATCGGGGGCGGCAAGGGTAGCGCGTTGCCGCCGCGCTGGCAGCCGCG
The DNA here is from genome assembly GCF_029892765.1 of Stenotrophomonas sp. 1278. Classification (NCBI taxonomy): domain Bacteria; kingdom Pseudomonadati; phylum Pseudomonadota; class Gammaproteobacteria; order Lysobacterales; family Lysobacteraceae; genus Stenotrophomonas; species Stenotrophomonas sp. 1278. The sequence continues at coordinate 47,848 of NZ_JARXWD010000005.1, forward strand.
ATGACCGTACCGGGGCGTGCGGTAGGCCTGTGGAACGGTGGTTGCGCGTGGAACCGTTTGCGCCGTTCTACTGGCGCTCAGCCCAGCGTCGTTTGTGATGCTTTGCAGCAATGGCTGAATACGTTGAAGTTATTGGCATCATGCGCCCGGAAGGGGGTACAAAGGCCGGTGGGCTGTGCTGCGCCGCAGGACGGCTTTTTCGTACGCATTCCTTAACATGGCGATTCATATCATTTGTAACTTCTCTGTCGAAGGTGCAGTACGCAATGACGGTTGCCGCTGAGTTCAAGATCGAATACCTGCAGTATCTGGACACGGACGGCACGCTCGTCCGCGATGACCTGCCCGAAGCCCTGCGCGACCCACGCGCGTTGCTGCCGATGTTCAAGCAGATGCTGTTCGTGCGCGTGTTCGACGGCAAGTCGATCGCGCTGCAGCGCACCGGCAAGCTGGGCACCTACGCGGCCTGCCTCGGCCACGAAGCCGCGCATGTCGGCATCGGCGCCTCGATGCAGAAGGACGACGTGTTCGCACCGTCCTACCGCGAGTACGGCGCGATGTTCATGCGTGGCGTGCGCCCGCACGACGTGCTGATGTACTGGGGCGGCGACGAGCGCGGCAACGACTACGGCGGCAATGCCGCCAAGGACTTCCCGTTCTGCGTGCCGATTTCCACCCAGTGCCTGCACGCCGCAGGCGCTGCGCTGAAGTTCAAGCTCAACAAGGAACCGCAGATCGCAGTGGCCGTATGCGGCGACGGTGGCAGTTCCAAGACCGACTTCTACGCGGCCTTGAATTCGGCCGGTGCCTACAAGCTGCCGCTGATCCTGTGCATCGTCAACAACGGCTGGGCCATCTCGGTCCCGCGTTCGGCGCAGACCGGTGCCGAGACGCTGGCACAGAAGGGCCTGGCCGGCGGCCTGCACTGCCTGCAGGTGGACGGCAACGACCTGATCGCGGTGATGACCGCCATGCTGCAGGCGCGCGAGCGTGCGCTGGCCGGCGACGGCGGCACCGTGCTGGAGTTGATGACCTACCGCCTGTCCGACCACACCACCGCCGATGACGCGCGCCGCTACCGCGACGACGCCGAAGTGAAGGATGCCTGGCAGCGCGAGCCGATGCTGCGCCTGCGCAAGTACCTGACCAACGCCGGTGTCTGGAGCGAGGAAGAAGAAGCTGCCTGGACCGCCGAGTGCGGCAAGCGCGTGGACGAGGAAGTGAACCTGTACCTCAACACGCCGGTGCAGCCGGTCGAGGCGATGTTCGATTTCCTCTATGCCGACCCGCCGCAGGACCTGCTGGCCCAGCGTGCCCAGGCGATCGCCCTGGAGCAGCGCCATGGATGAGATCAAGAACGGCGCGTCCAGCGCGCATACCAACGCCGCCGACAGCGCTGCCGTCGCGCGCGGAGAACAGAACATGACCGACACCCCGATCACCCTCATCGAAGCCATCACCCAGGCGCTGGCCTGGGAGCTGGAGCACGACAAGTCGGTGCTGGTGCTGGGCGAAGACGTGGGCGTCAACGGCGGCGTGTTCCGCGCCACCGCCGGCCTGCAGCAGCGCTTCGGCGCCGACCGCATCCTCGACACCCCGCTGGATGAAACCACCATCGCCGGCCTCACCATCGGCCTGGCCGCACAGGGCATGAAGCCGGTGGCCGAAGCGCAGTTCGATGGCTTCATGTACCCGATGGTCGACCACATCATCTGCCACGCCGCGCGCCTGCGTTACCGCACTCGTGGCCGCCTGCACTGCCCGATGGTGCTGCGCGTGCCGTGGGGTGGCGGCATCCGTGCGCCGGAGCACCACAGCGAGGCCAACGAAGCGATCTTCACCAACGTGCCGGGCCTGCGCGTGGTGCTGCCGTCCTCGCCGCAGCGCGCCTATGGCCTGCTGCTGGCCGCGATCCGCGAGCCGGATCCGGTGATCTACATGGAGCCCAAGCGCATCTACCGCCAGTACAAGGAAGTGGTCGTCAACGACGGCGAAGCCCTGCCGCTGGACGTGTGCTTCGTGCTGCGCGATGGCACCGACGTGACCCTGGTGACCTGGGGTGCGCAGGTGAAAGAAGCGCTGGAAGCGGCCGACAAGCTGGCCGGCGAAGGCATCAGTGCCGAAGTCATCGACGTGGCTACGCTGCGTCCGCTGGACTTTGCCACCATCGCCGAGTCGGTGGCCAAGACCGGCCGCTGCGTGATCGTGCAGGAGGCCCCGAAGACCGCGGGCTTCGGCGCGGAAATCGCCGCACGCCTGGCCGAGGAATCGATCTACGACCTGCTGGCTCCGGTCGAGCGCGTCACCGGTTACGACACCCACATTCCGCTGTTCCGCCTGGAGATGAAGTATCTGCCGAGCGTGGAGCGGATCGTGGCGGCGGCCAAGCGCGCGGTGGCGGCAGGCTGACATGCGGGCCCGCCTTCTCGGGGCTTACCGCAGCCAGTATCCCAACCCGCTCCGGTTCCGCACCGGCCAGATCGTCGAAGTAGGTGTACGTGACGAGGAATGGCCGGCGTTTGCCTGGGTGCGCACCAGCGATGGGCGCGCCGGATGGGCACCGGTAGCGTGGTTGCAGCTGTTGGACGATGGTCGCGCCGAAGCCCTGCGCGACTACGACGCCCGCGAGCTGGATGTGGAGAACGGCGAGATGGTCAAGCTTCATCACGAACACGGCGGGTGGTGGTGGTCCGAGCGCGCCAATGGCGCGACGGGCTGGTTGCCTGCCCGCGAACTGGAACTGCTGGAAGAGAACTGCAAATGAGCCAGACCAAGAACTTCAACCTGCCCGACCTGGGCGAAGGCCTGCCGGACGCGACCATCGTCGAGTGGTTCGTCAAGGAAGGCGATGTGATCAAGCTGGACGAGCCGCTGGTCTCGATGGAGACCGCCAAGGCCGTCGTCGAAGTGCCCTCGCCGTTCTCCGGCACGGTGCTGAAGCTGTCCGGCGCTGCCGGCGACATCATCCCGACCGGCGCGGTGCTGGCCAGCTTCGCGCTGGACCCGAACCTGCCGCAGCGTGCTGACGGCCAGGACACCGGCCACAGCCACGGCCATGCCGCTCCGGCTGCCGCCGCAGCTCCGACGCCGCCGCCGCTGCCCACCGCAGCCGCCCCGGTAGCTGCAGAAGAAGCCAAGCCGGCTGCCGCCGAGCGTGATGACGCCGGCACCGTGGTCGGCGCGATGCAGAGCTCCAACGCTGTGCATGCCGAACAGGCGCTGGCCGTGGGCGGCGTCAAGGCCGTGCCGGCGGTGCGGGCCACCGCCCGCAAGCTGGGCGTGGACCTGAGCCGCGTACGTGCCACCGGCGCCGATGGCGCGGTGACCATGGCCGACGTCAAGCAGGCCGCCGCCGACGGCAGCGCGAAGATTGGCGCGGCTCCGGCAGCGGTTGCTGCACCGGCTGCCGCCGCGCCGGCGCCGGCCCAGGTGCCCGCACCGGTACAGTCCGACGCACGCACCCCGCTGTCCGCTGCCGGCAAGCCGATGCGCACCCAGCCGCCGGGCGTGGTCGCCAAGGGCCAGCCGGAACCGCTGAAGGGCGTGCGCCGCAACATGGCCCGCGTCATGGCCGATGCGCACAGCAAGGTCGTGCCGACCACGCTGAACGACGACGCCGACATCCACGCCTGGCTGCCGGGCAACGACGTCACCGCGCGCCTGGTGCGCTCGATCGTGGTCGCCGCGCAGAAGGTGCCAGCGATGAACGCCTGGTTCGACGGTGAAGCGTTGACCCGCACCCTGCACGCGCAGGTGGACATCGGCATCGCCGTGGATACCGACGACGGCCTGTTCGTGCCGGCCCTGCGCAACGCCGACATGCTCGACGCGCGTGGCATCCGTGAAGGCGTGAACCGTCTGCGCGAGCAGGTGGAAGCGCGTTCGATCGCGGCCTCGGAGCTGAGCGGCTACACCATCTCGCTGTCCAACTTCGGCATGTTCGCCGGCCGCTACGCGACCCCGGTCGTGGTGCCGCCGTGCGTGGCCATCGTCGGTGCCGGCCGTGCCCGCCACCAGATGACCCCGGTGATGGGCGGCGTGGAAGCGCACAAGGTCATTCCGCTGTCGGTGACCTTCGACCACCGCGCCGCCACCGGCGGTGAAGCGGCCCGCTTCCTGCGCGCGATGATGGACGACCTGGCGCTGGCCAGCTGACCGGTAGGTGCCAACCTTGGTTGGCACATGAGTTGAAAAAACGCCGGGCAATGCCCGGCGTTTTTTTGTGCCTGCTCCACTATGTCGCCTGGCCATGCTCGGCTGCTTTTCAGTAGATCCACGCCATGCGTGGATGAAGGCATGAAACAAGCCGAGCTTGGGCTCTGCTATACAAATTTCCTGGATCAATCGCGCGCAACCATGCCCTCGGCGCGGCTGTAGACACGCAGCCGGTGACCATCGGGGTCGACACCGACGAAGGTGTAGCCGAATTCCAGCGTTACCGGCGCCTGGGCGATCTGCACACCGAGTGCGCGCCAGGCATCGTGCAACTGCCGCACTTCATCAGGATTGGCCACCACCATCGCCAGCTCGGCTGCACCGCCCTCCGCATCCACTGGCGGCTGCACGTCATCGCGCTGCCACAGGCCGAGCGCGGCGCCATCGCCGAGCAGGAACAGGGCAAAGCCGGGCGACTGTTCGACCGGTGCCGTGCCGAGGATGCCGCTGTAGAAGGTGGCGCTGGTGGCAACGTCGCGCACGTACTGCAGCAGGGTGCTTGGCTTGAACATGGGAAAGCTCCGTGGTTGGGAGCGGCCATGGTGGCCCTGCCCTGCTGACAGATCCTGTCAGCAGCGTCGACCCTGCTCGACTGCCTTTGCTCTGGCTTTGGTAGGTGTCGAGCTTGCTCGACTGCTCTCCGCGAAGAGCAAGAGCGTCGAGCAAGCTCGACACCTACCAAAGCCAGAGCAACGACCAGAAGCGGTCGAGCAAGCTCGGCCTCGTCACGAACGGTCCAGCCAATCCGGGGCGATGCCCTGCGCCTTCTGCCAGCGCCGCAACAAGGTCGCGCGTGGCACCAGGTAGTGCTCTTCCAACGCACGCACATGGCGAATGCGATCCAAGCGGAAATGACGGAAGTCTTCGCGGCCCTCGCACCACGCCGCCAGCATCGGCACTTCATCGAAGTACCCCAGTGCGAACGGCCAGACCACGCGCTCGGTACGCCGGCCCTGTGCATCTTCATAGGCGAACTGCAGCCGCTGCTGCGTGCCCACCGCTTCGCGTACGGCCTGCAGCCGCGCCGGGGGTACCTTGGCCGTCGTTCGCGATGGGCCCACCCGCAGGCCGCTGTCACGCAGCGCATCGCGTCGCGCCGCCGGCAGCACGTGCGCGATCCGCGCCAGGGCATCACGTGCAGCCTCGGCCAGGGCCGGCTCGGTGCGTGCCGCCACCCAGCGCAGGCCGAGCACCAGCGCGTCGATCTCGGCCGGTGGCAAGGTCAGCGGCGGCAGCACATCGCCCGGTTCCAGCTGGTAGCCGACACCGGCTTCCCCGCGCAGATCGGCGCCCTGCTCGCGCAGCGTTTCAATATCGCGGTACAGCGTACGCAGGCTGATGCCCAGTTCTTCGGCCAGCGCCTGCCCGGCCACCGGCCGGCGGTGGCGGCGCAGCACCTGCAGCAGCTGGTTCAGGCGCAGCGCGCGGGACATCAGCCGACCAGATCGCGCGACGGCACCACGCGCTCGCCCGGCTTCGCCGCCAGCGCCGCATCCACCAGCGCGTGGGCTATCACCGGTGCCGGATTGATCCGCCAGGCACGTGGCAACACCGGCCCCAGCACACCCAGCACCTGCAGCGCGAAGTGTTCGCCACGGCGGACCTCCTGCCGCTCACCGCCGATCAGCCCTGGCCGCACCAGCGTCAGCGACGGGAAACCCAGCGCGCGCAGGTCACGCTCCAGCTCGCCCTTGACCCGGCTGTAGAAGATCGACGAACGCGGGTTGGCGCCTGCGGCCGAGTTCAGCGCGAAGGCCTGGGCCCCCTGTGCAAGGGCCAGGCGGGCGAAGGCCAGCGGGTAATCGTGGTCGATGCGATGGAACGCCTCGCGGCTGCCGGCCTGGGCGATGGTGCTGCCCAGGGCGCAGATCACCGCGTCCACCCGGGCCCAGTCCGGCGCATCGGGCAGCCGGGCGAAGTCGAGCACCGGGTTGTGCAGTTTCCCGTGCGGCACAGTCAGCGGGCGACGGCTGGGCGCGACCACGGCGCTGCAGCGGGGGTCGGCCAGCAGCTGCGACAGGGCGTGGCCTCCGACCAGTCCCGTCGCCCCCAGCAACATCACACGCATACCCACCTCCACTGCGGCATCCTGTCGCCCATCCTATCGGTTCAAGCCACCGCCGGTTGCGCCGATATGCTGTGACCAGCCCCCCTGCCATCCCAGGATGCGTTCCATGACGGACCAGCCCGACCCCCGCCCTGCCCCCGGCACCGCCATCGGGCCGCCTGCGCGCGTGCGCGCGGTGGTCGATGACGGGCGCGGCGATCGGGTGGTACTGCAGGGCGGTAGCAGCGTGGCGTTGCAGCAGCTGTTTGCCGGGGCCGATGCCCCCGAGCCGCTGCTGGCCGCCTTCGCCAATGGCATGGCCACTCTGCCGGGTGAGCTGGGCGACATGGGTGATCGCCTGCAATCGGCGCAGGCCAGTGCCGACTGGCCGCGCTATGGCCGGGCGATGCGGCAGCTGATCGATAAATACATCCGCACCATCGACCAGCACTCGCCCGATGGCCAGCCCGACAGCCTGCGCCTGTCCGAGCAGCTGCGGTTGCTGCTGGGCGGCGCGGTGGTCGCGCTGCTGCAGCACGATCCCGACCTGCGCGAGCAGGCGCAGGCCCTGGCCGTACGCCTGCGCCAATGGCAACCGGGCGCGGCACTGGAACCGATCGAACAGGGCGCGCGCGAGCTGGGCCACCAGATCGGCGTGCGCGCCGAAAGCTGGCAGGAACAGCAGGCGTTGTTGCTTGAGTTGTTCGCCCTGCTGCTGGAGAACGTCAGCGAGCTGCTGGATGACCGCAGTTGGCTGCAGGGCCAGATCGCCGCCGTGCGCCAGCTGCTGGCCGGGCCGCTGGAAGCCGAATCGGTCGAGCGCACCCGCGCCGAGCTGCGCGAAGTGATCTACAAGCAGGGCCTGCTGCGGCAGGGAATCGACGATTCGAAAGCGGCCATGCGTAGCTTGATGGGCGAGTTCATCGAGCGCATGGATGGCATGGCTGCCAGCACCGGTGAATACCACGACCGCATCGGCAGCTACGCGCTGCAGTTGCGCGAGGCGCGCAGCATCGCCGACCTCAACCACCTGCTGCAGGAAGTGATGCAGGACACCGGCAAAGTGCAGCAGCAGGCGGCGCAGGCGCGCGATCACCTGGCCAGCGCGCGGCAGGAAGTGGAACGCGCCGAACAGCGCATCAACCAGCTGGAGCAGGATCTGCGCGCGGCCGGCGATCTGGCGCGTATCGACCCGTTGACCCAGGCCCTGAACCGGCGTGGCCTGGATGAACTGCTGCAGCGCGAGCTGGCCCGCGCCGCACGCAACCACTCGCCGCTCGGACTGGCGGTGATCGACCTGGATGATTTCCACCAGACCAACGACGAACACGGCCATGCCGGCGGCGACGCGCTGCTGCAGCACCTGGTGGCGGTGTGCCGCCTGCTGCTGCGTGCCACTGATGGCATCGCCCGGCTGGGCGGCGACGAGTTCGTGCTGGTGCTTCCCGAAACCCCCGGCGCGGACAGCATGGCCACGGTGCAGCGGCTGCAGCGCTCACTGGCGCATCGCGTGCTGACCCTGCAGGAGCGGCGCATCCCCGTGCATTTCAGCGCGGGCCTGGCGCAATGGCAGCCGGGAGACGATGCCGATACGCTGCTGCGGCGCGCCGATGACGCGCTGTACGCGGCAAAGCGCCAAGGCAAGAACCGGGTACACGCGGGCTAGCTCGCGGGTAGGTGCCAACCTTGGTTGGTGCTTGCGGGAATAAAACCGCCGACCAAGGTCGGCCTCACCCGGGCAAGGCACCGGAAACCGCTGGGTAGGTGCCAACCTTGGTTGGCACGCGCGGACAACAAACCGCCGACCAAGGTCGGCCTCTACCGGGCAGCGGGCCGGCGCTTACTTGCCGCGCAGCTTCTGGAACCCGGTCACCGCCGCCAGCACGATGGCACCGGCGATGATGCCGACCACCATGTTGCCCAGCGCGTTGACCAGCCAGCCCCACTGGCCTTCGCCGCCCAGCGCCTGCACCGCGTGGTGCAGCGCCGGCACGTTGTGCACCAGGATGCCGCCACCAACCAGGAACATCGCTGCGGTACCGGCCACCGACAGGAACTTCATCAGCCACGGTGCCGACACCAGCAGGCCACGGCCGACTGCCGCCAGCGCCGCGCCCTTGCGCGACAGGTACAGGCCCAGGTCGTCCAGCTTGACGATGCCGGCGACCAGCCCGTAGACGAACACGGTCATCGCCAGCGCGATCACCACCAGGGTGCTGACCTGGTTGATGAACGACGCCGTGGCAACCACGCCCAGCGACAGCACGATGATTTCGGCCGAGAGGATGAAGTCGGTGCGGATCGCGCCCTTCACCTTGTCCTTTTCCCACGCGACCATGTCCACCTGCGCATCGGCCAGCGCCTTGCGCCGCTCGGCCTGGTGTTCGGCGTCCTCATCGGCGGAATGCAGGAACCGGTGCGCCAGCTTCTCCACGCCCTCGAAGCACAGGAAGGCGCCGCCGATCATCATCAGCGGCACGATCAGCGGCACGTTCCAGCCGCGGCTGTGCAGCCACGCTTCCAGCGCGCTGATCGCCAGCGCCGCCGGCACCAGGATCACCTTGTTCACCAGCGAGCCCTTGGCCACCGCCCACACCACCGGCAATTCACGGTTGGCGTTGACGCCGGTTACCTGCTGCGCGTTCAGCGCCAGGTCGTCGCCCAGCACGCCGGCGGTCTTCTTGGCGGCGACCTTGGTCAGCACCGAGACGTCGTCGAGCAGGGAGGCGATATCGTCAAGCAGGGCAAACAGGCTGGCACCGGCCATGGGGGATCCAGTAAAGGGAATGAGCGGATTCTGACCGATCCGGCGCCACCTGCGGTAGCGGGTTCACCACGCGCCCACCGGGCGGCAGGGACACTGGAAGCGTAATCCGGTCCCGCCGGCGGCGGGATCACGGACATCGGGTCGTCGTCTTCGAGGAGTGTCGTTTGAGCAATCCGTCCACCGCCACAGGCAATCCGCCGCTGATCAGGGGCATGAACCGGCGCAGCCAGATCCTGCGCCTGCTGATGCGCTACCGCCATTCCGGCGTGTTCTCCGGCATGAACCTGGACGCTGCCGGCAGCCACACCGACGTGCCACCGGACGGCAATCCGGAGCAGTTCGTCAGTGACCTGGAAGCGCTGGGGCCCACCTTCGTCAAGCTGGGGCAGATGCTGTCGACCCGTCCGGACATGGTGCCGGTGGAGTTCGCCACCGCGCTGGAGCGCATGCAGGAGAAGGTGGCGCCGATTCCGGTCGAACGCATCCACGCCATCGTCGAGCAGGAGCTGGGGGCGCCGGTGAACAAGCTGTTCGCCGCATTCGACCCACAACCGCTGGGCTGCGCATCGATCGCCCAGGTGCACCGCGCAGTGCTGCACGACGGCCGCGAGGTGGCGGTGAAAGTGCAGAAGCCCGAGGTGGCCGCGCAGCTGCGCTCGGATCTGGAAGTGCTGCGCAGCTTCGCCCTGGCCGCCGACCATCTGACCCAGATCGGTCGCCGCGTGCGCCTGCGCGACTGGCTCAACGAATTCGCCAAGACGCTGATGCAGGAGCTGGACTACCACGCCGAGGCCGAGAACCTGTCGCGCTTCGGCCGGCACCTGAAGCCGTTCCGTCGCCTGTGGATTCCGCAGCCGCTGTGGGACTACAGCAGCCATCGCGTGCTGACCATGGAACTGGCCACCGGCGTGCGCGTGGATGCCATTCCCGATGTGCGCCGCACCGAACAGGCGATGGACCCGCTGGCGGCGGCGCTGATCCGAGGCTATCTGGACCAGATCTTCGTGCACGGCGAAATCCACGCCGACCCGCACCCCGGCAACCTGCGGGTGATGCCTGATGGGCGCTTGGCCATCTTCGACCTGGGCATGGTCGCGCACATGCCGCCGCGGCTGCGCGAGCGCCTGCTGAAGATCCTGTTTGCCGCCGTCGATGGCCGCGGCGAGGAAGTGGCCGACGACCTGATCAGCATCAGCACGCGGCTGGAGGCATTCGATGAGGAGCGCTACCTGCGCGAGACCGGCCAGCTGATCGCACGCTATGCCGCCAGCGCGAACTTCTCCGAAGGGCGCGTGGTGCTGGACATGGTGCGCATCGCCACCTCGTCCGGATTGCGTACGCCGCCGGAGCTGAGCCTGCTGGGCAAGGCGCTGCTCAACCTGGAAACCGTATGCCGCCTGCTGGCACCGGATCTGGACACGCGCCGCATCGTCGAACGCCAGCTGCAGCACGTGATGCGCGCGCGCCTGAAAAAATCGCTGTCGGCCGCCAACCTGGCCAGCGAGGCGATGGAGCTGCAGCAACTGCTGCGCGACGGGCCGCGCAAGCTGTCGGACATCATGGCGCTGCTGGCCGAGAACCGCCTGCAGATGAAGGTGACCGGGCTGGAAGAATCGCGGCTGATGGAGAACCTGCAGAAGATCGCCAACCGCGTGGCCGCCGGCATCATCAGCGCCGCGTTGATCATGGCGGCGGCAATGATGATGAAGATCGACACCGGCTGGCATGTGCTGGGCTATCCTGCCATCGCACTGGTGCTGTTGCTGATCGGCGTGGTGCTTGGGCTGGGCATCGTGACCAGCGCATTGTTGTTCGATCGCCGTGCGCGTTCGCGCGAGGAACGCGGGCATCGATAGTGTCGCATCCACGCTCGACGTGGATCAGCGAAAACAGTGCATTCATGCAGTTTTTTAATGCAATCGAGCGTGAGTTTTCACGCTCGATTTACGTTCGCAGCGTGATATCGCACGCACGATTTCAACAAACATTTCAGTCAGGTTCGTGCATGCACTATCGGGTCATCGGCCTGTCATGCAGATGTGCTTGCAGCAGCGCCGGTCGGATGGACACGCGTCGGTACGACGTCCATCGCCACCCCGTCACTGCCGAAGCTGCCTATGCTCTGGATTCTGCTGCTGTCGCTGTTGCTGCTGTCCTGGTTGTTCCTCGCGTCCGCAAAATGGGTGTGGTGGAAAGCAGGCTTGTTCTCGCTGTTGCTGCTGGCGCTCAGTGCCTGGTGGCTGATCGACAAGCTGTCCGGTGACGGACTCAACGCCGCCACCCTGTACCACCTGGGTGCGGACATGGAAGGCGCCGGTGTCGCCGACTTCAAGGGCTATATCGCCGGCTTCATCGTGCTGGCCGCCGTGTCGCTGCTGCCGCTGTTCGCTACGCGGGTGAAGCGTTGGCGCCGCCCCACGGCCGGTGGTGCGTGGTTTGCCGGTTTCGCCGCGCTGTGGGTGGCCACGATCATGATCAGCCCACTGGCCCGCGATGGCCAACGCCTGTACCAGCAGCTGCGCCCGGTGGATTTCGCCCGTATCGCTCCCGAATACCAGGTGCCCACGCAGGCCCTGCAGCGCCCACGCAACATCGTCTGGATCTACGGCGAGAGCCTGGAGCGAACCTATCTGGATGAGGCCGTGTTTCCCGGCCTGATGCCCAATCTCAACCGCTTGGCGGCCAGGTCGCTGGATGTGCGCGGGCTGGCCTCGGCCGAAGGCGGTGGCTGGACCATCGCCGGCCTGGTGTCGTCGATGTGCGGCGTGCCGCTGACCACCTCGCAGGGTGATGAGAACAGCATGGACCGCATGGGCAGCTTCCTGCCCAAGGCCGTGTGCCTGGGCGATTACCTCAAGCAGCAGGGCTACACCAACCATTACCTGGGTGGTGCCAACGGCCAGTTCGCCGGCAAGGGCCAGTTCCTGGCCAGCCACGGCTTCGATGAAGTGCATGACCTGGCGTGGTTCAAGCAGCAGAAGAAGATCGGCCGCATCCACTACTCGGCGTGGGGCGTGCATGACGACGTGCTGCTGGACACCGCCTACCAGCGCTTCGAGCAGCTGTCGCGACAGGATGCGCCGTTCATGCTGACCACGCTGACCATGGACACGCACCATCCGGCCGGGCACCTGCCGGTGGCCTGCAAGGGCGAGCGCTACCAGAGCCAGTACGGCAACATCGGCATGCTCAATGCGCTCAAGTGCACCGACCGCCTGATTTCGCAGCTGGTCGAACGCATCCAGGCCAGCCCGTACGGCAAGGACACGTTGATCGTGATCGCCTCCGATCACCTGGCCATGCCCAATGACCTCAGCCATATCCTGACCAAGCAGAAGCGCGAGAACCTGCTGATGTTCCTCGGTGATGGCGTGGCCCCGCGCCAGCTGGCCGCCGAAGACGGCTCGACCCTGGATTCCGGGGCCACCCTGCTCAGCCTGCTCGATCCGAACCTGCAGACGATGGGCTTTGGCCGTTCGCTGCTGGACGACAAGCGCGCGCCGAGTGCCAGCGCCGCGGCACGCCGCGATGGCGGCCGCGACTATCCGCAGTACCTGGCCTTCGCCCGCTCGCTGTGGCTGGGTGAGCCTACGCGGCAGCTGAAGATCGACGGCGACGACCAGGTGGTGGTGGGCCTGCAGCACGTGCAGCCGCCGGTGCTGCTGGAATACGACAAGGACTGGGACCTGAAATCGGTGTATCTGGAAAACACCTCGCGCCAGTTCGACGATGCCGACCCGGACAACACGCTCGCCTACGTTGATCGCTGCACCGCGTTCGAGGATGGCTCGGCCGACGGCGACTGGTGCGCGCTGCTGGTGAACCGCGACAACGGCATCAAGCTGTACCGGGACGGCCAGCTGCGCAACGGCATCGACGTGGATGCACCACTGGATGCCTTCCAAGGCCCCCGCCCCAGCGTGCGCCAGGCACACATGATCACGCAGAAGGGCCGCCGTACCCGCGCCGGCCAGTACATGCTGCAGCTGGTGGCGAGCACGCGCCCGGATCGCGGTTTCTGGATCGAAGCGGTGTCCTCGCAGCGCAAGGTGGTGTTGGCCCAGCAGTGGGTGCAGCCTGATGCCGATGGCAAGATCAACGTGTCATTCGGGCTCGACCACGAAGTGGATGATCTGGAAATCCGCGCGTGGTTGAACCATGCCGAGAAGCTGGCGGTGGATACCTTCGCACTGGTGCCCTCGCGCGGCCGACCGCGGGGGTAAAGGGGGTTCGGCAGGGCTGCGCCCTGCACCTGCCGAAGCAGTAGTGCCGGCCGCTGGCCGGCAACCTCAACGGCAACAGCCGAAGCAACAGCAACAGCTGGGGTTCCGTGGGGTGGCGGAGCGGTGTGGGTTGGCAGGACACGCCGTAAACCCGTCCTTGGGGGCTCGATGGCGCCATCCATGGCGCCAACGGTCCTGCCCACCCACACCGCCCCGCCTCTGACAGATTCCTGCAGCTGTCGGTAGGTGTCGACCTTGGTCGACACTTCTGTCAGATATGGAAATCAATCCGGGGTCAGATCCGTTTTCTTGCGGAAAACGGATCTGACCCCATCTGCATGAAATCGAATATTTCGATAGTTCATTGAAGAGCATCCATGCATGGCGTGGACCTACGTGTCGACCAAGGTCGACACCCATCAACAGCAACACAGAACACCGTTCCGACAGTTCGCGGGAATCTGTCGAAGGCGGGGTGGGTCCGGTTGCGGGGGTGTCCGCGGCATGGATGCCGCGGCCAAGCCCCCAAGGACGGGTTTACGGCGTCCCCCGCAACCGGACCCACCCCGCCATCCCACAGGAAACCCGCTTTTGCTGTTGCTGTTGCTGTTGCTCCTGAGGTTGCCGGCCAGCGGCCGGCACTACCGCTTCGGCGGGTGCAGGGCGCAGCCCTGCCGACCCACCCTCTTACTGCGGCGGATCGCGGGTGATGTGGATGTCGGTCGGCGTGGACAGCGGGATGTTCCGCTCGGCCAGGATCTGCAGCAGGCTGAAATACAGATCGCTGCGCGTGCCATACACCTGCCGCGGGCTGGCCACGTAGGCGAAGCTGTTGATGGTGATCTGGCCGCCAGCGATGCTGTCGATGTACACCGACGGCGCCGGCTGCTGCAGCACCGTGTTGTGCGCACCGTAGGCATCCAGCAGCGCCTGCCGCAGTCCCGCGACATCGGTGCTGGCCGGCACCGCGAACTGGATCTGGATGCGCCCCTGGTTGTTGCCCATCGTCATGTTGCGGATGGTCTTGGTGATCAGTTCCGAGTTGGGCACGATCAGCGTGGACTTGTCGCTCACCTGGATCTCGGTGGAACGCACGTTGATGCGGCGGATGTCGCCTTCCTGATCGCCCAGCTTCACCCAGTCACCGATCTTCACCGGCCGCTCGGTCAGCAGGATCAGGCCGGAGACGAAGTTCTGGATGATTGCCTGCAGGCCGAAGCCGATACCTACCGAGAGCGCACTGACCAGCAGCGCCAGGTTCTTCAGGTTCAGGCCCATGGCGGTCAGCGCCCACAGCGCCACCAGGATGATGCCCACGTAGCGGGTGATCGTGCTGATTGAATTGCGCGCGCCCAGGTCCAGTTCGGTCTTGGGCAGGTAGGTGTCGGTCAACCAGCGCTGCAGCAGCTGCGTCAGCCCCAACCCGACCAGCATCACCAGCAGGGCGATGGCGATACGCGCAGGCTTGAGCGTGATGTCGCCGATGGAAATGCCGTTGGCCAGCGAAGCGACGCGCTCGACCACCGAGCCAATGTTGCCGAACGGTGCCGCCAGCGCCAGCAGCGCGATCAACACCACGAACGTGCGCAGTACGGCGGACAGCAGCACACCGGCCTGCTCCAGCCGCGACACGCTCAGGCCGGTGCTGAGCAGGATGGTCTGGCCGACCTTGCTGTCGGCGTTGAGCAGCCAGGTGGAGAAATCGTCGACGAACTTGAACAGCAGCGTCGCCGCCAGCACCACGATGCTGCCGCCGATCAGTTGCTGGTTGACGAACTTGGCGAAATTCACATACCCCATCAAGGTGGCGATGATCGCGGCCACCACGGCGATGTTGCCGGCCACCCGTGCCAGCACCAGCCAGCTGCTGCGCCGCACCGGAACGGCCGCACCCTGGCCGTCGGCCTGCGCTTCCAGCTTCGCCTCGGCCTCGGCGGTCTGGCGCCGATGCAGGCGCGCCAGGGTCACCAGCATGGCCATGATCAGACCCAGATAGGTCAGCGCGATCACGCCGTCCAGCGCCACCGTAGTGACGTCGCTGGTGCGGGTGGCTTGGTCGACAGCCACCAGCACCGTGCTCAACCAGGCCAGGGCCGCCGCACCCCAAGCGTATTTGCGCAGCTTCAGCGCGGCGGTGTCATCGAGATTCAACAGGCGCCATGACGGGCGCTGGGGCACCAACATGCAGGCGCTGAGCGCGGCAATGAAGGCTGCGCGGAAGGTGGCAGTCTCAATCCCCTCGGCCACCACCTGCAGGCGCGGTGCGATCGCATTGATCGCATCCAGTGCCGCCATCAGCACCACCACGGCGTAGCCGGGCAGCAGCGTACCGACCAGCAGCAGCCACATGGCGAGCCCGGAACGGCGCAGTCGGCCGTCAGGCGCACGTTCGGATGCAGCAAACCGCCGACCCAGCGCGCGCAGCCACAGGCGCAGCGGGAACATCATCACCAGTGCAGCTGCCACGCCCAGCAGCAGGGTGCCCCAACCATGGGTACGGATGCCGGCGACCAGCGCGTCCCGGCCCATCTGCGCCAGCGGGGCGACGCGTGCGATATCGATCGGCAAGCGCTCGGCCACCTTGGTCCACAGCGCAGGAGACAGCGGCGAGGCCACCTTCTGCCCCAGTTCCTCCGTGCGCTGTGCCGTGCGTTGCTGGTCGATGTCGGCCGCCATCTGCTGGGCGCGCACCGCGCTGGCCTTTGCCTGCGCCATTGAGGCCATCAGGCCATCGCGCTGGCGGGTAACGGTCCGCCGTTGCGTCACCAGCTCCGGCGGCTCGGTGGTCCCCTCGGCGGGCGTACCCAACTGCGCCAGCTGTTCGTCGAGCCGATCCAGCTGCGGCTGCAGCGCTTTCTCCAGGGCTTCAGCATCGCGTCGCGCCTGCGAAGCCTCCTCGGACAGCATCGACAGGGTTTCCACCGCTGCAGCATCAACACGCTTGCGCTCAACATCCTTCAGCGCGCTGTCGATCTGCGCCAGCTGCTGCTTGGGCGTGGGGTCGTCATCCTGGGCCAGCGCCGGCACAGCCAGCAGCAGCGTGCAGCACAACAGCAGGGCCAACCAGGGGCCACGCACCAGGATCGTTCGGAAGAAGGAAGACAAGCCAGCCACACCGTTTTGCGCGGACCACCGCGCCTGCGCGCGACTATACGGCAGGTACTGTAAACGGCGGATGCGCAGGCGCTGGCCGCTGGTTGCGGCTCAGTACTTCAGGCGCAGCTCTTCCACCTGCGGCTGCTGCAGCGCGTACCAGTCCTGGAATTCTTCCTCGGTGATCTCATCCGGCGCATACACCGCGATCGGGTGCCAGGCGTGGTCGGTCGGCAACGGCTGGCGCGGCCCGGCGCGCAGGCTGTAGGCCACGCCTTCGTAGTCCACCAGATCGTCCACCTGCGGCCACTGCTCGCGGGCGAACTGGGTTTCACTCTTCAACAGGATCACCTGGTACATCGGCACCTCCACTTCGGTTGGATCGGAAAAACGCGGCGCTGACGGAAGCATACCGCTGCGCCGATGACGGCACGCGCTCCGCCCGGGCGACGGAATGTTCTGGACATGGCCCTCGCCCCGGCTTCACCCGCCCGTGGCAGTGTCCTCGGCATCGTGGAGGTCCTCTCCTGCCACGCCTGACAATGACCGACCTGCCTCCCCTGAAGACCGTCACCGACCTCAAGCTGCCCCGCTACCTGGGCACCTGGTACGAGATCGCCCGCCTGCCGATGCGCCACGAGCCGGAGGGCTGCACCGACGTGTCGGCCCATTACCAGCTGCTCGACAACGGCAACGTGGGCGTCACCAACCGCTGCCGCATGGACGGCGAGATCGAGGAAGCCACCGGTGAGGCCTGCGCGATCGACAACGACAGCGCGCGGCTGGAAGTCAGCTTCCTGCCCAAGGGCCTGCGCTGGCTGCCCTTCGCCAAGGGTGACTACTGGGTCATACAGGTGGCGCCGGACTACAGCGTTGCCCTGGTCGGCAGCCCGGATCGCAAGTACCTGTGGCTGCTGGCACGTGAGCCCCGGCTCGATGCCACCGTGCAGGAACATTATCTGGCCAGCGCGCGCCTGCAGGGCTTCGATCTGTCCGAACTGATCCTGACCCCGCATACCGGCCACCCCACCGCCTGAGCACGAACCCGCATGGACCTGAAAAGTGGTTACCCGTGGTGGTCGGTGTGCAACGGCCTGATCCAGGCGTTTCCGCCGCTGGAACAGGATCTGCAGTGCGATGTGCTGGTGGTCGGTGGTGGCATCACCGGCGCGCTGACCGCCGATGAGCTGTCGGCCCATGGCCACGACGTTGCGCTGATCGAGCAGCGTGACATCGGCTGGGGCAGCACCGCAGCCAGCACCGCGCTGCTGCAGTACGAGATCGATACCCATCTGCTGGAGCTGGCCTCGCAGTATGGCCAGGACGCTGCGGCACTGGCCTACCAGGCCTGTGCGGACGCGATCCCTGCATTGGGCGAGGTCGCGCGCGGCCTGAAGGACGTCGACTTCAAGCAGATGGACAGCCTGTACCTGGCCAGCCGTCGCCGCGACGTACCGCGGCTGATGGCCGAAGGCGAGGCGCGCCGTGGCATCGGTCTGGATGCGCGCTGGCTGGACCGGGATGCGCTGCAGGAACGTTTCAGCGTCGATGCCGGAGGCGCCCTGCTGACCCGCCAGGCCGCACGGGTTGATCCCTACTGCTTCACTTACGGGCTGCTGCGGCGGTTGCAGCGGCGCGGCGGCACTGTGCATGACCGCACCGTGCTGCATGCCCTCACCCCCACCGCGCGCGGCGTAACCGCCCGCACCGAATCCGGCATGCAGATCCGCGCCCGCCACGTGGTGCTGGCGATGGGCTATGCCAACCAGCAGTGGCTGGACCCGCGCGTGGCCCGCAACCGCAGCAGCTATGCGTTCATCACCGACCCGATCAACGCCGATGAACTGGGCTGGCTGCAGCGCACGATGGTCTGGGAGAGCGCGCGCCCCTACCTGTACCTGCGTGCCACTGGCGACCGCAGGCTGTTGGTGGGCGGGCTGGACGATGCCATCGATATTCCCGCCCGCCGCGATGGCCGGGTGGACAGCAAGGCCCGCAAACTGATGAAGCAGCTGCTGCAATGGTTCCCGCACCTGCAGCCGACCCCGGCGTTTTCATGGGCGGGCACCTTTGCCGAGACCGCTGACGGCCTGCCGTTCTTCGGGCCGCATGCGCAATGGGGACCCCGGGTACAGTTCGCCATGGCCTATGGTGGCAACGGCATCACCTATTCGATGATCGGCGCCGGGCTGCTGCGGGCACGGATCGAGCGGCGCCGGCACCCGCTGCAGGACCTGTTCGGGTTCGGGCGGTTGTAGCGTGAAGCCAGGCATGGCCTGGCTCTACCGCAAACGGGCGCCGACAGGCATCATTCAAGCAACGCCTGCTAGCGTCGGCCTGTACCGCCGCGTGCTGCGCGGCCCCTCTGCGCTGGAGTGCCGTCATGATCCGCCCCCTGACCCTGCTGCTGTGCCTGGCCGCCCTGCCCGGGACCGCGTTGGCGCAGTCCGCCGCCGGCGCCACCGCGCCGCAGGCGTCCGGCCTGGACCTGTCCGTGCCGCAGACGCCGATGCGCTATCTCAACGATCCGACGCTGCAACAGGATCCGCCCGGTACCTTCTACGGCGACAAGACCGGCCCGCGCGTGCACGGCGACGGCAGGATCGCCGACGTGCAGGACGACAAGGTCAAGGTCTCCGGCAGCTTCACCACCGGCATCGGCTATGCCAAGAATTACGGCAACACCCACTACAACGCCGCCACGCTGAATCTCAGCAAGAACTACACCAACGATGAAGGCAAGACCCGTGGGGTCAACGTCAACATCCACGTGAGCGAAGGCAAGGGCCCGGGCTTCTTCGGGCCGTACGGCGGTGGTGGGTATTACGGTGGTGGCCCGGGCTATTGGGATTACCCGCCGCCTTACGGCTGGTAAGCCCCGCGTCGGGCCTGGGCCGACCAAGGTCGGCCTCTACTGGTAACAGCGGAAGGTAGCGCCGGGCCATGCCCGGCGGCCTGATGCGTCCGCTGCGCTCGCCGGGCATGGCCCGGCGCTACCAGCGACACGCCCCATCCCGAAGCAGGCGTCAATCCAGCCAGCCATCGCGCTCGCTGTGCAGGATGCGGCCGTCATGACCGCTCAGGCGCACTTCCACCTTCTGGTTGCGGGCATTGCGCGCTTCCAGCGACCACGTCGCACCATCGCGTTCCAGCGAATGGATCTCGCGCAGGCCCTGCGACTGCGCCTTGGCCAGCACCTGCTCGGTGCTCAGCTGCGCACGCCCATCGTGCTCGTCGAAGATCTCGCCGGTCTTCGGGTCCACATACACCTCGCTGAAACGACCATCGGCACGGCTGACATCGGCTTCCCACAGGCCATCATCACGCTCGATCTCATGGATCTGGGTGTAGCCGGCCTTGCGCAGGGTCTGTTCGACCTGGGCCATGCCCAGCGGTGCAGCCTGTACGGCGGGGGCCACGGCCAGGGCGACAACGGTGGCGAGGGTGAGCGACTTCAACATGGGGGTTCTCCTGTTCGGTGCCGGACCATCCCGGCAACGCCACGATGCACGGCGTGGTTAACAGCGGCCTAGCCGGCGCTGTTAGCCAACCGTTAGTCGGCCGCGGCACACTCGCGCCTGTCACTTGTTCCCCATGCTTCCAGCCACTCACGTGCCGATCCTGCCCTCCCTGTCCCTGCTGCTGGCCCTGGCCAGCGCCCCGACCGCCGCCGGCCCTGCCCAGGACCCGGCGCAGCAGGTCGCGCGCCGCGCGGTGCAGCAGGGCCGCTACGTGCCGCTGGAAGGCGTGGTGCGCGATGCACTCAAGCGCCACCCCGGCCAGCTGCTGGAAGTGGAATTGGACGATGGCGTGTACGAAGTGGAGATCCTGCGCGCCGACGGCGTGGTGGTGGAGCTGGACTATGATGCGCGCAACGGCAGGCTGTTGAAGACGGAGCTGGACGACTGATGCGCATCCTGTTGGCCGAAGACGATGCCGCATTGGCCGAGCGCCTGCAGCCGCTGCTGGAGCAGGCCGGTTACGTGGTCGAGGTGGTGGCCGATGGTCGCCAGGCCGAGGAGATCGGCCAGGTGGAGGACCTGCAGGCCGCCATCGTCGATCTGGGCCTGCCCGGGCTGGACGGCCTGAGTGTGATCGAACGCTGGCGCGGCAACGGCCGCGACTTTCCCGTGCTGGTGCTGACCGCACGCGGGCGCTGGCATGACAAGCTGGCCGGCTTCGACGCCGGCGCCGACGACTACCTGACCAAACCCTTCCAGGCCGACGAACTGGTGCTGCGCCTGCGCGCGCTGATCCGCCGCAGCCACGGCCATGCCAGTCCACGGTTGCAGTGCGGTCCGCTGCAGCTGGACGTCAATGCCGGGCGCTTCGACCTGGATGGCCAGGCGTTGGCGCTGAGCCCGCAGGAATTCCGCCTGCTGAGCTACTTCATCCACCACAGCGGCCAGGTGATCGGCCGCGACCGCCTGGGCGAACATGTGTTCAATGGCGGTCACGACCCGGATTCGAATGCGCTGGACGTACTGCTGGGGCGGGTGCGCCGCAAGCTCGGCACCGACCTGATCCAGACCGTACGCGGCCAAGGCTGGCGGTTGGCCGCGCCGTGAGCCGGCAGCCGTCATTGCGACGCCGGCTGCTGCTGGCCGGTGGCATCGGCCTGCTGCTGGTCTCGGCACTGGCCAGTGCGCTGCTGGGGGAACTGTTCAAGCGCAGCGCGCGCGACCGCCTGGACAACGAACTGCAGCAGGACATGCTGACCCTGCTGGCGCAGGCCGAGATCGATGCCGATGGCCAGCTGCAGCTGCGCCAGGAACCCAACGATGCGCGCTTCCAGCGCGTGTTCTCCGGCGCGTACTGGCAGATCGCCGATGGCAGCGGGAAGGTGCTGCTGCAGTCACGTTCGTTGTGGGACGAAACGCTGCCAGTGGCCGCCACTGGCACGGCCGAACGCAATCTGCCGGGCCCGCTGCAGCAATCGCTGCGCGCGCGCGTGCAACCGGTGCGCCTGCCCCGCGCCAACCAACCCTATGTCGCCGTGGTCGCCACCGACCGCAGTGCCCTGGATGCGGACGTCGCCGCGTTCCGCCAACGCAGCGCAATGGCGTTGGCCGTGCTGGTAGCGGCGTGGCTGGCGGTACTGGCCAGCCAGGTGCATTTCGGCCTGCGGCCCCTGCAGCGTCTCGGTGCGCAGCTGGAACGCGTGCGCCGCGGCGATGCACAGCGCATCGATACGGCCGGATTGGGCGCTGAAATCGCGCCGCTCGGCGAGGAGCTCAATACCCTGCTCGACCACCAGCAACGGATGGTGGGCCGCGCCCGCACCAGCGCACAGGATCTGGCGCATGCGCTGAAGACACCGCTGAGCGTGCTCGCCGCTGAAGCCGATGGCGAGGGCCGCGCGTGGCGCGCAACGCTGCGCGAACAGGGCGCACGCATGCAGGCCAGCGTTGATCGCTATCTTGCCGCCGGGCTGACCGCCGACCATCGCGAACGCACGCCGGTGGCCACGGTGGCACAGGCGCTGTGCGGGCTGATGGCGCGCGTGCATGGCGACCGTGCGCTGCAGTTCCAGGCCGAAGGCATTGCCGACGACCTGCAGTTCGCCGGTGCCAGCGCCGACCTGGAAGAGATGCTCGGCAACCTGCTCGACAACGCCGGCAAGTGGGCACAGCGGGAGGTGACGGTCACTGCGCGCGTGGACGACGAACAGTTGCGCATTGATGTGCGCGACGACGGTCCGGGGCTGGCAGCCGAGGCACTGGCGCAGGTGACCCAGCGTGGCGTACGGCTGGATGAGCGCGAAAACAGCAGTGGCCTGGGCTTGGCCATCGTGGGTGATATCGCCGCCAGTTATGGTGGACGGCTGGCGCTGGAGAATGCACACCCGGGATTGCGCGCCACGTTGTGGTTGCCGATGGGGTGACGCGCCGCTGCGCTCGCCGGGCATGGCCCGGCGCTACCCGATCATGCGCGCGCCGACAGGTGTCGACCGTGGTCGACGCGCATCAAGAGCGCCGACCAAGGTCGGCATCTACCAAGCCTCAGCGGTGATGCATCCACCAGCAGTCGATGGCATCGAGCACGATGTGGATCATCAAACCGATGCCCACCAGCCGCGTTTTCTTCGGCACGCACAGTCCCGCATACACGGCAATCGCCGGTGCGGTATGCAGCGGGTGGAAGCCGATGCTGCAGCGGTTCGGGGCGTAGATTGGATCGGCCAGCAGGTGGTCCAGGTCGATGATCCAGCCCAGCAGCAGCAACAGCCACGCCGAGGCGAAGCGCTTGCGCCAGAACAGCCATGCCAGCAGGGCTGGCACGGCGGCATGCAGGAACAGATGGAAGATCGCGCGGGCGCTCATCAGCACCGGTAGCGCCGGGCCATGCCCGGCGTTCCCGTCCCCCTCAGATCAGCGGTTCGTCGGACAGGTAGGTGTAACCGGTCAGGCCCGCTTCCAGCGCTTCGGACAGTTCCTGCGCGCGCTCCGGCGACAGGTCCGCCGATGCCACGCGTTCGGCGTAGGCCGCACGCAGGTCATCCAGCTTGTAGCCCACGTAGTCCAGCATCACGTCGGTGGTATCGCCGCGACGCTGCTGGGTGATGGCGTAGCCATCGGCATCGGCCAGCACTTCCACCGCGTCGGTATCGCCGAACAGGTTGTGGATGTCGCCGAGGATTTCCTGGTAGGCACCGACCATGAAGAAACCGATGCGGTAGCTTTCGCCGTGCTTGATCGCGTGCAGCGGCAGCGAGCTGTCCAGGCTTTCGTTCTCGACGTAGGTCTTGACCATGCCATCGGAATCGCAGGTCATGTCGGCGATGATGCCGCGGCGATCCGGCGCCTCGTTCAAGCGCTCGATCGGCACGATCGGGAACACCTGGTCGATCGCCCACGCATCGGGAATCGATTCGAACACGCTGAAGTTGACGAAGTACTTGTCGACCAGGCGCTCGTTCAGTTCATCCAGCGCCGGGCGATGGCTCTTCTCGTCGTAGCTCAGGCGCGCACGCACGCCATGGGCGATGGCATAGAACAGATCGTCGATGCGCGCACGCTGCGGCAGGTCGATCTGGCCCAGCGCATAGCTGGACAGGCCTTCGGCATGGAAGTGCTGTGCTTCCTGGAACAGTTCCACCGCCGGACGCACGTCCAGTTCTTCGTGGATCTCGCGCAGGTGGCGGATCGAGGCCGGCTCGTCGTCGTGCTGGTCCGGCACGCGGCCTTCCTGCGCCTGTTCCACTTCAGACACGTTGGCGATCAGCACCGCGTGGTGCGCGGTCATCGCACGGCCACACTCGGTGACGATGCGCGGCGGGGTCAGGCCGTGTTCTTCGCAGGCATTGGCCAGCGGCTGCACGATGTTGCTGGCGTACGAATTGAGGCCGTAGTTGATCGAGCAGAAGCTGCGCGAACGGGTGCCTTCGTAGTCCACGCCCAGGCCACCGCCCACGTCGACGTGGGTGATCTTCGCACCCAGCTGTGACAGCTCGACGAAGTAACGGGTGGCTTCGCGCATGCCGTTGGCGATGTCGCGCACGTTGGAGATCTGCGAGCCCATGTGGAAGTGCAGCAGGCTCAGGCAGTCGGCGTATTCGGTATCGCGCAGCGACTTCCACAGGTCCAGCAGCTGGCGCGGGGACAGGCCGAACTTGGCCTTGTCGCCACCGCTGTTCTGCCACTTGCCGGCGCCCAGCGAGGCCAGGCGCATGCGCACGCCCAGGCCCGGCTTCACGTCCAGCGCCTTGGACTCTTCCAGCACCAGCTTCAGCTCGGACGGCTTCTCGATGACGATGAAGGTCTGCAGGCCCAGCTTGCGGCCGATCAGGGCCAGGCGGATGTACTCGCGGTCCTTGTAGCCGTTGCAGACGATCAGGCCACCCGGGCGCGACAGCGCCAGCACGGCCATCAGTTCCGGCTTGCTGCCCGCTTCCAGGCCGAAGCCCTCACCGTGGTGGCTGGCCAGGGTGCCGGCCACGCCGCGGTGCTGGTTCACCTTGATCGGGTACACGGCGGTGTAGCCGCCCGGGTAGTCCCAATCCTGCTGGGCCTGGGCGAACGCCGCCTGCAGCTTGCCCAGGCGCTGGCCGAGGATATCCGGAAAGCGCACCAGCAGCGGCAGCTTGGCACCGGCCGCGCGCGCGGCATCGACCACCTTGGGCAGCGACACCACCGGGCCATCCGCCCCGGTCGGTCTCACCACCATGTGCCCGGCCTGATCCACGTCGAAATAGCCATCCGCCCAGTGCGGGATCGAGTAGGTCTTGCGGGCTTGGTCGAGGGACCAATCGGTCATTGCAGTCGGCCTTGTGGCAAATAAAAGGGGGGGCATGATAACGCCTATATGCCCACAGGTTCGTTATCATGCGCGCCCGCGCCCGTGGCAGGTCTGAACCTGAACGGGCCGATCCGTCCGGATGCGTGGCACCCCGCCTTCAGCCCGGCTCCATCCCCTCCGAACAGGAATGCTTTCCCATGACTGACAACAGCAACTGGTACATCGAACACTTCGAGCGCACCGGCTCGGCCATCGGCTACCGCATCACCGGCAAGCTGGACGAAGTGCAGTCGCCGTTCCAGAAGATCGAGATCTTCCAGACCACCGACTGGGGCAACCTGATGACCATCGATGGGGCCATCATGCTGACCAGCAAGGACAACTTCTTCTACCACGAGATGATCAGCCACCCGGTGCTGTTCACCCACGCCGCGCCCAAGCGCGTGGTGATCATCGGC
The DNA here is from genome assembly GCF_029892765.1 of Stenotrophomonas sp. 1278. Lineage (NCBI taxonomy): Bacteria > Pseudomonadati > Pseudomonadota > Gammaproteobacteria > Lysobacterales > Lysobacteraceae > Stenotrophomonas > Stenotrophomonas sp. 1278. Next base: position 72,889 of record NZ_JARXWD010000005.1, read on the forward strand.
GGCGGCGACTGCGGCACCCTGCGCGAAGTGCTCAAGCACAAGGGCGTGGAGAGCGTGACCCAGTGCGACATCGACGAGCAGGTGACGGTGATGGCGCGCAAGCACTTCCCGGAACTGTGCGATTCCAACGACGACCCGCGCGCCGAGCTGATGTTCGACGACGGCGTGGCCTACATGGCCAACTGCCCGGCCGGCAGCGTGGACGTGGTGATCGTCGATTCGACCGATCCGGTCGGCCCGGGTGAAGGCCTGTTCAACAAGGCGTTCTACGAGAGCTGCTTCAAGGCCCTGAAGGACGACGGCATCCTGGTGCAGCAGTCCGAGTCGCCGCTGATGCAGCTGGAGCTGATCAACGAAATGCGCACCGAGATGGGCAAGGCCGGCTTCGGCTCGTTCAAGACCCTGCCGTTCCCGCAGCCGTGCTACCCCACCGGCTGGTGGAGCGTGACCCTGGCACGCAAGGGCGACAGCAGCTTCGACTTCCGCCAGGCCGATTCGGCCGCCAAGACCTTCGACACCCTGTACTACACCGCCGCGCTGCACACCGGCGTGCTGGTGACCCCGCCGTTCGTGAAGGCGGCGCTGAAGTAAGGCGTGCCGACCAACGGTCGGCACCCACCCAAAGAAGAACCCGCGCTGGCGACAGCGCGGGTTTTTTCGTTTTCCGGTAGCGCCGGGCCATGCCCGGCGGCCGTTCGCTTACAGCGCCCAGATACCGGCGATCACCGCCACCACCAGGCCCCACTTGATCACCTGATAGGCCACCACGCTGCGCTCGCGCAGCGCCTTGGCCTTCAGCCGCACCTTGTAGACGCTGCCGAAGGCCTTGTTGACGCCACCGGTCGGGTCGCCCGGCAGGTTCGGCGAGGCGCCACCGGCCAGCAGCGTGGACGCCACCAAGCGGTTGAACAGGCCCGGCAGGCCGAAGCGCAGCGGGCGGGCGATATCGCAGAACAGGATCACCCGGTCATCGGGCGTCTCGTTGTGCGCATGGTGGATGTAGGTTTCGTCGAACATCATCCACTCGCCGTCGCGCCAGCTCTTCTTGATGCCGTCCACTTCGATGTAGCAGGCATCGTTGTTGGGCGTGGTCAGGCCCAGGTGCAGGCGCAGCGAACCGGCGAACGGGTCGCGGTGCGGGCGCAGCTCGCTGCCCGACGGCAGCTGCGCGAACATCGCCGCGCGCACGTCCGGCAGCGATTCCAGCAGCGCGGTGGTCTTGGGGCACATCGCCTTGGCCGACGGGTGCGAAGGGCCATACCACTTCAGGTAGAAGCGCTTCCAGCCGCGGCGGAAGAACGAATTGAAGCCGGCATCATTGAACGTGCTGGAGGCAGCGATCGCCTGCGCATCGCGCAGCGCCAGTGCCTCGTCGCGGATCATCTGCCAGTTCTGCCGCAGCGGCTCCAGCTGCGGGAATTCCTTGCCCGGGTCCAGGAACGGCGTGGTCGGCACCTTGGAGAACATGTACATGACCACGTTGATCGGAGCCATGAAGCTGGAGTGGTCCAGCAGCTGGCGCGACCAGCGCGCACGGACCTTGCCACGGAAGTGGATGTACAGCACGCAGGACACGAACAGCGCCGCAAGTACGATTTTGATGATCAAAGCACTTTCCTCCAGCACGCGCCGGACAGGGAAACAGGGCGATGCGGCCGCAGGGCCGGCATCAGTGGGGGAACGCGGCAGGAGACGGGGACGTGCCGGGTGGGTGCGGCCGTCGATGTCGCGTGTAACAGCTTATGGTCGGCAGGCCGTGCGCCGGGGTCAAGCCAAGCGTGCGTGGGCCGCAGCGCCGCGCCGCGAGCGCTGCCGGACGCATCTGCAAGCTATTGAAATCAAATTGCTTTTCGCAAAGTGAGACAGAATTGTCCGAAAAAGCGCGACGAACTGTTCCAGCCACGACGCCGACATTTCTCCGACAAATCGTGGAATAGCGAACTTGCCGGTACTAAAATTGGCTTAACGAAAGTTTAGCCAGTTCCCCCCGTCGTACCGGTTCGCTTGACGCTTCAGCGCCGCCCACCGGGTCGCCCGAGACCCCACATGATCCCTTCCATCACTCCCTCCCCGTCCTGCGGCGATGACGCCGTGGCGCCGCTGCTGCTCAAGCGCGGCGAGCGCTTCCTCGCCCCCGATGTCTACCGCACCTGCCTGGACGGCCGTCCGGCGGTGGTGAAGGACTACTCCCGCTACCGTGGCACCCCGGTGTCGCCGATCGCCCGGCTGATGGTGCGCCGCGAGGCGCGCATGCTGGAGCGGCTGGGCGGCTGGAAGCACGCCCCGGCCCTGCTCGGCACCCTCGGTGGCCTGGCCCTGGGCATGGAATTCATCCCCGGCCAGACCCTCAGCACCGCGCAGGCCGTGGGCAATGAAGTGTTCGAACAGCTGCAGCACGCGCTGAGCCGCCTGCATGCCGCCGGCATCACCCACAACGACCTGCATGGCACCAACGTGGTGGTCAGCGCCGGCGTGCCGGTACTGCTGGATTTCACCTCGGCCTGGCGCGTACCGCGCTGGCTGCGCCGCAACCCGCTGAGCCGGCAGCTGAGCCGCAGCGACATGAAGAACCTGCTGAAGATGCGCCAGCGCGTGACCGGGCAGGCGCCGAGCCCTGCGCAGGCGGCCATGGTGGCCGACCCCGGTTGGGTAGCGGCTGTGCGCCAAGGCTGGAAGCGGTTCTACAAGTGGGCCAAGCGCCGGTAACCACCGCCCTGCTTCACCAGTGGGGGTCGAGCTTGCTCGACCGCTCTTCGTTCCGGCGACGCAAAACCTCGCCGGTCCCGTCCCTCTCGGCGGCTTACAACGCGTCCGCGTCCAGCTCACCGGTACGAATACGCACCACGCTGCCCAGGTCGTACACGAACACCTTGCCATCGCCGATCTTGCCGGTGCCCGCCGCTTTCACGATGGCTTCCACCACCACGTCCACCTGATCGTCGGTCACCGCCACTTCCAGCTTCACCTTCGGCAGGAAGTCGACCACGTACTCGGCGCCACGGTACAGCTCGGTATGGCCCTTCTGGCGACCGAAGCCCTTCACTTCCGTCACCGTGATCCCGGTAACCCCACGCTCGGCCAGCGCTTCGCGCACGTCGTCGAGCTTGAACGGCTTGATCACCGCCATGACCATCTTCATCATCTATCTCCTGTATTCCGGCGTGGAGGATAGCGCCTGAACGCGGCCGGTGCGAAACCCACAGCGCCTGTCCGGCGGGCCGAGGCCAGCAGTATCCTTAGCCCCGAACAGCCGTGGCCGCGCCGGATGCGCAGGCCCACCACCCCACGGAGCACCCCATGATCGACCTGAACCAAATCGATGACCTGGCCCGTCGCCTCAGCGACCTGGTGCCGCCGGGCCTGCGCGAATCGCGCGAAGAACTGCAGGCCACCTTCAAGAGCGCGCTGCAGGCGGGGCTGGCCAAGCTGGACCTGGTGACGCGCGAGGAGTTTGAAGTGCAGCGCGCAGTGCTGCTGAAGACCCGCGAGAAGCTGGATGCACTGGAAACGGCGGTGCGCGAGCTGGAAGGCCGCGGCAAGGCAGAATGAAAAAAGAGGCGCACCGCGCCTCCCACTTACAGATTATTTCCCTGAAGGGGCCTTGCCGCAAGGCCCGCCCGGCGCCCTAGACTCGCCGGCCTGTCGATCCGGCAGGACAGGTAGGGGCAGTGCCGATGGCACAGGACACCGAATGGACACCCGTTTCGCATGACACCTGCGACCAGGTTGCCGGGCCGTTCTATCACGGCACCCGCGCTGATCTCGCGGTGGGCGAGCTGCTGAGCGCGGGCTTCCGCTCCAACTATCGCCACAGCGTGGTGATGAACCACATCTACTTCACCACGATTGCCAAGGGCGCCGGGCTGGCTGCAGAGATGGCCCGAGGTGAGGGGCGACCGCGTGTGTATGTAGTGGAGCCGACCGGGCCGTTCGAGGACGATCCTAATGTGACCAACAAGAAGTTTCCCGGGAATCCGACGCGGTCGTATCGGAGTGCGGAGCCGTTGCGGGTTGTTGGGGAGATTACGGTGTGGGAAGCCTACGATGCGGAGTTCGTTCGGCAGTTGAGGGAGTTTGTTGCTTCGGGGAATGGGGAGATCATCAAGGGATACGGACTACAGTCCTCATCCACTTAAATGGAAGATTCCGGGCGCGCCAGCCGACTCAGCAACCGGCGCATCTGCTCGGAGACGATACGGCCATCATCTGACCATTTTGGCGAGCGCAGACAACTGATCTTTAACGGTCAGCACGGAAACCTGAGCAATCGTTCTTGGCGTGTCCGTCTTCAATTGAGCCTCCAGTGCGTTTGCTAGGGATTCGTAGAACGGCGCTTCTTCTTGTAGGTATGATCGGACGTTTGATACTCGATGCGACCTACGAATCGCCCTTGAGAGTCGATCTGTGGCAATTGGAGCACCCGCGATCAGTTCAGCGGCGTAGGAGTTCGGATCAACGTCAGTAAACATCCCCACACTCTCGATCAGGCCCGGAACCTCCTGCGAAGGATCAGCCAGCTGAGCAAGCATTCTTCTATTCTGATCAGCAACCTCCCGTAGTTCGATTTGGGTGGCGAGTGCCTGCACGGTGTCCCAGATCGGCAAGCCGCCCGCGCCGTGATGCTCCGACAAGAACTCAAGGCCGGCTTGATCACAAGTCATCTGGGACGCGTCGTAGCTTGAAAAGGCGGCCCGCATTTCAAGATCGAAGTCAGACTCTGATTGCGCGATGAATCCCATACTTCGAAAGTGTCGCAGCGTGCGGTAGAGCTCTATAAGGTCCACTAGGTCGCCAACTATACCTTCTTGAATCAGGGCTCTAGCCTCACCTATTGCAAACTGGAGGTCCTGATCGGACATTTGGCTATAGCCATTGAACGTGGCCTGTAGTGCGCGGGCCTTCGGCATGGAATTCGGAGCATGAAGACCAAAGTCCTCTGCGATCGTCGCAGTATCAGCCTCGGTGCCGTCTATCAGATCCGCGAATGCCTTTGACTTCGGCCAGTTCGCCGCCTCATCCGCCAATCCGCATTCTTGCAAGAGAAGCGCTGCACGTCCTATTGCACCATCTGACCCGGTCCGTGCACTGTTTCGGTTGACATGGGTCTGAATTGCCACCTCCATGCCGCCGATGCGGAAGACCGAAGCCGCGACGCTGCGCTCTGCTGCGTTTCGGCTTTCAGAGAAGGTCCAGAAGCAGACGGCACTAAGGAGAGGAGCAACGTTGTTCAGATCTGCAGGGCGAATATCAGTGATCAGAGCTGCGGCCTCCATGAGGAAGTAGCGCACTGTTCGAAGGTTCGAGGTGCCAATAGCGCTTAACAAGCTATCAATGTAGTTGATATGACGTGTCAGGAGATCCCGTGTCCCCTGATCTTCCAGTCCATTGATCACCTCCCTGCTAAAGGCAGCCAAGTCGGGCGTAACCGCTATTGTCCGGCCAACAATTCGCTCCTTGGATACCCCAAATTCGTCTCCGAATTTCTCTAGAGCGTTATTTTCATCAGCCAAAAGCACGCAATGAATGCGGGCTCTGTCCAACAGGTTGACGATGAATCCGAAGAGAACCGAGAAGTCCCCGGCAAACCTTTCTATGTCATCCAGACAAACCACGGTCTTCCCGGAGGAGAAATCGGACTTCAGCTTGATGTCATTCGGCTCAATCTTGACTGTCCGCAGAAGTGCTCGGCCGATAACGGAAGCGGCTTCCCTCATCGCCTCACTGCCTATACCACTGAGTGAGGCTTGGAATAGCGCTGATTCAAGCTGCTCTTGTGATACAAGTCCTGCTACAGACAAGGTAATGGGCTCTCGACCAATGTCCCCAAGCGAGAGCGCAAAATGGTGCCAATGATAGGACTTGCCACTCCCCCAGGGTCCATTCATCAGAATTGCATGACCAGACGGGGGGGCGATCAGATACCTCCTCAGGGACTCCATGCGAATTCTGACCCGAGACCAAGTGGCGAGTCTAAATCTTGACGCGGCCAGCCCCATCAGGGCAACTACTTCGTAGGCAACTGTGCTGCTACACGCATGTCTAGAAGCCATCCACATTGTCGCAGCCGGTTCGGCAAGGCGATTTAGAACCGACCCTAGTTAAGAGCGATCCACTCCTAGCTTGTTCCAGCTAACGCGTCTCTGTTCCGTTCCAAGCACGCGCCTCCGTTGACGCCCCGCTGCCATCCAAGCGCTGACGTTTGTAACGCACTAATTGGCCCGGTTCTCATGCTGATCTTGGCTTGGGTGAACCGTCAAAACCCATCGATCAAGCTCGCTTGAGTTTTCCGCCTATAACTTCATAGCGCTGCTCAAGTTCTGGACCAAATTGGCCAGGGCGACAGTACCAAACGGCACCATTGACACACTCAGACAGACGCGCCGCATCAGCGGCGAGTTGCTCGAGGTCCTGCGGCGGCTGTGGTTTCAACTCGTATTCGACGCCAGCCCCATGGGCCCTCACGCGCATTCTGGCAAGCGGGTGAGGTCCCTCCTCACCGCCCGTGACAGTGCTCATCCAACCATCATGCATGAGTCTATTTCGGACTTCGATTAGGTCTGTAAGTTCACGCCGCAACTGCTTTAGGACTGTTTTGTCACCAATGGTGAGCTTGTCACCCCAATGAGAATAAAAAACTGAGAAGAAAGAAGACATTATTGGGTACGCAGTACGATCTGCGAGCGCAGCCTGAACTAGAAGTCGAGCAGGGCCGCTGGCACCAATCAATTGAATCGTAGAGGATTCTAGCGACCCAAGAACACCTGAAAAAGCGACAACGAAACGCCCTAGAGCGGTATACGTGGCCTGATCGACTTCCCTCTGAGCTATCGCCATATGATCCCCGTAAACGCCCTGTGTTCCCAAAGAGATAATCTATGCACCGTCAAGGACAGCCCTTATGCCTTATACACCAACTTCCGATAGGGAGTTGACGTGGCGCAAGCAGGGGACGCCTGAGTGCGGCTAGCAGGCCGATGAAGAACGCAAGCCTCAACTCTACTGCGGGGTCCATTTTTTGCTTAATTGTGAGACCGTACAGATAGTTACTCAAGACTGAAAGCGAATGATGGCGCGGCTGATAACGCCCTATGGACCCGGACGTCCGCTGTGGGCTAGAGGCGGGCACCGAAGAGAAGGAGGCAGACTGGACTGAGACAACAGGCCCCGTTCCATTTACCTTTTCCTAACCTCAAAAGATAGTGTTCTCGCACCCACAGTCAGGTTCCCAATGCCCGCACTCGACCAGAATAACATTGCCGGTGCACAGCAAGAAGTACAACGACTTCTCGGCCGATGCATTCTGCGCCTGCAGCAGTACGAGCAATTGCTGAAGTCTATGCTCGCCGTGAGCAGCTTCTCGGGTACCCCGGAAACACTGCCACTCGCCTTGGATAATCGTAGGGCTGAGATCAGCGGCAAAACAATGGGCACGCTGGTCGGCCGCCTGATGACCGAGTACGTGATGAAGGAAGGCGGCGAATTCCCCGACGACGTTCCGGTTTCGCAGCCGGATTCATGCTTTCTCGCTTTCCGGATGCAGACCAGTCTTCCAGATGAAGCGCATGCGGCCCTCCAAGCCGATCTACGCGAATTGGTGGGAATGCGTAACGCACTTGTCCACAGCTTCATCCAGGAGCACGACCTCCAGACTGTCGATGGATGCCTGCAGGCCCAAGATGCGCTCAGCGGCTTTTACACCAAGATCGACCAACACCTCCAGCAACTGCATGCCCTTGCTGAGAATATGGACGAGTCAAGAAGAGCGTTTGCGGAGTTGATGCAATCACCCGAGCTCCAAGAGCTTGTGCGTAATGGCATCGCGCCTGATGGACAGGTCCACTGGCCCATCGCGGGTATTGTCAGTGCGCTGAGGCAAGCCTTCCGAGAACGGTCCATCAATGGCTGGGTGAATCTGGACACAGCTGCTCGTTGGGTTTCCGAGCATCATCCGGAACAGACCCCGAAGAAGTACGGCTGCGCCCGCTGGCGGCATGTCATTCACGAGGCCGGGCAGTTCGAATTGCGCCATTTCACTCACGATGGACAATTCGGGGCGTGGTTCCGCGAGCGCGTCAGTTCGAAGGGTTAAAGAGGCACTTCCGCCAGCAGCAGCCATGGCAGCCGCGAGCCGTTACCGACTGAACGATGTCGCATTTGCCGCACCCTGCATCTTTGGCAGAAGGTTCTGACGACTCCGTTCCAGAAGTGCCGTTTTCCTAGTACAGCAAGGCTCTCGCCTCTTCCCGCGCTATGCCAAAATGCCAAAAACGTCTCGGGCTTTGGCGGCATTGACCCACCCCCTTGGCATTTCCAACAACATCAGGCAACTCTGGTAGAGCCACCGACAACGGGTGGCCGGGCGTCGAAAACCCGAGTTCTAGGGATGTTGTTTTTACGCTTGTCAGCCGGCACCGCCACGCGTGGTGCCGGCTGGCAATCCGTCTGCCGGCTATGGCGGGCGGTGCGTGGGGGTCTTGTACCCGCCGGTTTGTCCCTAGCCCGGTTTTCGAGCCACGCATCGTCCGCCACCTTTATCGGTGGCGGCTTCTGCCTGCATGCACGGAGCCAGCCATGACCACGCCGCACTCCCCTCCCCCGCGCCCCAACCAGGAAGCACCCTCGCCCTCGCCCGCTCCTGCTCTCGACCCCAACAGCCTCATCGCCATCCTCCACAGCATCGGCGCCGGCGCTGCGGCCGATGGCCAGCCCTGGCCCGAACGCCACCACCTGCGCAGCCGGCAGATGCAGTTGTCCGACGCCGACTGCGCGCTGACGGGCCAGCGCATCGTGCAGGAGATCCTGCTGGCGGCCGAACGCACGCGCCAGAACGGTGAGCCCGACCAGTACGTGGGCGACCGGGTGATGGAAGGGCTGGTGATGGCCGACATCGCACTCACGGCCTTCATCCACGAACGGGTGCGGCCAAGAGACTGAGGGCGCACTTGTGGGCGTGACGTTCTGTTTTTGTGCGGGGTGATGAATGAAGAAACACGGCCTTGCCGCGGCGGCGGTGTGCATCGCGGTGTGCATCGCGGTGATCGGCGCGGTATGGGCGGGGTGGCCCGAGCCAGCGGGCGATCAGGTGTGGGCGTACCAGAAGCTGCAGCCAGCCGACTACCGGCAGCTGCACAGTGATGCACTCGGCTTCGTGACCGCCAAAGCAGATGAGGGCTTTGAACTGCACACGCGCTATGCCGGGGTGACGTCCTTCGAGATCCGCTGCAAGGGCGTCCTGGTGATGGACGTGGAGAATGCCCCCTCACGCGTGCTGATCCGGGTGCCCGCCGATGCACTTACGCGGGCACCGGATATCGAGCGCCTGCGCCTCAGTTTCGAGCGATGGTTGGACTACCACCAGAGCCAGGGCGCGTTGCTGGTGCAGAGTGCAGGAACATCGTGGATCGAAGCGCTGTTTGGGCGCTTCAGTGGGGCAGTGCCTGATGAGCAGCGTTGCTTGTTGGGGACCGCGGGCAGCCCTTGGTCGCAATCCCTCTAGCCGCTCCGCCAACGACTCCCGATCGCAGCCCGCAGAGTGCTCGTCGCACCATCGTGCGTCCTCTGTCCACCCTCCACAGACCATCAGATTGGGCTCCGTCGCATTAAACGAATTGCGACGCCGTCATTGATCAGATTCGCGTCCGGCCAGAGGCTGACCTCTCCGGGTACGGGACAAACCCAGCGCCCCACGTAGCAATCCTGCCGTCCAGTGACGCTGGCCCGATGCTCGACCATCAGGGGCAGCGCCGACATCATGGGCGGTCCGTACTGACGGAAACGGAGCCGTCTTCCCTCAGCCGGACGCTTACATACACATCTGGCGGAGGTATCCGATGGATCGACGCCCCCGCAGGAAGGATCTCCCAGCTGGTGATCGAACCGCAGACTGTTTTATGAATCAACCTGCGACTGTCCAACCCCCGCCTGGAAGGCTCGGCAACAACCCCTTCAGGGGGTGGCGATCAAAGCCCTTATAGGCAGCGCAGGTCTTTCCGGTCTGACCCATGGGATACGTTGAACTCTCCACCTCGTCCCTGCACCCCAGCAGGCCCAGGATGAGCGAGAGGATGGTTGGTATCCGAATGCATCGCATTGCCGGTTACTCCTTTCCTCCACTGCCGTGTTACACGCCTTGTCCATCGCAGCGCCTCCGAGTCGCCATCGCGTAGCCGTAAGGAACGGTGCTTTGGCGCGAGCACTGGCCGGATGACAGACCCGTCCGGGTCAGGCGCTACGCAGGATCGCCACCGGGGCCTCTTTGGCTGCTCGTCGGGCCGGAACAAATGCTGCGGCCTGGCCCAACAGAAGCACGGTCAGTACGCCAATGGCGAGAAATGGCGCCTCGATCCTGGCTACCTCGTAGTACCGGGCCACGGCCATGTTCAGGCCGATGGCCAGTACGGTGCCGACAACAGACCCGGTGGCGGTGAGAATCAGGTTCTCCACCAGGAAGTACCGGAGGATGTCGGATTTCCGGGCGCCCAATGCGCGCCGGATACCGATCTGACGATACCGCTTGCGAACCCAGAAGCTGGCCAGTCCGTACACGCCCGTAGCCGTTACCACCAACAGCGCCAACCCGGAGCTCAGGAACATGATCGCCATGGTCTGATCGTGGCGGAAGTAGTCGGCGCGCAGTTCCCGGAACGAGGTGCTGCGGGCGATGGTGCGGTTTGCGTCGCGCTGCGACAAGGTCGCCTCACTGGACGCAATCACATCCGCCACTCGCCCATCCGCGGCACGGATGGCGAACATCACGCGAGGCCCGTCCGGAATCAGCGGCAGAATGAGTGACATGTCATTGTCTGCATCGGTCTTCAGAACAGGCCGGGAAAGCGTCTTGACGATGCCGACCACCTGGATGGGGTGCTGCGCATCGGCATACAGGAACTTGCCGACTGCGCCGCCCTCCGGAAACAGCTTGTCTGCCAGTGCCTGCGAGACAACGGCCTCGCTTGCCTTGTAGAGCCCGGCATAGTCGGCGCTGGCTTCCATCGGCACGAACGCTCCCGCAGACAGGTCACGGCCGGCAACAAGGGTCAGGCCCAGCACCTTGGCGGCAGGCGACGATGCCGTATAGACAGTCGGTTCGGCCTCTACGATGCCGGAAATGTCATTGCCTTTAAGCGGCTTGTTGGTGAACCCGGCCGACCAATTGTGCTGGGCAAGCGGAAGTGACTCTGCTGCGATTACCTGTTCGACGCCTGGTTGCTGGCGGATGGCCTCCAGGTCGGTCCTGATCGAGGCTGCAGGGTTGGCTGCTGCAGGCCCCAGGTATTCGGTCTCGATGACGCCCAGGTTCGCCTCTTCCAGGCCCGTCTTGTAGGTGAGGGTTCCCAGCCGCTCGGACAGCAGAAACGCAAGGTTCGTCACGCACGCCGTGGCAACCAGCACCTGCACCAGGAGAATGGACGCGATGAAGCGGTTGCGGGTGAGCGCGCGGACGATAAGGGGGACTTCTGCAATGCTCATTCTGACGCCTTGATCTGCATGGCCAGACGGCCTGAGGTAGCGCGCAGCGCAGGGAAGAACGCAGCGATGACACTGGAGACACACGCCAGGCCCACGGTGAGAGCGGCCATGCTCAGATCCATGTTGGCCAGCGAGGCGTAGTCTTCCGGCTGCATCCGCACAAGGTAGAGGCCGGCCTCTGCAACGATCAACCCTACCGCCCCGCCCAAGCCGCCGATGATCAGTGCTTCAGTGCAGAGCTGATAGATGACGTCCTGCCGACGCGCACCCAGCGCCCGACGGACCGATATTTCATGGGACCGGCGGATGAAGCGGGCGAAGATCAAGGCACTCATGTTCAGCAGGCAAACGATCAGGAACCCCAGGCACAGCGCCAGCTGCAGCTTCACCTCGTTGGGGATGATGCGATGCTCGACCAGGAAGTCCTTCAGGGACACCATCCGCGGTGCAGTTGTCCTGTCAAACCTTCCCGCCTGGTGCTGTGTACGTGCGTAGTTGCCCAGGAAGCGCTCGTACTGCTCGACACTGGCCGCGTCAGGCAACTCGGCCCAGAACTGGACCCATGATGTGCGGGCGTCCTGCAGGCGATTGAGGGGCTTGTCACTGCTCCATGAGAAGACGCTGCTGGACACCGCCATCTGCATTTCCGCTGCAACACCAATCGGGATGAAGAAGTCTTCGCGCCCCTTGAAGACATCCTGCTGAAGGTCCGTATAGAACCGGGGGCGCGGGCTCCACGGACCGGCGACACCGACCACCCTGAATGCCTGGCCGCCAAGCCGGACGGTGGCTCCCACCAGGCCTTCACTGCCCAGACGAGCAGCCAGATCCTGGCCCAGCACGACAACCCGGGCGTGGGCAGCATCATCTTCACGCGTCCAGGCCCTGCCCTGCGCCATGGGAATGCCAAACATGGCGAACGCATCTGCAGTGACATACTGCCCCTGCGTGAAGAATGGAATCTGCACGCTGCGCTGCGCATCCACTAGCAGACGGGCAGACGCCAGCGCGGTCTGATGGGAGGCGGGGGCCTGCCGAAGCAGGTTCTGCGCATCCACCCAGGTGAGAGCCACGCGCGGGTCCATGCCCGGCCTGACGTCGTAGGACGTGGGAAGCGCGTCAATGAAGGGGTGATAGAGATGCTCGCTCCGCCCCGGCAGTGGATCCCACGTCATTGTCCGCACGACAGTCAGCATTGTCATGCTTGCGCCGATGCCCAACCCCAGCGCCAGGATCAGCGCGGCGCTCATCCCCTTGGTTTCCATAAGCCTGGTGCGGGCCAGCGCAAAGTAATAGCCGAACATATACATCTCTCTAATGCAGGAAGGTGGCCGCAGTCGGAATCACGTCCACCGGTTCAATCGAGATCCACGCTGTGCTGTTCTGCGCCCTGTCGCAGGCTTCCAGCAGATGCATCAGCCGGAAGCGCGAGCGTTGGACCATACGCAGCAGCGCGTCAATGTCCTGCTCGCTGCGATCCTTGATGAACGCCCTGGGTATCTTATTCTGATTCAGGCCGTCCACAACGGCCTCCAGGGTCAGGTAGCTGAGCCGCTGGGTGGAGGCACTGTCGATGAAGATCGAAGCGCTTTCCGCCATGCGCGGCAGAAACGCCGCCAGCAAGGCTTGGATGCTGTCCTGGGAGTGGTTGAAGTCGGAGAAGACCATGTCTATTCCGCCGTCAAAGGCGGGGGCCTGGGCAATCTCGGCAAAGCCGATCTCCTGCCAATTGGCGACAACGTGATTCTCGACCCCGGCCCACTGGAATACGTGCTGCAGGAAAGCGGGATAGTCCTGCCCCATCTCCCGCAGTGAATCGGCAAGCGGCCCCTGCAGGCCCTCGACAAACCTGATGCCTGGCTCACTGGAGAAGTGCGAGCCATTATCGTAGGTGTGAATGACACCGCTGCCGTTCTCCCGCAATGCACCGGCCATCCAGGCCGCAGTGACGCCAAAGCCGGTGCCCAGTTCGACCACGATGCGCGGGCGGGTCCGCTTGACCAGGCTGTACAACAGTACGCACAGGTCCTCGCTTCCGTAGACCCAGCCCATGGACTCGCGCAGCGAGCTCAGCTTCTCAAGCAGCATTCACACCTCCGGCGCCGCCGGTAAGCAACCACGCGTCCAATGCATCCTGCACCGCGGCATCGACGGCGACAGAACGAAGGTAGGGCGAGAATGCGTGGAAGGTGACTGCCTCGTCCGTCACGTACAGGAGCATCTCTCCTGCTTCGGCACGGAAGGCCTGTGCAGCTGCTCGCGTCAGCTGCCCGCACACAGCATCATCGACCTCAACGCTTTCACGGGGAAAGTGGATTCCGTTGTAGTCCCGCCCAAGGAACCAGGCGATCACGGGGACGCCCTTCGGCCTGGACACGTGGAACTGATGCCTGCGGCGCTCTTCGTCATCAAGCTGCCGTTCCTGTCGCCAGTCAAAAAGCGACCAGACCGACTTCTGCATGGGGTCCTCAATGCGGGACAGGTCTGGTTCTTCGTAGCCAAAGCTATAGGCGAAGTCAGGCGTATTCGCCTCGGGAAGAGCGCGTTCGAGTTCAAACCACTGCACATTCAGCGGGGCCAGACACCGGGATACGCCGCGCGTGCCGGTGTCGTGACAGAGGCTCACCCCCAGCGCCAGAAGCGGCTGCAGGCGGATATGGAACCAGCGGGCGTCCACGCCGTGCTCGGCCAGGAACCGTTCGACCTGCGTTCCTTCCAGGGAGAAGACCCGGTTCACCACTTTGGTTCCGCGGAACAGACTTTCAAGATGCGCACCTGGGCTCAGCCGGAGAACCTCAGGCCAGGGTTGACCCTCCATTACTGGTATCAGCTCATCAATGTGTATGGCGGGGACACCCGTGGCCAGCGCCCGCAGCGCGACCGGGTCAAGGTGATCCGCGTGGATGACGACTGTTCTGCTCATTGCTGCCACTCCCCGTAGCGATACTGACGCTTCATCTCGGCCTGCATCTGATCGATCATCTGCCCGACCTCGCCATTGATGGCGTCCTTGGTCATCAACCGACCGCTCAGATCCTGCTCGATCAGGAAGCCGGCGGCGCAGACGGCCAACCTGCGCTGGACGTGGCGCTTGGCGACTTCACCCAGGCCCGGAGAGATCTCAAGATGACGCTTGAGCAGGCGATGACACACGTAATAGACGAAGACCGCGTGGATGTAGGAGGAGTTGGGAATGGGATTGCCGGACCACGGAGACACGACACGGTGCTGGTAGTCATTGGCAACGAAGAACCCGTTGGCAAGCTCCCACGCGGCCAGATAGTTGTGCGTGCTTTCATGCATGATGCTCTCCATGCACGCCTCAACCAGAAGCTCAGGGTTATGCGTGTTCAGCAGCCGAATGGAACCCGGCTGCCTCGGCACATGCTCCGAGCCGTAGCGGCCGGCTTCATCGGACGTGACTTCTGCCGACTTGCGCACGGTGATCCGCCGGACGAAGTTGCGGATGAGAAGGCCGTACATGGGTTCTGACCGATCAATCGCCGCCAGCGCCTCTGCCAGCTTTCGCGAGACATGCTCACGCTCCGCATCGGTCAGCGGCAGGCACGGTTGGCTGAGCACCCCAGAACGCGGCTCATGGTGCCGCGCTGGCGGGCTCTCGAGGTCCAGCGCGATACAGTCACCCAGCTTCGGCAACTGCCGAAGGGTCCACACGCCCGTGGCATCCTTTTCCGCAACGCAGTCTCCAACCGGGCTGTAGAGCTGCCACTGCCGCGCCTCTCTCAGATATCTGCCGGTCCGCCCCTGCGCCAGCTCGGCGATCGACTTCTCCCGAGCGATGATGTCGTGCAGCGCGCCAAGCGCGCGGGCCTGTTCCTCTGCCCTCTCCTGCTCGTCAGCTCCGGCCTCCAGCCTGCCCTTGCGCGCGGACTCCAGGCACAGATACTGCTCGCAGAACTCGGAACTCAGCAGTACGCGAGCCTGGCGATCGGACCCGATTGACTGGTACATCTGATGCATGGCACGAGCCGTCGTCCCGTACCGCGGGTCGGCAAGCACTTCCTGCAGTCGCGCTTTCATCCTGCGCAGTCTTGACCACAGAATCCCCTCGACGACGGCCTCCATATGCTCCGTCGTATCCGCGATCTCCATCAAGCAGGCCGGGCTGCTCACGTCGGGAGTTTGCAACTGGGTAATCGCATTCACTTTTCTGCTCCATGCAGTGCTCGCCGTCCTTGCCACCTACGACTGTCCGGCACCGACTTGAAAGAGGATTACTGCCACATGATGGGCAGACCCGCAATCGAGCTGCTGTGCAGAGCACAGCAGCTCGAATCACCATTGCGTCTGCGTGCAGGTGACCACCAGCGGCAACAGGCCCCCCGCTCGCGTGCTTCCGGCCTCAGACGTTGAAGCGATCGGCAGACATCGCGGTCTGTTTCTCGATGGCCGCTTCATGGTGGTGGTGCGAGCCGAAGGAGTCGTCGTGATGCCCCCCGGCAACCAAGGCCTCCAGACGATTGCCCGTGGCGACCTTCTCGAACTCGTCCATCGACAGGTCATTGACGACGGTCAACGACGTTGCGCTTTCAATTGCCGGCTCCAGCTGGGCGCCAGAAATCGGCGATGCGACAGCCCCACCGACGGCCGCACTGCCGATTACCAGCATGGTGAGCGCAGAAAGGGTTTTGGCCGTGCTTCGGTTGTCTTTCATTTCCAGTTCCTTTTGATCGGGTGGGCGAGCTCAGACGTCGAATCGCGAGTTGGAGATGGCAGCGACGGATGCCATTTCCTTCTTGGTGGCCTCGTGATGGTGGTGGGACCCGATCGAGTCCGAATGGTGGCCGTCTGCCAGCATCTGTTCCTGGGCAGTGGAGAACTCGCTGTTGCGAAGCAGGTCCAGATCAGCCTCGATGGACGTCAGGGCGTTCAGTTCAGCACCCGCAGAGGTCACCTGCGAGTGAGCCGGTGCCGCCGACGCTGCTGCGGTGCCCGCAATGATCAGCGTAAGAGACGAGAGGGCCTTTGCTGCGATTCGATTGCTCATTGAAACACTCCATGTAATCGGTTGGAAAAACAAGCTTCCCGCAGTGCAGTACGAATCCGCACTGCGGGCATCGATTACAGGCAGACACATTGCATTCACACAAACGTTACGCTGTGTCGTGCACAGCACAGTGCGAATGCTCATTTTTGTGGTTGATGAACCTTGTTTGACTCTGGGGTGACAATTGAGCAGACTCGAAGCCAAAACCTCCTCACCAGGGTCGCGTTGCGAGTCAGGGGCTCTATATGGATATGGAATTCGACACGCTCTCTGCCCGGATCCGCTTTGCCCGGATCAGCAGCGGTTTGTCGCAGACCGACTTGGCCAAGGCGCTGAGCGTCAACCGCGCTACCGTCGGACACTGGGAACGAGAGGAGAGTTTCTCTCCTACGATCGACCATCTGCAGGGCATGGCCCGCATCATGAATGTGAGCGTGTCCTGGCTTGTAGCCGGCGAGCAGATGAAGCGCACCGGTGAGACCGTTGGCACACGCTCGAGCCTTGAGGCCAGGATGGTGGAGCTTTCAAAACACCTTCCGATGTCTTTCCTGCTTCACCTCCTGGCGCTGATGGAAAGCGCAGAGACGTATATCTAGTACGTGCAGCTGGCACGCGGGGTCTCATGGACCTAGGCCAACGATCTCTTCAGAGAATTAACAGGACGCGGCCGGGAATCTGGCTCAGACGTTAAATCGAGAGTCCGACGGGATTGCGACGTCCGTCAGATTGCGAGTGTCAACGCCCGTATCGTGGTGAGGATGACACGTGTCAAGCGAGTCCGAATGGTTGTGGGCAACGAGAGCCCCGTCCTGGTGAGCGGAGAATTCGCTGCTGCGAAGTGCGTCCAGGTCAATCGCCGTCAGGGCATTCAACCCTGCTTCTGCAGTGTTCACCTGCGAATGAACTGGAGCGGCCGACGTCGCCGCAGTGCCCGCAATGATCAGCGTGAGGGAGGAAAGTGCCTTTCCTGCAATTCGATTGCGCATCGCAACGCTCCGTGTACTTGGTCAGGGACATTTTCAGTTTCCGAGCGCACCTGCATTCCGACAAATGTCGCGCTGTGCTTGGCACAGCGGACTGGGTCGGCATGTTTTGACAAGATTCCTTCCCAGACCCGCGGGCAAGAACATGACTTGCCTGTCGAACCCAAGGGCGTTCTGCGAACACGAATCCATCGATGTGGATCGACGAAACCGTTTTCGGAATCGATGACATCGGCACCGTCAAGCACCTCCGTTGGCACTCACCCCCGCCAAAGGAGGTGCTCCTGCCACCCTTCAACAGCCCCGAGGCCTATCATTCGAACTTCGTTCGTCAGGCCGGCCGAGAGACGGGCATCAATCCGGGTTCCCAGGCAGCGTTGTGAAGCGTGGTGGTTCATTACCTTACGACCAGGTTAGTGTCAGCTTCCGGCCAGTAGCGGCCATGCGTAAACGTCATGAGTTGAACCGCAAAGTGGCCTTAGATCGAGAGAACGCCCAAGCTCGACCAGTAAGCCTCCCCCTCGTGCGAGACAGCCTTGCTGTGCCAGTGTCTGCCCCCCCCCTCAAGGCTTCGTAGTGCCCAATTTCCGCGCTGGACAGTGGGCGCCAGCTGGTTCCGCGGCGAAAGCCGCTTGCAACCTCGACGCCAAGAGGGAACCGCCGCAGGGTGTCCTCTCGAAATTCCCGCTTCCCCCCAATGGTCGGAATCCCCCTAGTCGCACCACCTGAAAGTCCCGATGGTGGCCCGAATGTCGCCCCCTCACCATCAAGCGCCCCTCCGCAGGAATCCACACATGAGCCTGGCGCTGGTCCACAGCCGTGCCCGCGCCGGGGTCGATGCCCCGCTGGTGCGGATCGAAGTGCATCTCTCCGGCGGCCTGCCGGTCACCCAGATTGTCGGCCTGGCCGAGACCAGCGTGCGCGAATCACGCGAGCGCGTGCGTGCCGCCCTGCTCTGCGCGCGCTTCGACTTCCCGCAGCGGCGCATCACATTGAACCTCGCGCCCGCCGACCTGCCCAAGGAAGGCGGTCGCTATGACCTGGCGATTGCCTTGGGCATCCTCGCTGCCAGTGGCCAGGTCGATCCGCAGTCGCTGCTGCAGTACGAGTTCATCGGCGAGCTGGGCCTGACCGGCGAGCTGCGCCCTGTGTCCGGCGCGCTGCCCGCCGCCATTGCCGCCGCCGAAGCGGGGCGAATCCTGATCGTGCCGCCAGGCAACGCTGCCGAAGCCGCCCTCGCCCAGCACGCCGATGTGCGCGTGGCGCGCACCCTGCTGGAATGCTGCGCCGGGCTGGGCAATCCACGCCTGCTGCCGCAGGTGGAACGCGTGGACACTACGCCGCTGCCGCTGCCGGATCTGGCCGATGTCCGCGGGCAGGCGCTCGCACGCCGAGCGTTGGAGGTGGCCGCCGCCGGTGGCCATCATCTGTTGCTGATCGGCAGCCCCGGCTGCGGCAAGACCCTGCTGGCCTCGCGCCTGCCCAGCCTGCTGCCGGATAGCGAAGAGATCGATGCCCTGCAGTTGGCGGCCATCACCTCGGTCAGCGGCGAAGGACTGGACCCGAAGCGTTGGCGACAGCGGCCGTTCCGCGCGCCGCACCACAGTGCGAGCGCTGCGGCATTGGTGGGCGGCGGTAATCCGCCCTGCCCCGGCGAAATTTCGCTGGCGCACCACGGCGTGCTGTTCCTGGATGAACTGCCGGAGTGGAACCGCAGTGCGCTGGAAACCCTGCGCGAGCCACTGGAGTCTGGCCACATCCGCATCTCCCGTGCAGCGCGCAGCGTGGTCTACCCGGCACGCTTCCAACTGGTGGCGGCGATGAACCCGTGTCCCTGTGGCTGGGCCGGCGACCGCAGCAACCGCTGCCTGTGCAGCGACGAGCGCATCACCCGCTACCGCGCACGGGTATCGGGCCCGTTGCTGGACCGCATCGACCTGCACATCAACGTGAGCCGCATGGATGCGGTGGAGCTTCGCGAGAGCACGCCGCTGGGCGAGCCCAGCGCCAGCGTACGTTCGCGGGTGGAAGCGGCACATGCGCGGCAACAGGCGCGCGGTGGCCTCAACGCGCACCTGCCGCCTGCTGCCCTGCGCGCGTGCACGCGCTTGAGCGAAGCCGACCAGGACCTGCTGGAACAGGCCATCGAGCGCCTGCAGCTGTCGGCGCGGGCGATGCATCGCATCCTGCGCGTGGCACGCACCATTGCCGATCTTGCCGAAAGCGAGACCATCCAGACCACACACTTGGCGGAGGCCATTGGCTACCGGCAGCTGGACCGGGGCAAGCCAGGTGCATAGCACTCTGTTGCATGCACGAAGGAATCAGATTCATCTGATATCTGCCATGCCACCTGCGCCCTGACCATTTCCGCGAGCCCATACACAAGGAGACGCGGTTTTGCTCAGGATGCTCATCATGGGCGGGCAGGAGGCCGCCCGTCAGCGGATATCACGGACGATAGGACGGCGCGGCCTGATCCGCATGGAATCGATCTACAGCGTGGACAGCGGCCTGTCGGTGCTGGAATGGCGCAACTACGACCTGGTGGGAACGTTCCTTGCGGCCGGCCTCGGCACGCGCCTGCAGGAATCGTTCGTGCTGCGCGATGCGAAGGTGCAGCTGGTGCTGTTCGGCATGGGGCTGAGCGAGGAAGTCGCCAGTATCCGCCTGCGCCTGCGCGCGCAGGGCCTGCCGTCGCCGATTCTGGTCCGGACCGACTTTGACAGCTACGACGAGTCGCTGTTCTGGCGATCGCTGACGTCGCACATGATCCTGCCGTCGGTACTGGAGGGCACTGGCCCCCTCCCCGCCGTGGGCGACGCGTGCGACCATGCAGGACCCAGTCCCTAGCGGTGCCTGTCTTGCCAGGTGCCCGCCCAGCCATACATGAGCACTCCCCAGCCGCCGCACCTGCCGACCTCCGATGCGTCCACCCCGCTGACACCTGCGGCAACCGGCGGCGGCGGGCCTCTGGGTGAAACGAAGATGCGCGAAATCGCGGTGCGGATCTCGCAGTACTTCCGCGATTTCCTTGAATCGGATTTCAAGCGCGCGCAGGCACCGCGGCGCCGCATCGTGCTTACCAGCGATTCCGGCTTCCGCGCGGGCATGCGCACCGCGCCGTATCCGGCGTTGGACAAGGAGCTGTGGAAGCTGCTCAGCCGGCCCTCCGGCGAGGAGCTTTCGTTCACCATCGGCCCGCGCAGCTATACCCGGCCGATCAGCGCGACGCTGCGCCGCATCGTCGAAGAACAAGTGAACGCCATCACCGAGACCGCCATCGCCACGGTGCGCGTGGCCGTGCTGGACAAGGCGCGCGCCAGCATGGCCGGCGCGCTGGAAGACCCGGAAGCCTGGGTGGAATCGGTGCAGGGCGCCCTGGTCGATGCGATGTGCGTGCAGGTGGTGCGGCCGCTGATCGCGCATCTGGCCGGCCCACTGCAGGGCCAGGCGTACTGGGTGATGGATTCGCTGCACGCGGCCGAGTCGGACCTGGTCACCCGCTCCGTTGTCGATCTGTACCAGACGCTGCCGGAGGTGCTGGCGCGCCTGCTGGCCACCGGTGATGAACTGCCGCTGCAGCAGGCCTGCGAGCACCAGCTGACCCGCGACGGCACGATCAGCGCGCTGATGGCGTTCTTCGAGAACTTCGTGGCGGCCGACGCCTTCCATGAGTTCCGCGACCTGGAAACCTATGTCGCCACCGGCGATGGTCTGCAGCTGTATCTCTACGTGGGCACGCTCAAGTACGCGGGGGTGCAGTACCCGGTGTTCTACCTGCCGCTGGACGTGGTGCGGGCCAAGGATGGTTCGGGTTACACCCTGACCCTCAGCAACCGCCTGTTCGCCAACCGCCGCGCGATCGACTTCGTGCTGCAGGAACTGGCCGCGGGCATGGCCCGCGAGTGGGTGTCGCCGATCCAGGAGCGCATCCAGTACCTCGACCCGGCACAGAGCCTGTTCGAAGTGGCGGCGTCGCTGTTCCGGCAGGTGGCCAACGCGGTGGATCTGGGCGGCGACGTCTCGCTTTCCTCGTCTGCCAGCGAGGCATCCACCGCCACCGTTGCGCTGTCGCCTGCCCTGCACCTGGCTGCGTTCGAGCGCGCCGACGAAGCGCTGTTGAATGATTTCGAGGAGATCATCGACCAGGCCCGCAATGGGGGGTCGAAGCTGGTGGATCTTTTCCACGGCATGGTGGAAGGCGTGCTGATGCGCAACCCCGAGCCCATCGGGGAACGGGTGGAATCGGCCTGGGATGCGCTGCCGCTGGTGGAGCGCATGGTGTTCGATTCGCCCATTCCGTTGAACGAGGAGCAGCGCAAGATCCTGCTGGCCGTGCGCGAGCCACAGGGCCGCATCGTGGTGGTCGAAGGCCCGCCTGGCACCGGCAAGTCGCATACCATCACCGCCATCGCCGCCGACTGCGCCTTCAACAAGAAAAGCTGCCTGGTGCTGTCGGACAAGACCGAAGCGCTGGACGTGGTGTACGACAAGCTGTCCGATGCGATGAGCCGGGTTCGCCATGATCGCGATTTCCCCAACCCGATCCTGCGGCTGGGCCAGCAGGCGGCCAACTTCAAGCGCCTGACTTCCACCGGCACGATCAGCCAGATTTCGGCCTTCGCCAAGGCGATGAAAGCCAACCAGCCCGCCCTTGAGAGCGAGCGCCAGGACACGGCGCAGACACTGCGGCAGGCCATCTCCACTACCGTGCAGACGCTGGGGCGTGTATCGCTTGCTGCAGTGAAGACCATGCACGAGCAGGAAGCGGCGCTGGGCGAGCGCGCCCCCGCGGTGCTGCAGCAGGTACACGCGGTGATGGATGCCAACGTGCTGGCTGAGCTGGAAGCGGTGACCGCGCAGGCGGACGCACTGGAAGCCTATCTTGCCGACCTGTTCGGCAGCACCGACTACACGCCGGCGTCGCTGGACGAACGTATCCGCCGCGATGCGGTGACCACCGCCTTTCTTGCCGACCGACCGGTTGACGGCTGGGCGCTGTTCGAGTCGTTGGATGCCGAGCAGATACGGCTGCTGGGCACGCTGTTGCTGCAGTACCAGCAGCTGAAGATGCCGCTGCTGGGCTATCTGCTGCGTGGCAATGCGGTGCGCGGGCTGGAGCTTCAGCTCAACCAGCTCGGCACCACCCGCCCGCTGCTGCTCAAGCAGGATGCAGCTGCCCTGCAGGACATCGTGCAGGGCGCAAACGCGCTGCGCATGAAGCTGGAGGCCGAAGGCCTGGGCACGCAGCTGCCGGCCAGCTATCGGCAGATCGCCCACGGCGCCGCGCCGGGCCCGGGTGCGGCGGTTGCACGGCAGGCGATGACCCTGCTGGCGCGGCTCAATCCGGCCATCGTCGAGGCCCTGCTGGCCGAGCCGAAGGACGACCCCGCACTGTGGGCGCTGACCCTGCGCTTCCTGCAGGGCTGGATGGCCACGCGCAAGGCCTTCGTCGACGCGCCGCAGTACGACTATGTGGGCACCAAGACCAAGCTGGAGCGCCTGAACACCTCGGTGATGAATGCCCATGTGGATGGGCGCCTGATCAGCTTCATGGATCATCACCGCGCCGATGCGCGGGCGTTGGCGGGCGTGATCGCCAACCGGCAGAAATTCCCGGTGGACAAGTTCGAGAGCGTGCGCGAGTCGTTCCCGGTGATGATCGCCAGCATCCGCGAGTTCGGCGAATACATGCCGCTGGCACCGGACCTGTTCGACGTACTGGTGATCGACGAAGGCTCGCAGGTCTCGGTGGCGCAGGCGCTGCCGGCGCTGCTGCGCGCGCGCAAGGTGGTGGTACTGGGCGATTCCAAGCAGTTTTCCAACGTCAAGGCCGCCAACGCCAGCATCGCGCTGAACGACAAGTACCGCTCGGACCTGGTCAACTATTTCCGCACCAACGTCAGCCAGCAGGCCGACGTGCTGGAGCGGTTGGCCATGTTCGATGTGAAGCGCTCGGTGCTGGAGTTCTGCTCGCTCTCGGCCTCGTACTCGGTGATGCTGCGCAAGCATTTCCGCAGCTATGCGGAACTGATCGGGTTCTCGTCCTCCACCTTCTACAACCACCAGCTGCAGGCGCTGAAGATCCGCAGCCGGCCGCTGCAGGAGGTGATCCGCTTCAGCCAGGTCGATGCCAGTGGGCACCGCACCAGCCGCAGCACCAAC
This sequence comes from Stenotrophomonas sp. 1278, assembly GCF_029892765.1. Lineage (NCBI taxonomy): Bacteria > Pseudomonadati > Pseudomonadota > Gammaproteobacteria > Lysobacterales > Lysobacteraceae > Stenotrophomonas > Stenotrophomonas sp. 1278. Next base: position 96,517 of record NZ_JARXWD010000005.1, read on the forward strand.
GACGCCGAAGCGGCCTTCATCGCCGAGCGCCTGGTGGAACTGCTGGATACGGATGCGCCGCCCACGGTGGGCATCATCACCCCGTTCCGCGAGCAGCAGACGCTGTTGTCCAAGACGCTGTTCAACCATCCGCGCGGCCGCGAGTTTGAAGAGCGGCTTCGGCTGAAGGTGATGACGGTCGACTCCTGCCAGGGTGAGGAGCGCGGGCTGATCTTCTATTCGATGGTGGCGACTGCCGGCCAGGATGCGCTGAACTACATCTTCCCGGTCAGCCTGAGCGGCGCGGTGGATGCGGTGGAAGACAAACTGAAAGTGCAGCGCCTGAATGTCGGCTTCTCCCGTGCGCAGGAGGCGATCTGGTTCGTCCATTCGATGCCGGTGGATGCGTTCCGCGGCGCAATCGGCAATGCGCTGCGTTACTACGCCAGCCAGCTGGACCGCCCCGCGCCCAACGCCGCGCAGACCGATGCGCGCAGCCCGATGGAATCGAAGGTGCTGCAGTGGCTGCGGCAGACGCCGTTCGTGCTTGCCCATGGCGATGCGGTCGAGATCATTCCGCAGTTTCCGGTGGGTGACTACCTGCGCCAACTTGACCCTACCTATCAGCACCCGGCGTGGCGCGTGGACTTCCTGGTGACCGTGCAGACCGTGCGCGGCGCGCTGCAGATCGTGATCGAGTACGACGGCTTCGAATTCCATTTCCGCCGCGACAAGCCGGTGCATGTGGGCAACCACGAGCGCTATCTGGTGGAGGCCGACGTCGAGCGCCAGCTGACCCTGGAAAGCTACGGCTACCGCTTCCTGCGCATCAACCGGTTCAACCTCGGCAGCGACCCGGTGCAGACACTGTCCGACCGGCTCTATCGCCTGATTGAAGTGGCCGGCACGGAGATCCGCTCGGCAGCGGTCGACCAGGTGATCGAGCAGGTGCAGGGGCTGGAATCGAAGGAGAAGAAGGTCTGCAGCCGCTGTGGGCAGATCCGCAGCCAGGAAGAGTTCTTCGACCCTGACCTGCGCGCCGGTGCCGGCGGGGTGGGACGGATCTGCATGCCCTGCAAGGCGGGCTAGGCGGTGCTGCCGGGTGCCAGCGTGCGCACGGCCACCGCCGCCAGCCTGCGGCTGACCAGCGTGTAGAGTTCTTCCAGTTCGGCCGCGCGCGCGTCGGTCATGTTGGTACCGAACAGTACCCGCGACAGCGCCGCCTTGTGGGTGTCGGCGGGATAGCGCGCCCGCGCCCGGTACACGGCCTGCAGCACCAGCCAGGCCAGGCGGAACCCGCCCCCGGGCAGGGGGCGGACTACGCGGTCATAGACCTGCCAGAACTGGTATTCGGCCTGCAGGTCGACCGCCGGTGCTGCGAACGGCACCGGACGCGCACGTCCATGGGCGCGCCTGCGGACCGGAGGGAAACGGGGGTTGTGCTGTGCCATGCGTACAGGATGACCCAGCAACATTGTGGGAACCTTGCGTTGGTGCCGGAATATCAGTGCTGATTGTGCAAAGTGCGGCGGATGGCCCGCTTGGGTGGAGCGATTTCGCCGGGCATGGCCCGGCGCTACCGGATTGCGTGCGGCGAAGGGCCACGCTTGGGTAGATGCCAACCTTGGTTGGCAAGGCGCGTCGGCGCCGGAGGGATTTCGCCGGGCATGGCCCGGCGCTACCAGATTGCGTGCGGCGAAGGGCCACGCTTGGGTAGATGCCAACCTTGGTTGGCAAGGCGCGTCGGCGCCGGAGCGATTCCGCCGGGCATGGCCCGGCGCTACCAGATTGGGTGCGGCGAAGGGCCACGCTTGGGTAGATGCCAACCTTGGTTGGCAAGGCGCGTCGGCGCCGGAGCGATTCCGCCGGGCATGGCCCGGTGCTACCAGATTGGGTGCGGCGAAGGGCCACGCTTGGGTAGATGCCAACCTTGGTTGGCAAGGCGCGTCGGCGCCGGAGGGATTCCGCCGGGCATGGCCCGGCGCTACCGGATTGCGTGCGGCGAAGGGCCCCGCTTGGGTAGATGCCAACCTTGGTTGGCAAGGCGCGTCGGCGCCGGAGGGATTTCGCCGGGCATGGCCCCGCGCTACCCAGCATGCCGCGAAGTGCATCCACGCATGGCGTGGATCTACCTAGAAGGTTATCGAGGTGCTGAACATCACCTGCCGGGGGGCGCTGCGCTGCAGGGTCTGGTAGTCGCCCGAGAACGACGAGCCGGCGATGGTGGCGGTGCCGATGTTGTTGCGGTTGAACAGGTTGCTTACGTCCAGCCGCAGTTCCAGCCCCGGCAGCAGGCTGTCCGGGCCCAGCGTGTAGGCCGTGTACGCGTTGACCTGCCAGAACGTCGGCACGCGGATGTCGTTTTCATAGGTGAAGGGCTGCCGCAGGTATGAGGTGCTGGTGGCACCGAAACGCCAGTCGCCGAAGTGCGCGGACAGGTCGCTGACCAGCGACAGCTGCGGGTAGCCCGGCTGCGCGTTGCCCTTGATCGGGTACACGGTATCGCCCACCACGAAATCGTTGTCGTAGTACGAGCGCGCCAGCGCGATGCCCTGGTAGAACTGCAGGTGGTCGGTCAGGTCGGCGGTGATGCCGAGGTCGGCGCCGATCACGTGCATCTTCGGCATCAAGCGCACTGTGTTGATCTGCGCGAACTGGGTGCCGATGGCCGCCGACAGCAGGCGGTTGCGGATGTCGTTGTAGAACACATCACCGGTCACGGTCAGGCGGTCGAAGCGGTGGCTGGCGCCCACGGTCAGGTTCCAGTTCTTCTCTGGGCGCAGGGTGCCGGCCACGCGGTCGAACTCTTTCTGGTCGCTGATGGTCCAGGCCGACGCGGTATAGCCGATGTTGCCGCGCTGGGCCACGCGATAGCCGTTCATGGTGTTGACCAGGTCGATGAAGGCATCGGTCCGCTCGGTCGGGCTCCAGTACAGCGACACGTGCGGCAGGAAGTTGCTCTTTGCGCGCAGCGTGCCGGACACCGGCCGCTCCGCTGCATCGCCGATGCCGCCACCGGTGGTGGTGAAGTCCACGGCCTTGAAGCCCAGCCCCAGCACCAGCGTGTCGGTAACGGCGTAATTGTCATGCAGGTAGAACTGCCGCGAGCGGGTCACCCAGCTGGATGCGTTGTCGGTCTGGAACGCCGGCCCGTACACATCGAACGGCCCGGTCGCCTTCAGTGGTTTGCCCTGCCCCAGCAGCGGCTGCTGGTACCACTCGGTCTTCGCGGCCGCCTTGCTCTTCTCCTGCCAGAAACCGGTGGTGAGGGTGTGCGCACCGGTCTCGAACTGCAGGTTGAACATGCCACCGAGGCGATTGAGGTGCGGCGTCTGCACCTGTTCGGAGAAGGGCGCGCCGTTGGGCGAGGGCACGGTCGGGTCGGTCAAGGTGGCCTGGGTGTGGCTGTTGGCGTTGTACAGCTGCACGTTGCCGCTGAGCGCGGGCGTGATCTGGAAGCGATGGTTGATCGACGCGACGCGGTCGCGGGTCACCTGGCCGGTGTCGTAGGGAATCAGTTCGGACAGCTCCCCGCAGCTGTAGGCGCCGCAGGACGTGTCGGCGTTCTCCGGCGAGGCCACGTAGTACGCCCATGCATAGTCCGGATAGAAGCTGTCGGCCTTCCAGCCCAACTTGCGGATCATGTCGAAGGAGATGTTGTTGTAGCCCCACACTGCGGCCTTGCTGTCGGACAGGAACACGGTGAAGTCACCCCACGCCACATCCTGCTGGGCCTTCAGGTCACCGCGCAGGAACTTCTGGGTGCCGGCGCCCTGGTACTTGTCGGCCGACACGCGCTGCAGGTCGACCAGCAGCTTCGGGCCGTGTTCGCCCAGCTGGCCGCTCTGGCCCGAGACCGTGGTGACCCGTGTGTTGTTGCTGCCCACGCCCTGCTTGATACGCAGGCTGGGGGTGTCCTGCAGGTCGCGCAGGCGGTACTCGAGGCTGCCGCCATTGACGCTGCTGGAGAACACACTGACTGGTGCACCGCCCGGGCTGACCGTGATCGAACCGATGCCATCGGGCACGCCGACGTTGACCACGCTGGTGCCGGTAAGCGAGAGGAAGCCGTTGTCGTTCAGCGGCACGCCTTCGAAGGTGATGCCCATTTCATTCATGCGGAAACCGCGCACGAACAGGCTGGTGGCAGAAATATCCAGGCCGAGACCGTCGGTGGCGGTGTAGCTGGCACCCGGCACGTTCTTCAGCATCGACAGGCCGTTGTTGCCGGTCACCATCGCATCCAGGTCGATGGCATTGATGACGTAGCGGTTCGGGCCCACGACCTGGGTGGGGGCAACGGCCGCGCCGCGTGGGGTGGCGATGACCTGCAGCGCGTTCAAGGTGGTGGGGGTGTCGTGCGCGGCGTCGGTGGATTCGGCAGCGTGCAGCGGTGCAACGAGGGCGGTGCCGATTGCCAGGGCAAGAAGCGTAGGTGGAGTGTTCATGGCCAGATCCAGGGTGCAGGGAGAAGAGGACGCAGGCGCACGCCCAGCGCGATGCAGCGCCGGATGGCGATGCAGTGGCTGGTGACGCGATTGCGTTGAAGGCGGGAACGGCGCAGCGCGCGCGCCGGTCAGCGGCAGACGAAGACGATCAGCTGCCGAACGATTCGATGGTGTGATTTCGACGTGCGGAAGTGTTGCATCGGACCGCCACATCCGCCATTGCACCGTGGGAAAGCGCGGCTATACGCAGGTATCGCTTTCGATGCCGCGCTATCACCTGCACGTTGCAGCGTGATGTCTGTGCGCTCGGTCAGCCTTTCGACTATTCGTTCCTGGCTCGACTTGCGCCGCCCTGGATGCTGAATGATCATGTCGGCGGCGGCCGCGCGGATATCTGCGATGCCTTCCGCACGCACTGCCATGCAAGGCTCCGACGCGTTAACTCGACACTTCAAAGGACGAACGTCATGTTGAATGGATTGAAACCGCTCGCCGCAACTGCACTTTGCCTGCTCGGCCTGTCCGCCTTCGCCGAAAATGCCGCTGCTGCGCAATGGGTCGACAGCGGCCGCACTGCGTACTTCAAGCAAAGCCCCTTCTCCAGCGCATGGGAACACACCTGCACGACCGGCGGCACGCCGATCCAGGACTTCCCGGGCACCTGCGCCAACGATCCATTCAGCGGCTGGACGAGCAACTACAACGCCGCCAGCGCATCAGCCAACAACCAGCTCAATGCCTGCCACTTCGACTCGCAGAAGCTCGGCTCGGCCTGCTACGGCCTGGCGTACGCGATCAATGGGCAGGTCTACGCTGGCGGCCTGCCTGCCGGCTGCAACGTCGGTGCCCGTGCGGTGGTTGTTTCGACCCGCATGGAAACGATCGAGATCCAGAACCATGAGCTCGATGTAGAGAGCGTCCAGTCGGGCAACGAGTACGTCTGCCAGTAAAACCGTTGGTGGGACGCCGCCACCGTGCGTGGCGGCGTCCTTCTTCGTATTGCCGGCTTCTTACTGCAGCACGAAGCGCTCGATCGCCCTGGCCACGCCTTCATCGGCGTTGGTGGCGGTCTCGAAGCGCGCGGTAGCCTTCACCGCATCGATGGCATTGCCCATCGCCACGCTGGTGCCGGCGTACTGCAGCATGGTGAGGTCGTTCTCCTGGTCGCCGATGGCCATCACGTTGGCGCGGTCGATGCCCAGGTGCTCGGCCAGCTTCTGCAGGCTGGGCCCCTTGCCGGCGCGGTGGTCGAACACTTCCAGGAAGAACGGCGCGCTCTTCAGCACCGCGAAGCGCTCGGTCAGCGCGGCTGGCAAGCGCGCGATGGCGGCATCCAGCACGTCCGGTTCGTCGATCATCATCAGCTTGATGAAGGACATGCCAGGGTCCATGTCGGCCACGCGGCGGTACGACAGTGGCATGCGCGAAAGATGCGAGTCGGCCACGGTGTAGATGCTGATGTCCTGGTTGGGCGTGTACATGCGCTGCGCATCCAGTGCCTGGAAGTGCACGCCGATATCGCGGGCGACCTGTTCGCAGTACACGAAATCGTCGAAGCTGAGCGGATACTCGACCACGGTTTCGCGCGGGCCGATGCGCTGCACCAGGCCGCCGTTGCAGGCGATGCAGTATTCATCGTCGCCCTCGATGCCAAGCTCATGCAGGAACGGCGCCAGCCCTGGAACCGGGCGGCCGCTGGTCAGCACGATGTGCACGCCCAGCGCGCGCGCCTGGGCGATGGCCTGCTTCACGCGCGCGGTGAGCTTGTGGGCGGGGTCCAGCAGGGTGCCATCCATATCGATGGCGACCAGTTCGATGGTCGATTGCCTGCGACCCATGTCCATCATCTTCAACCAGTGCGGGGGACGCCCATTTTAGGCCAGGCCGCCTGGCAACGCCGGCCTCATGCATCGTTCACCTCTGCGCGGCGCTGGCCGGGGATACTCGTGGGGCCTGTGCGTCCCCCACCGCAGGACGGCCCTATCGACCGCCCTTCCCTGGACACTCTTTCGACGCATGACCTACCAAGCGCCCGACGCCACTGACACCGCCCCGCTTGCCCAGCAGATTGAAGACCTGATCGACGGCCTGCCCGGCGACCATATCCGCGTCGGCACGCTGCTGCATGCGCTGGGCGACGAAGGCCTGATGCTGGTGGTGATCCTGCTGTCGGCGATCTTCCTGATTCCGGTATCGATTCCCGGGCTGAGCACGGTGTTCGGTGCGTCCATCCTGCTGATCGGCCTGAGCCGCGTGCGCGACCGTCCGTTGTGGGTGCCGCAGCGATTGGCCGACAAGCAGATCGCCACCGACAAGCTGAAAGCCAACCTGGGCCGTGCCCTGAAATGGGTGCATCGGATGGAGCGGTTGTCCCGGCCGATGCGGCTGGCAGCGATGGTGCGCTCGAAGAAGATGATGCGGTTGAACAACCTGGCGCTGGTGTTCGCCACGATCCTGCTGATGCTGCCGGCCGGGCCGATTCCCTTCAGCAACACGCTGCCGGCGCTGGCGCTGATGTCCTTTGCGATCGGCTTCATCCAGCGCGATGGCGCGGCGGTGGCAGCCGGCTACGGCTTCGTGGTGGCGTCGGTGGTGTACTTCGGTGTGCTGCTGGGCGGCGTGGGCTTTGCGGCCGAATCGGTGTTCAGTGGCTTCCGCAGCGGGTCATCGGCGCTGTAGAGCCGAGCATGGGCTCGGCTCTACAGCACGGGTGATGCGCGGGCAGCCGGCTACTTCGCCGACACCCGCCACACCACGTCGCCCACATCATCGGCGACCAGCAGCGCGCCCTCCGCATCGATGGCCATGCCCACCGGCGCGCCCATCAGCGTCTTCTCGTCCTTGGACGCGAACCCGCTCACTACCGCTTCCGGGCGGCCGGCCGGCTTGCCGTCCTTGAACGGCACGTACACCACTTCGTAGCCGCTCAGTGGCGAGCGGTCCCAGCTGCCGTGCTCGCCGATGAAGGCACCGCCGTGGTACTTCGCCGGCAACGCCTGGCCGGTGTAGAACAGCAGGCCCAGCGGTGCCACGTGCGAGCCGATGGCGAAGTCCGGACGGATTGCCTTGGCCACCAGATCCGGCCGCTGCGGCTGCACGCGCTCGTCCACATGCTGGCCGTAGTAGCTGTAGGGCCAGCCGTAGAAGCCGTGCTCCTGCACCGAGGTGAGATAATCGGGCACCAGGTCGGCGCCGATCTCGTCGCGTTCGTTCACCACCGCCCACAGCTTGCCGGTGCTCGGCTCCCAGTCCAGGCCGGTGGGGTTGCGCAGGCCCGAGGCGTAGATGCGGCTGCCGCTGGTGGCCACGTCCACTTCCAGCACCACCGCGCGGCGGTACTCGACGGCCAGGCCGTTCTCGGTGATGTTGCTGTTGGAGCCCACGCCCACGTACAGCTTGCTGCCATCGCGGCTGGCCAGCAGTTCCTTGGTCCAGTGGTGGTTGATGGTGCTGGGCAGGTCGGTGAACTCGCTGCCCTTGTCGGACATGCGGGTTTCGCCCGGCACGTAGTGGTATTTCATGATGTTGCCGGTGTTGGCCACATACAGCGTGTCACCGATCAGCTGGATGCCGAACGGCGAGTGCAGGTTTTCGATGTACACGTGCTGGGTCCAGGTGCCGGTGCCCGGCGCGCGCCGCAGCAACGTGACCCGGTTGCCGCCCTTGCCGGCCTTGCCCGAGCGCGCCTTCACCTTGCCGGCGATCCACTGCTTGGGCGTGGTGACCGGCTCTTCGCCGGGACCGTTGCCTTCCACTACCAGTACGTCACCGTTGGGCAGCGACAGCAGCCGGCGCGGGTGCTGCAGGTTGGCAGCGATGCGTTCGATCTTCAGGCCGTCGGCCACCGACGGTGCCTGGCCCTCGGCCCAGCCCACGCCCTTGGGCACCTGCATCGGCGGCAACAGGTAGTTCTCGGGTTTGGGCAACGGCGGTTGCGCGCCGGACTGGTCGGCCGGGTGGTACTCGGCCTTGCCGGCACAGGCGACCAACGCCAGGGACAACGAGAGCACGCCCACGGCGGGCAGGATGCGCTTAGCCATGACGGGCTCCTTGCAGCACCGGCTGCTGCAGCGAAAGCACGATGAAGCCGAGCGCGATCAGTGCCACCGTCAGCGCGGAGAGGATGGTGCCCGGCACGGCCGCCGCATAGGCGTCGCGGCTGTGCACGAAGGCGTTCCAGACGGCCAGCACGATGGCGACCAGGTTGAGCAGGAAATCGAGGCGGTCGGTGCCGGTGGCGGCGCCGTTGCGGCGCCAGACCGCGAACAGATTGATCAGCCGCGGCAGGATGGCGATCAGCAGGCCGAAGGTGATCAGCCACGCCGCCGACTTGCCCCACATCACTTCAGCGGTGTTGAGGTAGAGGATGTCGAAAATGAGGCCGGCCACGAAGAAGCCGAACGGTATCGGATTCAACAGGCTGAAGAGTGTTGTGCCGAGGCCGCGATGGGCCTGGGCGACGGGGTTGACCATGGTCGTGCTCCGTTCGGGGAAGGGGTGCACGGGCTGTAGTAGCACAGGGGGGCGGGAGGGGGTGCGATGATCTGGGCATCGGATGGCCTCGACGCTATGGCGATGCCCAATGCGAAGTCCGCACGACGTGGCCAGTGCCATCCAGCTCCACCGACCACGCCTCGATATGGGGCAGGAATGGATTTTCGTACCACAGCCGTTCCACGCAGGTGCCACTGCATGGGGTGCTGGCATAGCGGGAAAACCGTTGTCCACGCGGCTCTGTGACATCGGGTGCGCCCAGCGCATCGATGACGGCCTCTCGACGGTCCCCGGGCTGCAGGGAAGCGATGCCGCGCTCGGCCAGGATGGAAGTAGCCGAGCATCCCGCCACGTAAAACACGGCTGCCATCGCCAACAGCCACGCCAGGTTCTTCACGTCTGCGCCTCCGCATCCAGCTCCATGGCAGCGTCCCGTATCTCATGGAATGGCAGCATGGTTTCGAAGCCGAATTCGTGTTCCATGCTGGTGCGGACCAGGCCGCCAATGCCGTACCAGCTGGTATTGGCGTGCACATCGATGCCATGCCAACCGCCCCCTGCCAGCAGATCCAGTGTCTGCGCCCGGGGCATCTTTGTGCTTTCCTCCCGCAGCAGCGCGCGGCGGTGCCGTTTCATCAGCAGGCGCAGCTGCTTCACCGTGGTGATGTTGAATGCGCTGAGCTCCGGCAGCAGCTCGGCGATGTCGGCATCGGTCCAGTAATCGTGGCGACGGTGATACATCGACAGCACCACCTTGCGGATGGTGGCCACGGTGAGTGGGGCCAGATCGGCGCGGGCGCGGGCATTGGGGCGTTTCATCCGGTGTCCTCCGGGGAGCCTGGGCATGGTGGCATGGCGGTGGGGTTCCGGTGCGGGTGGATTGTGCCAACCAAGGTTGGCACCTACCGGGGCACCGACCAGAGCGGCGCAGTCGTCATTACAAGGCGGCATAAGTGTTTGTGACGTATTTGGCACATCCGCACATCGGCTGCGTGAAGAGGTAGGGGGTTGTTCGTTGTGTCGCGTTTGGCTCGTTGCGATGGGGCAGATCCGCCCCGCCGTCCTGCCATGCCGATTCACAACAGAAGGATTCGTGTATGAAGCGACACACGCAACGCTCCGCGCCACCGCGCTCTGCGCGCCTGGCCCTGGCCACTGCTCTGGTACTGGGCAGCCTGGCCGTTACCGCCCAGGCGCAACAGGCCGACCCACTGGCGGGTATCCAGTGGCATCTGCTCAATACCGGGCAGACGGTGCCAGCCGATACGCTGCCGGTAGCCGGCAACGATCTCAACGTCGATGGCCTGTTCCGCAATGGCATCCGTGGCCAGGGCGTGGTGATCGGCATCGTCGATGACGGCCTGCAGATCGCCCACCCGGACCTGGCCGCGAACGTGGCGGCGGTAGCGGGCAAGAACTTCGCCAACGGCTCCAACAATCCCACGCCGTCCAATCCCGATGCTGACAACCACGGCACGATGGTGGGCGGCATCGCCGGTGCCGTGGGCGCCAACAACCTGGGCGTGCGCGGCGTAGCCCCGGCGGCGACGCTGAAGGGCTTCAACGTGCTGGCCTCCAATGCGCAGGGCAACCAGCAGAGCAACATCGAATACGCCTGGTGGGATGGCGCCGAGTCGGCCGATGTGCAGGTGTTCAACAACAGCTGGGGCGCGGGCCCGGGCAACCCCAACCTGCCCGTGGCCTACAGCCAGAACACGGTGAGTTCGTACGAGCAGGCACTGTCGGGCACACGCGGTGGCCGCGGCGGCATCTACGTGAAGTCGGCCGGCAACAACTTCAACAACGCCTCGATCAGCCAGACCCAGGACGTCTGCACCACCGATACCAAGAACCGCAACACCGGCTGTGTGCCGGCCGGCCGCGATCCACGCAACAACCTGTTCAACGTGATCACCGTGGGTGCGGTGCGCGCCGACGGCGTGCGCTCGTCGTACTCGTCCACCGGTTCGGCACTGTGGGTGTCGGCCTTTGGTGGCGAATACGGCCTGCAGGCGCAGTACGCACCGAACCTGGTGGCACGTGCGTACGATCCGGCCATCGTCACCACCGACGTGACCGGCTGCACGCAGGGCAGCAACAAGAACAACAACCGCCAGAACACGCTGGACAGCAACCTGTCGGCGATCGACAGCACCTGCAACTACACCGCCAAGATGAACGGTACGTCGGCGTCGGCGCCGATGGTATCGGGCGTGGCGGCGCTGGTGCTGGAGGCCAATCCAAACCTGTCCTACCGCGATGTGAAGTACATCCTCGCCACCACGGCCACCCGCAACCATCCGAACCAGCCGGCGGTGACCCTGTCCGACGGCCGCACGCTGGTGCCGGGCTGGACGGTGAATGCAGCCAACCGCGCTTACAGCAACTGGTACGGCTTCGGTGTGGTCAACGCGGCGCGCGCCGTGCAGGTCGCCGAGAACTTCCAGTCGCTGGGCCCGCTGCTGGATACGGGTTGGCGCACCACCACGCGCACGGTGGCCATCGGCAACACCTCCGCCGCCGCCGCGCGGTTGACCTTCCAGCTGGCCAATGGCGCACGCAACATCGAGTCGGTGCAGCTGGGCTTCCGGGTGAACCACAGCAATACCCGCCAGCTGCAGTTCGTGCTTGTTTCGCCCAGTGGTACGCGCAGCGTGGTGCAGCCGGCCTTCACCGCCATCGGTTCGGGTACCAATGGCGTGCAGCGCAACTTCACCAACTGGGATCTGCTGTCCAGCAATGCCTTCCTGGATGAAAGTGCCACCGGCACCTGGACGCTGGAAGTGACCGACATGGGGCAGGCCGCGAATGCTGCATCGCGCGGCAACCTCGAATTCTTCAAGATCCGCGTTCTGGGGCACTGATGATGAAAACGACCATTCTGTTGAGCACGCTCGCCTTCGCGGCGATGACCTCCCCTGCCTGGGCACAGAGCTCGGGGCAGACCCCACCGGCACGGAGCCTGTCCACCGTGGATGCACAGGAACTGAGAGCTTCGGCCACCGGCCGTTCGTTCGACGTGGGCGGCACGCGTTTCCAGCTGTCCCCGTCGACCACGGTGCAGCAGGCTGCGGGCGGCCAGTTCCGGATCACGCCGCAGGCGGCGGCCACCACCAGTTCGCGCAGCAAGCGTTCGCTGGATGGCGCGGCAGCAGCCGGCGCTGATGCCGGCGCCGGCAAGTTCGCCGCTGCGGTGTCCAACGATGGTGCGCCGGTGGTGGCGACCTCGCGGGTGAAGGTGTTCTTTACCGATGCGGCATCTGCACAGCGCGCGGCGAAGGCCACTGGCGGCACCGTGGTGAAGGTGTCCAAGGCTGCCGGTCTGGCCATCGTCGAGTACCCGTCGGTGAACGCGGCGCTGGATGCGAGCACCCGGCTGCTGTCGACTGCGGGCGTGCGCGCGGCCGAGCCGGACGTGGTGCAGTGGGAAGAGAAGAAGTGATCTAGGGCGTTGCGTGGTGCCCCCGGCCGGTTGGCTCTCCTGGCCGGCCGGGGGATTGGCGAGCGGGAGGGCGTGCCGACCAACGGTCGGCACCCACCACAATCCAATGGCACCTGCCAGATTCATTCATCGCGTGTCGACCAAGGTCGACACCTACCAGGGCGATGCGTCGTTCAGCGTGCGGCGACGCTCGCGCTGTGCGGCAGCTTGCACGCCGCCAACGCTTCACTGCCCGCGGCCGGATGTTCCGGCTCCAGCAGCAACCGCTGTACGTCCGAGAACAGCTGCTCCACCGGCATGCCGTAGGGCGCGAACAGGCGCAGGCGACCTTGGCGGTCGAACACGTAGCCGCCGGCGATGTGGCTCATCGTGTAGGTGTCCGGCAGCTGTCCGGGCTCTTTCTCGTAGAACGCCTTGAAGTCACTGGCCATCGCCGAGAGCTGTGCCTCGTCACCGACCAGTGCCATCGCCTTCGGGTCGAACGCGTGCACATAGGTGTGCGCGACTTCGGGGGTATCGCGCGCCGGATCGACGCTGACAAACACCACCTGCAGCTGGTCGGCATCCTTGCCCATCAGGTGCTTGACCTGGCTCAGTTCGACCATGGTGGTCGGGCACACGTCCGGGCAGCTGGTGAAGCCGAAGAACAGGTAGGTCACCTGCCCCTGCAGGTCCTTCGGGCCACGCAGGGTGCCGGCGCTGTCAGGCATGGTCCAGTGCTGGCCCAGTTCCTCGCAGGCGATGTCCTTGGAATAGAAATCCATGCGCGACTGCGCACTGCAGCCGGCCAGCAGGCCGAGTGCGAGGCCTGCGGCAAGCAGCGGCAGGCGCAGGGAACGAACAACGGAAGCAACACGCATCACGGGTACCACCAACACGAGGTGGGCGCGGTCTCGGTCAGGCCTGCCCTGGGGGAAGAGAGGGCTGAGGTGCCAGGGCGATCGCGCACTCCTTGCCGATCGCCCCGGCCACGGTCAGTTGATCATCATGTGGTAGTGCATGCTCCAGATGATCCAGATCGACAACGCGACCACGATGAACAGGATCACCAGGGTGAACACGAAGCTGGCGAGGTTCCAGCCACCTTCGGACTTGCGGTCCATGTGCAGGAAGTACACCAGCTGCACCAGGATCTGCGCGACCGCGAAGCCGACCAGCAGGAACAGCGTGACCGGCCGTGACAGCACCGGGTTCATCACCAGCGCGAACGGCACCACCGTCAGCAACGCGCACAGCACGAAGCCGATCAGGTAGGACTTGGTGGAACCGTGCGCATTGCCGGCGCGCGAGGTTTCGACGTGGGCCATGTCAGAAGGCTCCGATCAGGTAGACGAAGGTGAAGACGCAGATCCACACCAGGTCCAGGAAGTGCCAGAACAGGCTGAGGCAGGACACGCGGGTGATGTTGGTCGGGGTGAGGCCGCGGCGATACACCTGGTGCATCACCACCGCCATCCAGATCAGACCGCTGGCCACGTGCAGGCCGTGGGTGGCAACCAGGGCGAAGAACGCCGACAGGTAGGCACTGGTGCTGGGACCGGCGCCTTCATGGATGAGGTGCGAGAACTCGTACAGCTCCATGCCGATGAACGAGGCGCCGAGCACGAAGGTCACGCCCAGCCAGCGCAGCACCGCCGCCTTGTCCAGGCGGTGCATGGCCAGCACGGCCTGGCCATAGGTGATGCTGGACACCAGCAGGATGAAGGTCTCGGCCATCACGAACGGCAGCGAGAACAGTTCCTTGCCGGTCGGGCCGCCGGCGTAGGCGGTGCTGAGCACCGCGTACGAGGCGAACAGCGAGCCGAACAGCACCAGGTCGGACATGAGGTACACCCACATGCCGAACACCTTCATGCCGCCCTGTTCGTGGGCGTGATCGTGCTCATGATGGTCGTCGTGGACCAGCGCATCGCTGTCCAGTTGCGGACGGGTCAACAGGTTCATGCGCCTGCCTCCTGCAGCTTGGCGTGGTTGGCCGCTTCGGTACGCGCCACCTCTTCGGAGCTGACGTAGTAATCCACGTCCTCGTTGTAGGAGCGCGCGATCAGGGTGGCGATCATCGCGATGAAGCTGGCACCGGCCATCCACCAGATGTGCCACACCAGGGCGAAGCACAGCACCAGGATCCAGACGTTGAGGATCAGCGGCACACCGGTGTTCTTCGGCATGTGGATCGGTGCGTACTTCTTCGGCGGTGGCGGCAGGCCACGCTTCTTCGCTTCGTGGAAGGCGTCCAGCTCATCGGCCTTGGGCACCACCGCGAAGTTGTAGAACGGCGGCGGCGACGGCGTGGCCCATTCCAGCGTGCGTGCATTCCACGGGTCGCCGGTGAGGTCGAGGTTGCGCTTGCGGTCGCGCACGCTGACGTAGATCTGCACCAGCATCAGGATGATGCCCGCGAACACGAACAGCGCACCGATGAAGGCGGCGATCAGGTACGGCGTCCACGCCGGGTTGTCGTACTGGTTCATGCGCCGGGTCATGCCCATGAAGCCCAGCATGTACAGCGGCATGAAGGCCAGGTAGAAGCCGATCACCCAGCAGGCGAAGGACCACTTGCCCAGGCGCTCGTTGAGGGTGAAGCCGAACACCTTCGGGAACCAGTAGACGAAGCCGGCCAGGTAGCCGAACAGCGCACCGCCGATGATGGTGTTGTGGAAGTGCGCGACCAGGAACAGGCTGTTGTGCAGCAGGAAGTCCGCGCCCGGGATGGCCAGCAGCACGCCGGTCATGCCACCGATGGTGAAGGTGACCAGGAAGGCGATGGTCCACAGCATCGGCACGCTGAACTCCACGCGGCCGCCGTACATGGTGAACAGCCAGGTGAAGATTTTCACGCCGGTGGGGATGGCGATGATCATCGTCATGATGCCGAAGAAGGCATTGACGCTGGCACCGGAGCCCATGGTGAAGAAGTGGTGCAGCCAGACGATGAAGGACAGGATGCCGATCGCCAGGGTGGCGCCGACCATCGACTTGTAGCCGAACAGCTTCTTGCGCGAGAACGTGGCGGTCACTTCAGAGAAGATGCCGAACGCCGGCAGCACCAGGATGTACACCTCCGGGTGGCCCCAGGCCCACACCAGGTTCACGTACATCATCGGGTTGCCACCCAACGTGTTGGTGTAGAAGTTGAAGTCCAGGTAGCGGTCCAGGGTGAGCGCACCCAGGGCTACGGTCAGGATCGGGAAGGCGGCGATGATGATCACGCTGGTGACCAGCACGGTCCAGGTGAACACCGGCATCTTCATCAACGTCATGCCCGGCGCACGCATGCGCAGGATGGTGATGAACAGGTTGACGCCGGTCAGCAGGGTACCGATGCCGGAGGCCTGCAACGCCCAGATGTAGTAATCGACACCGACCCCGGGACTGAACTCGATGCCCGACAGCGGCGGATAGGCGACCCAGCCGGTCATCGCGAATTCGCCAACACCCAGCGAGATCATCATCAGCGCAGCGCCGACCACGAAGATCCAGAAGCTGAAGGCGTTGAGGAACGGGAACGCCATGTCGCGCGCGCCGATCTGCAGCGGCACGATGATGTTCATCAGGCCGACCACGAACGGGGTGGCCACGAAGAAGATCATGATCACGCCGTGCGCGGTGAAGATCTGGTCGTAGTGTTCCGGTGGCAGGAAGCCATCGCTGCCCGGCCCGGCCGCCGCCAGCTGTGCGCGCATCATCAGTGCATCGGCGAAGCCGCGCACCAGCATGACCAGCGCGACGACCACGTACATGATGCCGATCTTCTTGTGGTCCACCGTGGTGAACCAGTCGCGCCAGAGCACGCCCCACAGCTTGAAATAGCTCACCGCGCCGAGCAGCGCGAGGCCGCCCAGCACCATGGCTGCCAACGTGACCACGACGATCGGCTCGTGCAGCGGCACGGCCTCCCACGTCAATTTACCCAACATGTTCGTTACTCCTGGGAAGCCTGGGCACCGCCGGCAGCGCCCGCCGGGGTTGCAGCAGCGGTGTTCTCACCGACGCCGATGAACTGGTCGATGACCTTCTTGAACAGCAGCGGTTCGACGCTGGAGAAGTGCTGCACCGGCGCGTTCTTCGACGGTGCGGCCAGCGCCTTGAACTGCTCGAAGCTGAGCGCATCCGGCGCGCTGCGCACCTCGGCCACCCAGCGATCGAAGTCTTCGTTGCTGCTGGCGGTGGCGATGAACTTCATGTTCGAGAAGCCATGGCCGCTGTAGTTGCCGGACATGCCACGGAACTGGCCGGGCTCGTTGGCGATCAGGTGCAGCTGCGTGCGCATGCCGGCCATCGCGTAGATCTGTCCACCCAGCTGCGGGATGAAGAAGGTGTTCATCGTCGAGTTGGAGGTGATGTTGAACGCCAGCGCGCGGTTGGCCGGGAAGTTGAGCTGGTTGACGGTGGCGATGCCCAGGTCCGGGTACACGAACACCCACTTCCAGTCGGTGGCGATCACGTCCACGTGCAGCGGTTCGCCGGCCACGTCCAGCGGCTTGTACGGATCGAGCTCGTGGGTGGACTTCCACACGATCACCGCCAGCACCGCGATGATCAGCAACGGCACGCCCCAGACCACCACTTCCACCTTCGTGGAGTGCGACCAGTCCGGCGTGTACTTCGCCTTGGTATTGCCGGCGCGGAAGCGCCAGGCGAACACGAAGGTCAGCACGATGGCCGGCACGACGACGATCAGCATCAGGCCGATGCAGATCAGGATCAGGTCGCGCTGTGCGATCCCGACCATGCCCTTCGAATCCAGCAGCACCCAATCGCAGCCCGTCAGGGCGATGCAGGCCAGGGCGACCAGCGCCAGGCGGATGCGGTTCCAGCAGATATTCATTGGTGGTCAACCCTGTTGAAGATGCGCGCTTGACCGGCTCGCCTGCGCGCAGCGCCCGGGCGTGGAGCGGCTACACTGTGGGTACGAGGTCGCCTACAAACAGGCGAGCCACTCCAATCAAGCCCATACAAGATACAGCATTGTATGGAATTGTGCATCTGCACGTATGGAAAAATCCGACCGATGACGCCTCCTGCTGCCGGCCGCCGCCTGAAACACCCCAACCGGACTTGGGTCCGCCCGTTCCGTGAGGGCGCAGGACCGCTGTACCTGCAGATCGCCCAGCAGGTGCGTGAGGCGGTGGACGATGGCGTGCTGCGCCCGGGCGATCGCCTGCCGCCGCAGCGCGACCTGGCCCAGCAGGTGGGGGTGGACCTGACCACGGTCACCCGCGCCTTCGCCGAACTGCGCCAGGCCGGCCTGCTGGACGCGCAGGGCGCGGGCGGCACCTTCATTGCGATGTCCGCCGGCAACCGCAGCACCTCGGTCGACCTGAGCATGAACATCCCGCCGCTGCTGGGCAGCGCGCCGTTCGCACAGGGCATGGAGGCCGGTTTCCAACACTTGGGCCAGCAGCTGGGCCAGGGCGAGCTGATGAGCTACCACGTCGGTGCCGGCAGCCGCGACGACCGCGCTGCGGCCGTGCAATGGCTGGCGCCGGTGCTCGGCCCGGTGGGCGCCGAGCGGGTGGTGATCTGCCCCGGCGCGCAGACTGCGCTGTGCGCACTGATCCTGGCCCGCACCCAGCCGGGCGAACTGATCGCCGCCGAGCAGTTGACCTATCCGGGCCTGCTGGCCGCTGCGCGCGTGCTGCAGCGGGGCGTGGTGCCGGTGGCGATGGACGCCGAGGGCATGCTGCCCGATGCCCTGGACGAAGCCTGCCAGCTGCGCCGGCCGCGCCTGCTGTACCTGGTGCCGACCATCCAGAACCCGACCACGGCGACGATGTCGGCGCAGCGCCGGCAGGCCCTGCTGGCGGTGGCACGGCGGCACGAACTGACCGTGGTCGAGGACGATCCCTACTGGCTGCTGGCCGGCGATGCCGCCCCGCCGCTGGCCGCGCTGGCCGACGGTGGCTGCCCGGTCTACTACATCTCCACCCTGTCCAAGTGCCTGGCCCCCGGCCTGCGCACGGCCTACCTGGTGGTGCCGGGCGGCGAGCCGATGGAGCCGGTGCTGGACGCCCTGCGTGCGATCGCGCTGATGCCCACCCAGTCGATGGTGGCCGTGGCCTCGCACTGGATCCGCACCGGCCAGGCGCAGGCGATGGTGCAGCGCTTCCAGCAGGAACTGCGCGAGCGCCAGGCCATTGCTGCCCGCTACCTGCCCGCCCGCCGCCAGGCCCACCCGGCCGGCCTGCATGTGTGGCTGCCGTTGCCGCCGCGGCTGGACCAGTACCGGCTGATCCAGGCGGCACAGGAACAGGGCCTGGGCATTGCCAGCTCCGACGCCTTCAGCGTGGAGGAACCGCCACCGGGCAACGCCATCCGCCTGTCGCTGGGCGGTGCGGTGGACCAGGAGGCACTGGCCGGCGCGCTGGCCAAGCTGAACGAGATCCTGTCCGAGGCGCCCGACGCGCGGCATTCGGCGATCGTCTGAGCCATCCCGTGGGCCATGCCCATACAAGATGATATCTTGTATGCAATGTATGGACGGAGGATGTGCCGCAGATGGCCGCCGACAAACTGAAGTTCCACCTGGTGATGGCCGGCTGCGGCGGGTTCGTCGTGCTGATGCTGGCCGCCCTGGCCTGGGTCTGCCTGCAACCGCAGACCGTGGATGTGCAGGCCGCCGAGCGCCACGCCATTGAACAGTGCCTGCAACGCAGCGAGGACGCGGCGCGCAGCGAGATCCAGCGCCGCGCCCAGGCCGACTCCTGCCGCGAGATGCGCAAGCAGTACGTGCACAAGTTCGGCGCGGACGGCTCCTGATGGGCGCAGCCGCGCCGCGCCCACGCCGTTCGATGCTGCCGGTGATGATCGCCCTCGCCTGCCTGTTCATGGCCGGCGTGGCGGCGGCACTGTGGCAGTACTTCGGCTATGGCGAGCAGTCCACGTTTGCCGAACAGGCCATCGTCTTCGATGACTCGCAGCTGCGGTTGCCGGCGGAACTGGCCGGTAACACCGGCCGCATCCGCGTGGTGCATTTCTGGGACCCGGCCTGCGGCGTGTGCAACCGGGAAACCGGTGCGCACCTGAGCTACCTGATCAGCATGTATCGCCGCGCCGGCATCGACTTCTATGCCATCCGCCGCCCCGGCACCCAGGGTGAACTGCCCGAGCCGCTGCGCAGCAAGGTGATCACCCTGCCGACCATCGACGGCATCGGGAACATTCCGGCCAGCCCGGCGGTGGCGATCTGGGACCGCCAGGGCCACCTGGCCTATGCCGGCCCGTACAGCATCGGCATGGTCTGCAATTCGGCCAACAGCTTCGTCGAACCGTTGCTGGACAAACTGGTGCGCGGGGAAACCGTGCGCCCGAAAGGACTGCTTGCCGTGGGCTGCTACTGCCCCTGGCAGGCCCAGCGCTGAGGACGCGCGATGACATCACCGACGCTGGCTGGCGCAGCCGCCACACACAACAACGGCGGTCACCTGTCCGAACCGACCGATGGTTATGGACAGGCTCCCGCCGTTGGAAGCAACGATACGCCCCGACATCCTCCGTACATGCCGCGACCCGATGTCGCAGGGCCTGGCGTTGCAGGGCTGGGCTGGGTGCAGGACGTGCACGTGCACAGCGGCCCGATCTACCTGCGCATCGTCAACACGCTGGAACGCACCATCAATCGCGGTGGCCTTGCGCCCGGGCAACGGCTGCCCTCGCAGCGCGCACTGGCGCAGCAGCTCGGCGTGGATCTGACCACGGTGACCCGTGCCTTCGATGAAGCACGCAAGCGTGGGCTGATCGAAGCACGCGGGCCACAGGGCAGCTTCATCGCGCCGCCCAAGGCGGGCTTTGACCAGGCCGTCGATCTCAGCATGAACGTGCCACCGGTACCCGACGCCGATGCACTGGCGGAAATGCTGCGTCGAGGCGCAGCGGCGGTGCTTGCGCGCAGCAATGCGCCGAACCTGATGACCTATCACCTGGGCGGTGGCAACCCGACCGACCGCCACGCGGCGGCGCGCTGGCTGCAGCCGATGCTGGGCACGGTTGACGACGCACGCCTGCTGCTGACCGAAGGCGCGCAGGTGGCGCTGGCGGCGATCCTGCTCAGCCAGGGGCGCGAGGGCGATGCGATCCTCTGCGACCGGTTGGTGTATCCGGGTCTGCTGCAGGCCGCCGCCGCACTGGGACGGCGGCTGGTCACGGTGGAGGGCGACGAACACGGCATGTGCCCGGAGGCGCTGGCCCGCCGGGCGCGGGAATGTGGCGCGCGATTGGTCTACCTCAACCCCACCTGCCAGAACCCGACGGCGCTGACCGTGCCCACCACGCGGCGCGAAGCGTTGGCGCGGGTGCTGGAGCGCGAAGGCCTGCTGGCGATCGAGGACGATCCGTACTGGCACCTGGCCGTCACCGCGCCCATTCCGCTGGCGACGCTGGCACCGCGACACGTGTTCCATGTGGCCACGCTTTCAAAGGTGATCAGCCCTGGCCTGCGTACCGCGTTCGTGCAATGCCCGGGCGCCGCCCATGCCGAGGCGATGGCCACCGCACTGCGTGCCACGCGGTTGATGGGTCACCCGCTGGTCTCCGCACTGGCCAGCCAGCTGCTGCTGGATGGCTCGGCGCAGGCGCTGCTGGCGCAGGTACGCGAGGAAGCGCGCGAGCGCACTCGGATGGCGCGGTATCTGCTGGCGCCCTCGTTGCTGGAGCGCGCCGATGGGCTGCATGCGTGGTGCCGGGTGCCAGCGCCGTGGACCGACGCCACGCTGGTGCGTACGGCGCAGCTGCAGGGCCTGGCGATCGCGCCTTCATCGGCGTTCTGTCCGCCGGGCGCAACGTTCGCGAGCGGGGTGCGGCTGTCGTTGGGATTGGCTGCGGACCGGCGGCAACTGGAAAACGCGCTGCGGCGGATCGATCGGTTGTTGTTGTCCGATGCGCTGCCGGCGATTGACCGGTAGTGGAAGGGCATCCACGCATGGCGTGGATCTACTGGGCCTGTTCCGGTAGATGCCAACCTTGGTTGGCAATGCCCGTTCACGCCATGCGTGGATGGGTGTTGCACCTGGTAGTGCCGGCCGCTGGCCGGCAACGGCATGCACACTACGGTCATGAGGTTGCCGGCCAGCGGCCGGCACTACCCCAGCGCGGCCAACGCCTGCACCAGCGCATCCATCTGCGCGGGGCGGGTGAACACCGATGGTGTCACCCGCACGCAGGCGCCGGAGTCCAGGCCATCGCGATGGGTGGTGAATATCCGATGTTCATCCAGCAGCCGTTTCTGCAGCGCCAGGTTGTCTTCCACCGAGGCATGGCCACGCAGGCGGAAGCTGGCCAATGCACTGGTCAACGCCGGATCCGGCGAGGACAGCACCTCGATATGCGCCATCTGCCGCGCCGCCACCCCCCAGCGCTCACGCAGGTAGCGCAGCCGCGCCTGCTTGTTCGCTGCGCCGATGCGCTGATGCAGCGCGATGGCCTCCGGCAGCGCCAGATAGGCGGCGAAGTTGACCGTGCCGGTGTGCACGCGACTGCCCACGCGGCCGTCGTCGGTCTCGCCCATGTACGGATCCAGGTCGGCCACGCGTCCTTTGCGCACGTACATCGCGCCCACGCCCACCGGTGCGCCGATCCACTTGTGCAGGTTGATGCCAACGAAATCGGCCTTCAGGTCCGGCACCGCGTAGTCGATCTGGCCAAAGCCATGTGCGGCATCGACAATCACATCGATGCCGCGCGCCCGCGCACGCTCGGCGAGCTCGGCCACCGGCAGCACCAGCCCATGGCGGTGGCTGACCTGGGTCAGCAGTACCAGTTTCAGGCGCGGCAGGCGCGCGAACGCCTCATCGTAGGCCTGCAGGATCTGCTCATGGGTGGGCACCACCGGCAGTGCGATGCGCTCGACCTGCACGCCACGACGCTGCTGCAGCCAACGCATCGCGTTGATCATGCTGTCGTAGTCGATGTCGGCGTACAGCACCTGGTCGCCCGCGGCCAACCGGTTGTAGCCGCCGATCAGCGCGAGCATCGCTTCGGTGGCGCCACGGGTCAGCGCGATCTCGTCGGCGCCGACGCCAAGCATGTCGGCCACCTGCCGATGCACGGCCACGTACTGCGCCGGGAACGCGTGGCGACCGTACCAGGCATTGCCCCGGTTCACTTCGGCGGTATGCCGCTGGTAGCTGGCCAGGGTCTGCTTGCCCATCGCGCCCCAGTAGCCGTTCTCCAGGTGGTTCACTTCATCGGTGATGTCGAAGTGGCTGGCGACGGCGGCCCAGTACGACTCGTCACGGGCCAGCACATCCGGCGTCGTGGAAGGTGCAGGAATGTCCATCGGCACAGCGTAGCGCGCGGCCGTCGGAGCAGCCAGCGCGGCAAGCGCCGCACTGGCCGGCAGCAGCGCGCCGGCACGCAGCAGGGAACGGCGGCGGCTGTCCATCAGAAGGTCAGCCGGTACTGCGCGTACACGTTGGCGCCGTCGGTGTCGTACGGCGCGTTGCGCGAATAGATCAGGCCACGGCTGGCCTGGAACGTGGCTTCGTCCGGGTAGCGGTCGAACACGTTGTCGGCGCCCACGCGCAGGCTGTGGTGTTCGTTGATGCGATAGCCCACGGCCAGGTCGAGGAAGGTCATCGCACCGAACTGCTGGTAGATATCGCCGGTGGCATTGCCGGTGGAGTCGGTCCACTTGCCGTAATAGCGCACGCGTGCCATCAACGACCACGCGCCGATGTCCCAGCTGCCGGTGAAGCTGCCCTTGTGCTCGGGCAGGCGGTCTTCGAACAGCACGCGCTGGGTTTCGTTGGTAGCCACCGAGGTGCTGCCGTTGTCGACGCGGGTCTGGTTGTAGTTGTAAGCCAGGGTCAACGTCATCCGCCCTGCGCCGAGGTCGCGCAGGTAGTTGCCAACCACATCCACGCCGGTGGTGGTGGTGTCGAAATCGTTGGTGAAGTAGTTCACCGAGGTATAGCCCAGCGGGTTCGGCGTGCCGGCCGGAATGGCGAAGCTGGCCGACTGGCTGAAGCGGTCGCTGAGCGTGATCCGGTAGACATCGACCGACCCGGACAGGCCCAGGTCGGTGCGCCAGGTCAGGCCCAGCGAGGCCGTACGCGATTCTTCCGGGGTGAGCGGCTTGGCACCCAGCAGCTGCGCCAACGGATCGCTGGGCGACAGGCGGCCGCTGGTGAAGATCTGCAGCGTGCGCGTGTCCAGGCCCTGGGTGGTGCTGGTGGTGTTGAGCTGGGCCGGCGTGGGCGCGCGGAAGCCGGTGGAGAGCGTGCCGCGCAGCGCCACGTCCGGGGTGATCGCAAAACGTGCCGACAGCTTGCCATCCACCGTGCTGCCGAAGCTGGAGAAGTCTTCATAGCGACCGGCCGCGCCGATGCTCCAGCGCTCGCCCAGCGGCACTTCCATGTCCACGTAGGCGGCCTTGCTGCGCTGGCTCCACTGCCCGGCCTGGCTGGCCGAGAAGCCCGGCGCGCCGTTGGAATTGGCTTCCAGGCCCGCCGCAGCGCCACGGCCCACCGCATACGAGGCCGGGTCACCGGCGCGCACCTGGTAGGTCTCCTGGCGGAACTCGGCACCGAAGCCGACGTTGACCGGCTTCGACAGCGCAGCCACGTCCCATTCGTAGTTGAAGTCCGCATTGGCGTTCTTCTCGGTCTGGGTCAGCCGGCCGAGGTCGAAGGAGGTCGGGCTGTCCGGGCCCAGCGAGGCGTTGATGGAGTTGCCCAGGCTGTAGTCGATGGCATTGCGGCCATACGAGGCGCTCAGGTCCCAGCGCAGCTTGGGCGTGATCTCACCCCGCAGGCCCGCGACCAGCTGCAGGTCGTTCTGGGTGTTGCCGTACTGCGGGCTGAAGCCCACCGGATACAGCGAGCGCAGGTTCCAGCCCGGGAAGATGCTGGTCGTACGGTACGCGCCGGTGGTGGTATCGGGGTTGCGCCAGTTGAAATCGCTGACGCCGTCGCTGTGGCTGTACAGGCCGAAGGCATACAACTCCAGGGTGTCGCTGGCATTGGCCTTCAGGTGGAAGCCCACGCGGCGGCTTTCCAGCTCCGGCTGGCCCCAGCGCTGCACCGGGTTGGGCACGTCCAGTTCGGGATGCGCGGCCTGGAAGGCGATGGCGTCGGGACGCTGGCGCGTGCGTGAGGTGGCGTCGGAGTTGGACGATTCGGCGAACAGGGCGAGGCTGCCGTAGTCACCCAGCGCCCAGCCGGTGCGCGCACTGAAGTCGCGCGAGCCGCCATCGCCCTGCGCGTACTGCGAATAGCCCGCAGTGATCTCGGTGCCCGGGCTGTCCTCCAGGATGATGTTGATGACACCGGCGATGGCATCCGAACCGTACTGCGCCGACGCGCCATCGCGCAGCACTTCGATGCGCTTGATGGCGCTGGTTGGAATCTGCGCCAGGTCGGCGGCCTGTGCGCCGCGGTTGCCAAGCAAGGCACTGCGATGGAAGCGGCGGCCGTTGACCAGCACCAGTGTCTGGTCCGGTGACAGGCCACGCAGCGTGGCCGGGCGCACGAACACCTGGCCATCGGCCATCGGCAGGCGCTGCACCACGAACGAAGGCACCAGCTGTGCCAGCACGTCCTTCAGGTCGGTGGAGTCGACCGACTGGATGTCCTGCTTGGTGAACACGTCCACCGGCGCCAGGGTTTCAAACTGGGTGCGGTTGGAGGCACGGGTACCGGTGACCAGCATCGCATCGAGCTGGGTGGGCGCAGCGGCGTTGCCACTGCTGCTGGTGCCTGCCGTTCCGGCATCTGCAGCGATCGCGCCTCCTGCGCTGACCAGACCAAGGGCGAGGAGGATGGAACGCGACAGCTTCGAACGATGCACGGCAGGACTCCGGGAAGGCACGACAGGGCCAGGTGGGACCTGGACAAGGCGCGCAGTCTCGGGGCGGGATGTGAAGCAGCGATGACGTGGAGACGACAGTTGCGACCGCTGGAGGTGCAGCCGCCGCCCATGCCGGGCTCTGTGCTATCCGGAAGTGTCGTCGTCGAAGCCGAAGACGGCGGGCCGCGCCGTGCGCAGCGGGATGAACAGCGCGATCGCGAAAACGAACAGGAAAGGCGCGGAGAGGATGGCAGTGTCCTCGGTTCCGAAGGCAATCAGGTTCACCTGCAGTTGGCCGATCCACTCAAGGTCCATGAGCACCAGCACAAGGCCACCGATGGTCGGGCACGGCAGGCCGCCATGGCCTGCCATCAACAACGTTGGCGCCAGCAGTGCTGCCAGCAATGAGAACATCACCCGGTACAGCCAAGGGTCCCCGCGCCAGCGCGGTGCCCGCCGCCACATGAGCACCAGCAGCGCCAGTGGCAGCAGCGCCGGCAGCAGGGCAATCGCAATGATCATCACCATGCGGCGATCTGCGCGGTCTGGCTGATAGCGGTGACTTCCGGCATGTCCCTGGCCTCGATCGTGTCCATGAAGACCGCATTGTTGCCGGTGCAACGGCAAACGCAAAGCCCTGCCGGCGCAAGAACTGCTAAGCGCCCCACCCCGTCGATCCGGTACGCTGCCCGGCATTCGAACGAGGGACAGCGCGATGAGCGCAGCCGGCAAAGCGTTGTGGTACATCGAAAGCCATGCCGACAAGCCGCTGGCGCTGGCCGACATCGCGGCAGCCGCCGGACTGTCGCCCTTCCACCTGTCACGCCTGTTCCAGGCCCGCACCGGCACCTCGGTGGTGCGTTACCTGCGCGGACGCCGCCTGACCGCCGCCGCGCAACAGCTGGCCAACGGTGCCGGCGACATCCTGCAGGTGGCGTTGGCAGCCGGTTACAGCACGCATGCCGCGTTCACCCGTGCCTTCTGCGAGCAGTTCGGGCAGACCCCGGAGCGCGTGCGCGAGCGGGGCCTGCAGGAACTGGCACTGGTGCACGCGATCCGCCTCGACGACGCGCCACAGGCCTGCACCGAGGCGCCCAGGCTGATCGACTGCACGCCCTTCCAGGTGGCCGGCATCGGCATGCGCCACAGTCGCGACAGCGGCGGTGCGATTCCCGGGCAGTGGGCACAGCTCAACCGCGAATGGCCAACACCGGCGCCGGTCAGTTTCGGTGTGTGCTGCAACAGCGACGACGAGGGTGGCTTCGACTACATCGCAGCCTTGCCAGTGAACGCACTGCCATCGGTGCCTGCACACTGGCAGCGGGTGGATGTGCCTGCGCGCCGTTACCTGGTGGCCTGGCATGGCGGCCATATCTCCACCATCCGCTCGACCTGGTTCTGGCTGCTGGACCAGTACCTGCCGGCAAGCGACCTGCACCTGGCCAACGCGCCGGATCTTGAACGCTACGACACCCGCTTCGACGAGCATACCGGCCATGGCGGCGTGGAGATCTGGCTGCCGGTCGATCACCGTCCTGACTGACCCGGAGAAACCGATGATGCGCGCGACACGATGGATGTTGACACTGCTGCTGGCTGCTCTGGCGCCGATGGCGATGGCGGCCGCTCCCACCATTGCCGGTGAACGTCATGGCGTGACAACGCTGAAAAGCGCGGCGATCCGCGATAGTGCGCAGCGCGAGGTGCTGCGCTTCACCGTGTGGTACCCGGCAATGCCAGGCAGCGAAGAAACGCCGCTGACCATCGGGCCACCGGATGCGCCGTTGTTCGAGGTGGGCCGCGCGGCGAAGGATGCCCCCACTGCCGGCGGGCGCCTGCCAACCCTGTTGCTGTCGCATGGCAATGGCGGCACCGCGCGCATGATGGGGTGGCTGGGCACCGCGCTGGCGCGGGCCGGCTACCTGGTGATCGCCGTGGACCACCCCGGCAACAACGGCGCCGATGAGATGACGCTGGCCGGCAGCGTGCTGACCTGGCTGCGCGCCGACGACCTGAAGGCGGCGCTGGCGGCCGTGCAGGCCGACCCGCAGCTGGGGCCACATGTTGATGCGTCGCGGCTGGGCGTGGTGGGTTATTCCGCTGGCGGCTTCACCGCACTGCTCAGCGCCGGCGCACGGCCGGACATGACACGGCTGCTGGCGTTCTGCCAGGCGCACCCGGACGACGGCGTGTGCAGGCCGCAGCAGGAAGCGGCCGCGCATACGATGGCGGCGCGTCTGGCTGCAGCGGCGTCTCCACAACTGCAACCGTACGTGCAGCATGCACAGGATGATCGTTCGATTGCCGGCGTGCGCGCGGTGTTCGTGCTGGCGCCCGCCATCGTGCAGGCGTTTGCACCGGAGCAGCTGAAGGCGTTGCGGCAGCCGGTGATGATCGTGCTGGGTTCAGCGGATGAAGTGGCGCCGCCAGCGACCAACGGTGATGTGGCGGCGGCGCTGATTCCGAAGGCAACGCTGCACGCGCTGCCCGGTGTCGGCCACTACGATTTCCTGTCTGCCTGCACGCCACTGGCAGATGAGCGGCTGCAGGCGCTGTGCATGACTGCGGTACCGAAGGAGCAGACGCATGCGGTGGCGGTGGAAGACGCGGTGCGCTTCTTCGGGGAAGCCTTGCGCTGAAGACAGTCGAGCACGGCTCGATGCCAGGTCTGGCAACAACGATTCGTTGCACAGGTGATGACGCGGCGCAAAGGTGCGCGGGACTACACTGCACCCAGCGCTCCACGGAGGATCGATCATGCGCCTGTTGCATCTTTCTCTGCCGGTATCCGATGTTGCCAACGTCGCCGCGTACTTCCGCGACGTGCTGCAGCTGGAGGTGGCCGGCGACCAGGTCCGCATTGGCTGGAGCACGATCCAGCTGCAACCGGCGAATGGCCGTCCGGTAGGCGGCGTGCACCTTGCCTTCAATGTGCCGGACAACCGCTTCGCCGACGCCATGAGCTGGCTGCGTGCACGCACGCCGTTGCAATGCAATCCGGAAGGGCTGGACTACTTCGCATTGGAAAGCAGCTGGCAGTCGCAGTCGGTGTATTTCACCGGACCCGATGGCCTGATCCTGGAACTGATCGGCCGCAGGCGCTTGCCGGCCAGCGACCGCACTGGCGCCTTCCATGGCAGCGAATTGACCTGCCTGAGCGAGGTTGGCCTGCCCAGCCATGATGTCGATGCGGTGCGTGAAAAAGCCAGCCAGAGCTTCGGCCTGCGGCCGATCAGCCCGCCGTCGCCCCAGTTCGCGCCGATGGGTGATGACGAGGGCCTGTTGATCGTGGTCGCTGCCGATCGCCGTTGGTTCCCCGAGCAGAAGGACCTGCCCAACGCGCAGGGCCTGCAGCTGCAGGTGGCCGATGTGAGCGGCAGCGGCGAGCTGCACGATGCCGCGCTGGGCTGGCGGGTGCAGGCGGCCTGAGTTACCAGCTGCCCGAGGCGCCACCGCCTCCGCTGCGGCCACCACCACCGGACCAGTCGCTGGAACTGCTTGAGGACGCACTGGACGACGAGGTGCTGGACGAGGAGCGGTAGCCTTTGGACGACCCCCGGCCGCCGCGGTTTTTTTCGCCGGGCAGCAGAGTGAACACCCAGATGAAGTACAGGAACAGCGTGCCCATGCTGGACACGATCGCCGCCAGCACGCGGGCGTTCTCCTCGCCGGCACGGTCGATGGCCAGCAGCGCGCCCAGCGCATAGCCACCGGTCAGCAGCACCAGCACCACCAAGCGGATGGCGAAGCTGTTGCGGTTCTTCCGCCAACGCGCGCGACCGGCCTGCACCAGGAAGAACACCAGCATGGCGGCGATGCCGACCGCCAGGTTCAGCAGCGTGTGCAGCGCAAGGCTGGGCGGCAACTGGCCGCGTACCAGCATCACCGCGAAGAAGCCGGTGCTGACGGCCAGCATGCCGTACAGCACGATGCGTACGCCGCCGCTGCGACGCCAGCACCAGCCCAGCAGGGTTGCCACCGGTACGGCGGGCAGCAGCACGAAGACCAACGCCGGCAGCACGTGGCGCGGCAGCAGCAGCGACGCAGAAAGCCCCCCCGCGGCGATCACCGCCGTCACCAGCAGCGGTCTGCCCCATGCAGGCAATGTCGGCCACGTTGACCTGGGCATCGCCGCATTGGCTGCCAGTGCCTTGCGCCGCCGCTCGCGGCGGTTACCGATGAAATCAGCTTCGGTCCTCGTCGCCAGCAGACGCGGCGGCGATCGCCACAGACCGGCCAGGAAGCCCGCCAGCAACGTCAGCGCGACGACTGAATCCCCCGTGCGCCAGTCCGCGGGCAACACGTTGCGTGCCGGCGTATCTTCCCAGGGCGGCAATTGCTCGCCGTCGACCAGCGCAACCAGCACGTGGGTGCCATCCAGCACGCCCTGGTCCAGGTCTCCCTCGCGCAGCCGGGGCACGATCGCCTTGTCGATGATGCGCGCGGCATAGGCATCGGGAATGGTGCCTTCCAGGCCATAGCCGGTCTGGATGCGTACACGCCGATCCTGCACCGCCACCAGCAGCAGTACGCCGTCATCGACGCCGGCGCGGCCCAGCTGCCATTGGTCGAAGACCCGCTGCGCATAGGCTTCGATGCCTTCCTCGCCAACGCTGGGCACCACCAGCACCTGCAGCTGCGCGCCCTTGCGTGCCTGCAGCTGCAATGCCTGCTCGCGCAGCGCGGCGCGGGTGCTGGCGGACAGCGCATTGGCGGTGTCCACCACCGGGTCATTCAACGCTGGGACCGGGGCTGCCGCCAGCGCCAGCAGCGGCAGCAGGCAGAGCAGCAGTGCAAGCCATGCCCAGTGCCCTGCGTTGCGCCACTGCCGCACCCGCCTCATGGGGCTGCCGCGCTCTGCACGTGCAGAGCACGACGTGGGGCCGACCCGTTGCTCGGCAATGACGGTGGTACACATGCTTCGGAACGGCATCCGTGTATTTCCTCACTCCGGAAAGGGAAAAGCCGGCCGGGTCGCCCCGGCCGGCCTCCTTTACCACACACCTCTTGTCAGGCAGCGGTCAACGGCCCATGGCCACTCGCTGCTGCTCGTCCTGTACGTGCTGCTGCGAGGGCTCATGCTTGGCCAGCAGTGCAGCACTGGTCTCCTGCACGCTTGGCGCCGTCTGGGTCATGTCCACCGCAGTGCGGAAGCCGGGAACGGTGCCCATCACGAATGCCTTGCCATCCTGCAAGGTCACGCCCTGCAGCTTCTCCGGCGAATCGATGCCGGCGGCCTTGGCCTGGGCAGTCACATGGGCGGCCATCTCGTTGCAGATCATGCCCGGCATGTGGCCGCGGATCGCGTTGTGCAGCGGCGTATCCGGATGCGCCTTGTCGCCCAGTTGCGGCCCTTTCGGCGCCGCCTCGGCTTGGCTGCGGCCTTCGGCCAGCTTGCCCAGCGTGGCCGGACCGGCCACGCCGTCGGCGGAGAGGCCCTGCTGCTTCTGGTAGGCAGTCAGCGCATCGCGGGTATTGGCACCAAAGTTGCCATCCTCGCTCAGCCGGTTGCCGTGGCTGTCGCGCACGCCCAAGCGGTTGAGCTCCTTCTGCATGGCAGTCACTTCCTCGCCCTTGGCGCCCTGGCGCAGTACACCGCCGTGGTCGCCATCGTGCGCATGGCCACCCTTGCCGGTTTCCTTCAGCTTGCCCTGGTCCCAGAAATCCTGCGGGCTGACCAGCTTGCCGTGCGGATCCTTCAACTGGTAATGCACGTGCTGGGCATACTGCCCTGCACCACCGGGGCCACGCCCACCCATGGTGCCGATCGGTTCGCCGGCCTTGATCGGCTGGCCCTCCTTCACCTGGGTCGACTGCAGGTGCAGGATCTCGTGCGAGTTGCCCTGCGCATCTCTGATCTTCACCGTGCCGTAGTCGCCACCGACAAAGGTCACCGTGCCGGAAATCGGCGCATTGACGGTCGGATGCTGCAGGTTGCGGCCGTGCTGGCCACCGACGTAGTTGAAGTCGGTGCCGCCGTGCGGCTTGTGCGCACGGTGTTCGCCGAACTCACCGGTAACGTGCGGCTTGACCCCGTTCTGCGGGGGCAGCATCACCTGCATCGTCTGCTCGAAGTTGCGGGTCTGGCCTTCAGCATGTGCCGCTGCCGGCTTGGCCTGCGCCTGTGCAGCGGCGCCCACGGCGGCTGCGGTCTGGCCACCATGGGACTGGCCGTGGGTCTGCGCCAGGCGCTGCTCCACGAACTGCTCGTACCTGTCCACGTATGGCATCACCTTCTTTTCGGAAAGGTTGAGGCCGCCGTAGTCGCGGGTCGGACCATCGTGATGGTACTTGTAGATGTATTCCTCGCCCTGGCCGCGCTTGTGTGCCAGGTTGCGGTTGTCAATGTAGTGGTCAACCAATGCATCGGACTGGGCGCCGACGTCGAAGCGGTTACGGTTGTTGAGGTGGTAGTGATTGCCGGTCTTGTCGATGAACTGGCCCAGGCCCGAGGCCGAGGTGGTGCCTGCGGCAGCATCGGGGTTGAATCCCGATTCCACGCGGGCGATGGCCAGTACGTGTGCGGTTTCGCGCGGGGTCAGTCCCTTCTCGCGCGCCGACTCGATGAGCGTGTCGATCACCCGTGACTGCACCTCCGGGGTTGCATCGCCCCACCGGCGGGAGTTCCCGTGCAGGCGCCCGTCGCTCTGGTCGATCGGCTCGCGGTAGTGGCTCCACGATTTGATGCGGTCACTGCTGTAGGCCGCCCCGCGGGGCTGGACCATGTCCTGGTAGATGTCTGCCATGTCTGTGCTATCCATTCTATGAAAAAGGGAATTTCCTTAAGGGGTACTGCTCCTGGTACTTCCGGTGTTGCGGTACTGCGCTCGCAGCGCACATGCGACGTCCTGCCGCTGCGCTCAGTCTTCGATGTAGTTCACCTCCGGGTGCTTGATGCCGAGCGTGTCGATCAGCTTCTCGTACTCGTCGTTGTTGGGCTCCTGCTCATCGCCTTCCGTGCCACGCAGCGGCGGCGTGCTGTGGGTCAGCTGGCGGCCACTGGCGTCGTACAGGTAGTACCACTCGCAGAAGCTGCAGCCGAACGGCAGTTCACCGTACTGCACGACGAAATACGGCGTGCCGCTCCGGTCCTGCACGCAGGCCAGGCCGACGGCGGTGTAGCCGTCCATTTCCTTGGGTACGGCAATGGCCTGGCGTGTGCCGTCCTTTTCGATTTCCAGCGTGGTCAGCCGGGAAGCGTCCGTGTCTTGGGTGGGCAGGGCCGCCAGGTGCAGGCGGGTGCCTTGGCAATCGATATGCATGCCGGTCTCATCGCGCGTAGGGGAGGTGGGAAGGGATGCGGCCGCGGCGGCAGGTGCGGCCGGCGTCGTTGCCGGGTTCGAAGAAGCAGGGGTCGCCGCCGGCGCGGATGCCTCCGGGCCGCTGCAGGCAGCGAGCATCAGGGCCAGCACGGGGGCAACGGGAAACAGGCGCATGCGATGCTCCTTGGGGTGAACCACGCGACCCCCGCAGGCGGTCGCGCGGAGGATCAGATCGATTCGTCCTCACGCTTGACCAGCTGCCAGCACGGCTTCTGGGCAAAGGTGTAGGTCTGCTGGTCGCTGGTATCGGGAGTGCGCATCTGCACCTGCACCTGTCCGTCAGGCAGACGGGTGACCTGCATCTGGCGACCCTGCCGCTGCAGCGTGGCCGGATCCGGCATCACCGGCCATTCGACCTTGGCCAGTGGCACTTTCTCCTCCACCTTGCGCGGCTCCGGCTCGGCTTCGGCATCGATGTGGCTGTCCAGCAGCGGATCGGCCGTGGACGTTTCCTGCAACGCGATCTCGTTGCCGAAGTGCTTGAGGAACTCGTCGAAGACCGGATGGGGGCAGTTGCCAGCGGCCTCTGCCGCGGTCGTGGCGCCCGGTGCGACGGGCGTCGTGGCTGCAGCCGTGCTGGTCGGAGCGGGTGCGGCGGCATCAGCGGGGGCAGCCTGCGGGGCGGGCTTGCAGCCCGACAGCGCAAGCCCCAACGCAAGGGCAAGCAGGGCAACGGGGCGAAGCTGGTTCACGGGATCCTCCTGATTCCGGGCGGTCGCGCGCGGTTCCGGCGCGGTAGGGAGGCAAGGATAGCCATGCCTTTGTCAATTCAGTTTCAACACACGCTGTCAGGAATATCCCGACACTCAGAAATGAGATGGATATCACATTACTATTGAAGCCGTCGTCGTCGCGGCTGCCGCTAGACTACCCCGCCCCCCCGCTTTGACCCTGGCCCGATGCGCGTATTCCTGCTTGTCTTATTCCTGCTGGTACCTGCGCTGTGGCCCTGCTCGGTGGCCGCGTTGGAGGTGTTGGAGGTCCAGGAAGGCGACCTGCTGTTCGTCACCGCCGGCCATGGCGGCCTGAGTGCGGCCATCGACGATGCGACCGGAAAACAAGGCGCGCCCAGCTTCGACCATGTCGCGCTGGTGGCTTCCGCACCGCAAGGCTGGGAGGTGCTGCACGCCGATGAAGAGGGCTCGCGCCGGCAGACGCTGGAACAGTTCCGCGAGGACGCGAAAGGCAAGCAGCGGCAGATCGTGGTCTATCGCCTGCGTGCGCCGCCGGACAATGCCATCGCCGATGCCGTGGCCACCGCGCGCACGATGCTGGGCAAACCGTACAACACTGCCTACGTGTTGAACGACGACAGTTACTACTGCTCGGATTTCATCGAGCGCGCGTTCCGTGCGCACCATGTGTTCGCACTGCAGCCGATGAACTTCCGCAACCCGCAGACCGGTGAGATCTCCCGGCACTGGGTTGATCTGTATCGCGGCATGGGCATGGAGGTACCGCAGGGCCTGCCCGGTACCAACCCCAACGACATGGCTGCAGCACCGGTGCTGCAGCGGATCGGCGTACTGGAATAAGCGAAGCCCCGCGCGGGGCGGGGCTTCGTCGGTGATGGATGGCGGCTGCCAGGATCACTCTTCCTCGTCCTGCCCGCCCTGCTGCTGGTTCTGGTTGCGCTTCTGCTGCTCCTGCTGCTGTTGCTGCTGCTGGTCGCGGCCGCGCCCCTGCTGCTGATCCTGCTGGTTCTGCTGGCCCTGCTGCTTCTGGTTCGGGTTCTGGTTCTGCTGTGCCATGTCCGATCTCCAAATGCCACGCGCGGAATGCGGTGGACGGGGCCATCGTCGGCAGCGATTGGTTAACCATGCGTTGTGAGCGGGCTACACCCATGTGTACGTGCGTGAATGAACCGGCGCCAGCCCTTGCGGCACTAGCGACTGAAGGATTCATGCGGGTTTGGCATGTCGTCATGCTGCAGCCGGAAACGAACGCATTCAGCGTGCCTGCCCGCCGCGGCGCGCGCAGCGGCGGCCTACGCCCATGGTCCCATTTGCAGCATGCAGGGCCGCCGCCTATCGTCGGAATGACGTCACCCCGGAGATGCGCATGGCCCGCGACACTGCAGCACGCCCCACCTACGAACAGGCACTGGCCGATTTCAGCATCGAGCGCGGACAGCGACAGTTGCACGGTGACCTGCAGACCGGCATCAACGCCTGCGTGGAGTGCTGCGACCGCCACTGCGGCCGCAACGCGCTGGCGCTGCGCTGGGCGGACGCCCACGGTGCCCTGCATCGGTACACCTTCGAGGACCTGCGCGATGCCTCCGCGCGTGTTGCCCAGGTGCTGGCCGCGCAGGGCATCGGCAAGGGCGATGTGGTGGCCGGCCTGCTGCCGCGCACACCGGACCTGCTGGCGACCATCCTCGGCACCTGGCGGGTGGGTGCGATCTACCAGCCGCTGTTCACTGCGTTCGGCCCCAAGGCCATCGAAACACGGTTGAAAACCGGGCGCACCGCATTGGTGGTGACCGACAGCGCAAACCGCAGCAAGCTGGACGAGGTCAATGGCTGCCCCCCGGTCGCCACCCTCCTGGCACCGGAGCAGACACTACGTGCCGGCGACATCGACTGGACCGCACGCACCGCCGATGCCACACCTGATTTCGCGCCGGTGATGCTGCGCGGCGATGCGCTGATGGCACTGCTGTCCACCTCCGGCACCACCGGCAGCCCCAAGGGCGTGCCGGTGCCGCTGCGCGCATTGCTGGCCTTTGCCAGTTACATGCAGTTGGCCGTGGACCTGCGCCCAGAGGACGTGTTCTGGAACATCGCCGATCCCGGCTGGGCCTACGGGCTGTATTACGCCGTGATCGGCCCGCTGCTGCTGGGCCAGGCCACCACCTTCAGCGAAGCCGGTTTCAGCGTGCAGGGGCTGAACGACATCGTCACGCGGCTGGGTGTCACCAATCTTGCCGGCTCGCCCACAGCGTACCGGCAGATCATCGCCGCCGGACCCGAGGCCAGTGCGGCCATCAACGGCAAGCTGCGGGTGGTGAGCAGCGCCGGCGAACCGCTGAACCCGGAGATCGCCCGTTGGTTCGCCGCCCATCTGGGCACCACGGTGCTCGACCACTACGGCCAGACCGAGACCGGCATGGTGGTCAACAACCACCACGCACTGGACCACGCCGTGCGGCCGGGATCATCGGGCTTTGCGATGCCCGGTTACCGCGTGGCGGTACTGGACGATGCCGGCAACGAACTGCCGCCGCGCACGCCCGGCATCCTCGCCGTGGACCTGCAGCAGTCGCCGATCATGTGGTTCACCGGCTACTACGGTGCCGACACACCGGCGCTGGGCGATCGCTACTACCTCACCGGTGATTCGGTGGAATGCGAGGACGACGGCTCGATCAGTTTCATCGGCCGCTCGGACGACCTGATCACCTCGTCGGGCTATCGCATCGGTCCATTCGATGTGGAGAGCGTGCTGATGGAACACCCTGCGGTGGCGGAAACGGCGGTGATCGGCGTACCCGATCCAGAGCGCACCGAGATCGTCAAGGCGTTCGTGATCCTGCGCGCTGGGTTCAGCGGCAGCGACACGCTGGCGCAGGAACTGCAGCAGCATGTGCGACGCCGGCTGTCCGCCCATGCGTACCCGCGCCAGGTGGCGTTCGTGGCGGAACTACCAAAGACGCCCAGTGGCAAGCTGCAGCGCTTCCTGCTGCGCAAGGCCGAGATCGAAAAACTGGCTCCGGCTGGCTGAGGGTCTCCGGGGTCAGAGCCCGTCCTTCGAAAGGGATCTGACCCCACATGACCCCGTGCTTGCGCTACGGCATCACCGGCGGCACGTAGGCCAGGGTCATGCCCAGCAGCCACAGCAACCCCAGCACCAGCGGGATGTGCACCAGCAGCTGGATGAACGTGAAGCCGACGATGTCGCGGGCCTTCAGGCCGAGCACGCCCAGCAGTGGCAGCATCCAGAACGGATTGATCAGGTTCGGCAGCGCTTCCGCCGCGTTGTAGACCTGCACCGCCCAGCCCAGGTGCGCCTTCAGCTCGTTCGCGGCCTGCATCACGTACGGCGCTTCGATGATCCACTTGCCGCCACCGGACGGTACGAAGAAGCCCAGCACCGCCGAGTACACGCCCATCACCAGCGCGAACGTATCGGTGCTGGCCACCTGCACGAACAGGCTCGACAGCCGGTGCGCCAGCGTCTCACCGTCGCCACCGGCAGCGTGGGTGAGGATCATCGCGATGCCGCCGTACAGCGGGAACTGGATCAGCACACCGGTGGTGCTCGGTACCGCCTTGGCCACCGCGTTGAGGAAGCTGCGCGGGCGCCAGTGCAGCAGCAGGCCCAGCGAGATGAACATGAAGTTGTAGGTGTTGAGGTTGGCGATCGCGCTGACCAGCGGCTTGTTGGCGAACTCGTTGAACAGCCAGCCGAAGGCCAGCAGCGAAAGCAGCACGGTCAACAACGGGCTGTACTCCAGCCACTCGCCCGGACGGGTGCGGCGCTGCAGCGGCTCCGGTTCGGCCTGCGCCGCGCCGGGGAAATCTTCGGCGGTACGCGCACTGCCGGCAGCCGGCGCGGTCAGCCAGGCGATCAGCAGCGAGACCACGATCAACACCGAGGTCAGCGCGATCGACTGCCACAGGAAGATGGTTTCGGTGAACGGCAGCACGCCGGTGATCTCCACCAGCCCCGGCGGCATGCTGGCCGGGTTGGCCTGCAGCTGTGCCGCCGACGAACTCAGGCCCATCGCCCACACCGCGCCCAGGCCCAGGTAGGCCGAGGCACCGGCAGCCCGATAGTCCATGCGCAGCTCGGTGCGGCGGGCCAGCGCGCGCACCAGCAGGCCGCCGAACACCAGCGAGAAGCCCCAGCTGAGCAGCGAGGCCAGCATGCTGACCAGGCCGACGTACACCACGGCACCACGACCGGTGCGTGGCACCCGGGCCAGGTAGTCGATGAAGCGCGCGACCACCGGTGCAGTGGCTACCGCATAACCACCGATGACCACGAAGGCCATCTGCATGGTGAAGGGAATCAGGCTCCAGAAGCCGTCGCCGAAGGCACTGGCGGTAGCCTGCGGGGTGGCGCCGAAGCTCATCGCCGCCAGCGCGACAATGACCACGCCCAGCACCGCGAACACGTACGCATCGGGGAACCATTTTTCCGCCCAGGCGGCCGAGCGCAGCGCAGCGCGCGCCATCCAGCCGTCCTGTACTGCTGCCGTCGAGGCCATCGCCTACCCTCCCAGGTTCGATGGCCTGATTCTGGGCGGTGGGGTGCGGGCTGTCAGCCACCTATTGGTCGTAGGTGGCCGCCCGCCGGGGATGGCCCGGCGCTACCAGTTCGGCCGAGGATTCCGACCCGTGCACATGGCGCGGGGTAGCGCCGGGCCATGCCCGGCCGCCTTCTCAACGCAGCGCCAGATCCACGGCGATACCGGCAAACAGCGCGGCACCCACCCAGTTGTTGTGCAGGAAGGCCTTGAAGCACGGCCCACGCTCGCGGTTGCGGCAGATCCAGAACTCGTACACCACCAGCAGCGTCGCCACCGCTACGCCGGCCAGGTAGTACCCACCCAGCCCGCCGCGCACGCCCACCAGCGCCATCGTGGCCAGGAACAGCGCGTACAGCACGCCCTGGATGACCAGGTCCAGGTCGCCGAACAGGATCGCAGTGGAGTGCGAACCCATCTTCAGGTCGTCTTCGCGGTCGACCATGGCGTACCAGGTGTCGTAGGCGGTGGACCACAGGATGTTGCCGGCATACAGCAGCCAGCCCAGCATCGGCACCTCGCCCTGCACGGCGGCGAAGGCCATCGGGATGCCCCAGCCGAAGGACATGCCCAGGTAGACCTGCGGCAGATGGGTGTAGCGCTTCAGGTAGGGATAGCTGGCCGCCAGGAACACGCCGATGAAGCTCAGGGCGATGGTCAGGCCGTTCAGGGTCAGCACCAGGCCGAAGGCCACCAGCATCAGCACCGCGAACAGCGCCAGCGCCGCACGGCCGCTGATCGCACCAGTCGCCAGCGGTCGCGCCTTGGTGCGCTCCACGTGCGGGTCGAGCCAGCGGTCGGCGTAGTCGTTGATGACGCAACCGGCCGAGCGGGTCAGCCACACGCCTGCGGTGAACACGAACAGGGTCCACAGCGGCGGCAGGCCGCCAGCAGCCAGCCACAACGCCCACCAGGTGGGCCACAGCAGCAGCAGCGTGCCGATCGGGCGATCGGCGCGCATCAGGGACCAGTAATGCCGCCAACGCGGCGTCGGCGCCGGATGCGGCGCGGAAAGGGGGGTATCAGCCATGACACTAGGATACTCCTGTGCCTTCGGACCGACTTTGCCGGCGGGGGGAGATTTGTGCGGCGAAACTGGATAGAATGCCCATCCCGCACCGCCTCATTGCGTTGCGATGCCCGCCCCGGCCCTGGCCGACGGCGCGGCGGTTCCACCACGCGCTCGTAGCTCAGCCGGATAGAGTAGTGGCTTCCGAAGCCATTGGTCGGGGGTTCGAATCCCTCCGGGCGCGCCATCTTCCCTCAGTCTTCCGTCCTCGCCTGCCACCACGGCATGGCGCGCTGGTCGTGGGTTCATTCGGCTTCCCGATCCCCCGCTGCGGCTCCGTTGCGCTGAGCTGGAAGGGAATCGAGCGGTAGGCGGAGCCCTGCGCGTCGCGGACGATGATCGAGAATTCCTCCCCAGCGCTGGTCGCGCCGGGCAGAAACGCGCCGTCGCCGTCGAACAGCACCGTCACCGGTTAGCCGGGCACGATGGACGTCCTGCTTGGTCATGCTGCAGATCCTCCATTGATGTTCCGCGTGCCGATTACTGGATGACCCGGCAGCGGCGGCGAGGCACCTGCACACTGCCGCTGCTCAACTTCTTAGCGCACTACAGCGCCGCCGAGCATCGACCGAACACGTTGGCGGGCTTCTCCCGCAGGCTCACGGCAACCACCCGGTGTTTCTGCTCGCCGCAGCCCCCCATGACCCCATACATGATGAGAAGTCCCTTGTCGTTGACGTAGCCGATGAACCTGCCATTACCTTCATCCGAAGCGGTCCTGACGAGATAGACGCTCTCCCCGGGGGCTGGCTCCAG
Source organism: Stenotrophomonas sp. 1278 (assembly GCF_029892765.1). Classification (NCBI taxonomy): domain Bacteria; kingdom Pseudomonadati; phylum Pseudomonadota; class Gammaproteobacteria; order Lysobacterales; family Lysobacteraceae; genus Stenotrophomonas; species Stenotrophomonas sp. 1278. Next base: position 136,064 of record NZ_JARXWD010000005.1, read on the forward strand.
GCCACTCAACGGCATTGAACCAATCTTCCCTTCAACCTCTGATGCCGATACTGCGACTAGTGAGCTCTTCAACATCCACTCCGCTATGGCGGCTTCACTATCCGGATCAAGCGTAGAAATGCGGTCAAGCGGCAGAGTCGTTGAATTGCCAGGGAAGATCGCGTCGGATGAAACATCTACCCAGTCCGACCTCCATTCCGTGTGTTGAAATTTGTTGATGCTGCACCCGCCCAGCATTGGCAAGACCAGCAGCGCTGCGCGCAAGATGCTAGCCACCGGCCCTTTGATGATGTCCCTTGCTGGGGCACCTGGAATCTCCCTGCAATTGCCGCGCCACAGAGCGGCCAGATGCCCGCTGGTGGGCGGACCCACCCGAACGGAATCACTCGCCGATACCCGGCCACGGTGCGTCTCATGCATGCCATGCCACTCCTAATTTTCCACACCGGACGTCACTGCGAGTCTATCCGCCAGCCCAGGGCCAGGATGTCGAGTGAGCTGGCAGTGGTACAGGTTTCGATGCGGAAGCACTGAAGCCTTGGCAGCAACACACCCGAGGCCGCCCAGCGCCGTCTGCCATCGGCCAGTAGCTTGCTGTCCTCATCGACATATGCGCGGTCGATCGTGTCCTCACCCAGGACACCGAAGTTGAGCGCCAATCGTGCGCCGCGGCATTCAAGGAACACCACCCGCGCATTGCGCCCGTCGGGCCAGCGCACGTGGACCACTACTTCATCCTGGATGCCCGGATTGCTGCGGTCTACGGACACCGCAGTCAAGATGGCGTCCGACCAGGGCAGTGCGTTGAACTCAAGGATCATGCGGGGTACCTCCTTCCTGGCTCTGGCAGCACGTTGGCATAGGTCCATCTCCCGTCCAGAGCCAGCGCTCGCCTCATGCTCGAACGTTTCGACTTGTTTGATGGAGCACCAGTTGCCAATGCTGTGACATGAGGCATGCAATTTCGGCACCGATCGTCGCTTCGATGAGGACAATGCACCCCGTCCCATCGAGTTCATGCGGGTCCGCAGGGTCCACTCCAAGCAGGGCACACGCACGATCAAACTCGAATGATGCTTCGCGCTCAGTGAAGACACTCAGGTCCAGAATGATGTTCTGCATCGAGAAGCCATCGATACTGAGGCGGACAATGTCATCGAAGATGACCTCATGCACATATCTTCCGCATTCCGTGGACAGAGAGAGTGCAAGACGGCGGCGATCTTCAATGCGGAGTCCATCAATGTGCAGATCATGCAGACAGCTCATGCTCCGTCCATCTGGATTTTCGATGTTCAACAGACAGACCTCCTCAACTGAAAAGGAAGATCATGCTGTGACGCTGCTTTGAGCGCGCGCGCCAAACACACTGCGGTACCAATAGGCGTCACTGCGCCTGAACCAGGTCGAGAAGGCTTCAGAATCGAAAACTTTGAGCTGTTCCATGGCAATACGGTAGCGCTGGAAGAAAGCCAATATGTCACGTAGCACCTCGGCATCCACCCGTCGCTTGTCGACCTGGATGTAGATGATCCGGCCCCGGCCAACCACTTCCATGACGCACTCCATCTGATCCAGCCAGCCGAAGAATTGCGCTTCGTCCCGTGGGGAGTAGAACACCACACTATCGGCCTGCAGTTCCACCTTTTCCATTTTCATTGCGCGACCCTCTCCAGTCGAACGATTGCACTTATCATGCCTCTTGTCGGCTCGGCAATATGTGGGTGCCAGCTCGCCGAGGGGCCATACTCATTGCGATGCTTCTAACACGTGTGTGCTCATCGATGGGTGTCGTCAGCGTCGTCCACACTCGGGAACTTCCCCCGGCGTGCTGGGAATCAGCCTGACCGGGCGGCACGCTGTACTCGCCGCCAGACCTCGTCCGACATGAAGTTCTTCCACGTTCGGCCAAGCAGCTCACGAACAGAAGGGTGCTGCTTTGCCAGGCTCTCCAGCTTCTCGATCTCTGCCTCGCCATGGGCCACCAAGTAGTCCTCCAATGGTCCGGCAGCGAGACTGGATAGCAGAGGTGCATCCACATCCATCTGCCTGACGGCCTCAATGAATTCCCATCCTCCGTCGGCATCCCGCTGAATGATGTCATCGACAACATCCAGCACCTGCATGTGCGATTGCCGCTCACTGGCGCCCATGGGAAGTCGATTGAACTGAACCCATGCTTCGGCGATCGTCTGCGGTCCACCATGCGGCCTTCCGGCTGATTCAATACTTTTATTTCGATGCATCCCAGATTTTCCCGGTTGAGAGGCCAAGCGAACAGCTTCACCCCACTACAGGAGGATAGATTTCAACTGAGACACCAAGGCTCAGTTCAAAAATTCTTTTGAGCAAGCTGTGATCAAGCTCAAAACCTCCCAACGCTTCCGTAAAGAGACTTACATAGAACTCCGCCTTCCCACCGCCACCGACAATCTCATCCAAGAACCGAGCCTTGGCGGACAGCACATCGCACCACCTACGCAGCTCCTCGTCCAACTCAACACTCGCCTTGCGCACGAGCTGCATTGAAACGTACGTTTCCTCGCACAGGCTCCCATCCGAAGATGGCGGGCGTGGATCGCCCACTGTCCTTGAGAATCTGGGCGTCAGACCGAACTCCAACGCGATATCAGACGCCCGCATGGAGGGGTGCCAGATCCGCAGCGAAATATTCGTTACCTGAATAGACATGAGAGGCGTGGAAGGGTCGCGCTAAATGCTGAGTACCATCTGCAACCCGTTCTGCAAAACGATCTTTGCGCGATTGAGGTCACATTGATCATCGCCACCGGGTAGCCGCCAGTCAGATTGATGAAACCGTTGTAGACGTAGGTGAGGGGCAGCCGCTTAAGATCGGCCACCTTCAGGACCTGATCCTACGCTCAACTGGATAGCGCGAAACAGGGTGTGGAGCACGCTACTTCTTTGAGGTCTCAATCGGCGTGCCCGTCGCACCGTCTTGGGTCTGGGTCAGTCGGCCGAGCGCGTCATAGGCGTACTTGGCTAGCACTTCCGAGCCCGCACCGCTCTTCAATTCGGTGATCGAACCGACGGAATCATGGCCATCCCATCAGAAATGACGACAATTCTTTTGGATCAATTATTTCTTGCCGACTTTGTTATCCATACCAGGGGCCCGCCCAAAACGTAAAGGACAGCTTTCAGCACCTCGAAGATCTTCTGGCGCCCGCTCAAGGCAACGCTCGCTGAATACTTCTCCCGAATCGCGCGCCTCCTGCGTGCGACGCCAACTTTAGCGTCGCTTCGCGAAGTCGAAATCGTTCGTTTTGATTTACTTACCATCAGCCTCATCCATTCCCCGAGCAACGGCCAAGCTCAGAATTTTTCCGGGAACGATCAGCAGCAGCATATATCCACTCAGAAGGAATGGTATGGATTGCCTCTCAATGCTGCCCTGGAATCCAGCCGCAAGAATAGCCAGTGTTCCAGCCATCCCGACAGCAGACACCCATCTCCTTGATAATGTGACATTTATCTCGTGCTCGCCCCCATTCATCAGTGGAGCCACACTTTTCAAGACTAGGAACACCACAACCAAGTTCAGCATCAGCCCAGCGATAACAAGAATGAACATTTTCCAACCTGTCAATGGTGGAAACAGCACGCTCATGAAATCAAGCGACGCCAGAACGAAGCATGTCATCAATCTGCTCTTTGTACTTTTCATCATTTGACCTTGCACCAGCACTCCTCAGCCGCTTCGGCGAATTTCATCGCTTCGACGCCCAAGCTTAGCAAGCCCAAATTGCGTCCAATGACTCGAAAAAGCTGATTTAGGCTCTTGTTAGCTTGGATGCCCGTTCTAATTTGAGATTGTTCTCTAAGATTCCTTCCCCATCGATCAAGTTCCTGAAGCCTTGCGTTGGCAGCGGCATCTGCCCTCCACGTGTGCACCTCAGTCGCCGCTGCAGCCGTGCTCATCACCGCAGAGGCTGAATCCAGAGAATGGGCACCCTCAGTGAACGCTTTGATTGTTCCAACTCCGGGCGTCAGATTTAGAGCAGAATCGAGGATTGCCGCCTCCACGCACGCGTCAGAGGCCCGAGGCTCACCCCCGATGTACGCCCCCATGGGTCCAACGCTCTGCAAACCCTCTGGATCAGAGTAGCTCACCGGATTGCCATGTACATAGGCATAGGTGCTTACGCCCCCTTCCAACCCAATCGGATCGCTCTGCGAGTACCGCCCCACTCCCGGGTCGTATTCCCGCTGGTAGTTGTAGAACAAGCCACTCGCATCGGTGGCCTGCTGGCCCGGGAAGCGCAGCGCCAGATCAAACACCACGCCATCCCCATCGGGATCATTGGCCGGCGCCTGATCGCCAAACACCTCACTCTTGTTGCTCCACTCCCAGATCGCAACATCACGCAACGGGTCGATCACTACGCGCGGTGTCCCCAGGTGATCGGGCTGGATGTACGCCAGCTCCGGCACGCCCGAGGCTGGTGTCTGGATCAACGCCACCGGGTAGTTGTCCAGCCAGATCGCCTGTTGCTGCGCTTGCCCGGTCGTCGAGTAGTTGCCGACCCACTGCCCGGGGCTTCGTCATAGACAGTGACCTACGCATCGCCACTGGCTGGCACACATTGCCTGCGGCATCTTGGTTGCGCGCCTGAACGTGCACGGCATCAGGCGATGGCCGTCAGCCGGATAGGGTGTAGCTCGCCGTCCCCGCCGACGTGGCCAGCGAGGTGCGGTCACCGGTGGCGTCGTAGCCCGTCGCACCGTCCTGGGTTTGGGTCAGTTGGCCGAGCGCGGCGCGCTATGGATACCCCAGCACACCCCGCAATGGAAGCGCTTAGACGCACATCTATTCCGCCTTCGCTCGCCGAAGCCGAAGCAAGCCGACAGACCCAACTTTCCACATAACAAAAGCTATGGCGAGGGAGATCACAACGAATGCCAGACCTGCAAATCCATACCGACCGCCCTGATTCGAAAGGTCAATTACAACAAAAATAAGCATTACTAGATTAGCAGTAGCTATAAGGCAAGCCACCACCCTCATCGCCCAGAAAAACATGGTGTAGTAAGCCTGAAGAAAATTCTTCCATCCAGTCATATCAAGGACACCCGCACCCTTTGCCAGTTGGCGTAGCCATCTGCCCTGAGATCGTATACCCGGATCCAGTCATTGCACCAAATCCAACACCAGGAAGCGGTGGGATGGAGATGGATCCACCACTCATCTTATCTCTTTCCATATCTTCCAACGAGAAGAGGCGACGCAGCCAAGCCCAGTTGTCGCCCTCCTTATTTCCTTCCAACAGGTTGGTGGATCCTTGAACGGAGCCGCCAATGGACGGCCCCCAGCCGCCGGCCACTTCAGAGTATCGATAAACGCCCCAAGATCTGTCTGGCAACGGGCCAGAACTCTCCGAGGCACTTATTGATGTACCTGCACCTAGATACGCCCCCCCGCCAAGCATTCCGCTTATCTGCAATGAACCATAGATTTGGTAGCAGGAAACATTGCCCAAATTTTTTGGAATCGATACCCCGACGTTTATCGATCCAGTCACTGCCACACCTGGGCCAGCCCCCCCCGCCGAACCCCCAACCCCGACTTGCTTATTCAATCCCAAGGGGTCCGTGAATTCGACGGAGTTGCCTGTAGCGTAAATAAAGGTCGACACTCCCCCCTCCAACCCAATCGGATCACTCTGCGAGTACCGCCCCACCGCCGGCTCGTACTCCCGCTGGTAGTTGTAGAACAAGCCACTCGCATCCGTCGCCTGCTGGCCCGGGAAGCGCAGCGCCAGCTCAAACGCCACACCGTCCCCGTCCGGGTCATTGGCCGGTGCCTGATCGCCAAACACCTCGCTCTTGTTACTCCACTCCCAGATCGCGACATCGCGCATCGGGTCGATCACCACACGCGGCGTACCCAGGTGATCGGGCTGGATGTACGCCAGCCCCGGCACGCCCGTGGCGGGTGTCTGGATCAACGCCACCGGGTAGTTGTCCAGCCAGATCGCCTGATGCTGCGCTTGCCCGGTCGCCGAGTAGTTGCCGACCCACTGCCCGGCTTCGTCATAGACAGTGATCTGCGCATCACCACTGGCTGGCGCACGCAGCACGCGCTCACCGCGGTGGTTGTAACCGTAACTCTCCACGACAGCAGCACCCTGCTTCACCGCACTCATGCGATTGGCATCGTTGTAGGCGAACGTCTTGCTGCCAATGCTGGTGGTGTTGCCTGCGGCATCCTGGTTGCGCGCCTGACCGTCCACGGCAATCAGTCGATGGCTGTCAGCCGGATAGGTATAGCTTGCGGTCCCGGCCGACGTGGTCAGCGAGGTGCGGTTGCCGGTGGCGTCGTAGCCATAGGTTTCAATCGGCGTGCCCGTCGCACCGTCTTGGGTCTGGGTCAGTCGGCCGAGCGTGTCATAGGCGTACTTGGCCAGCACTTCCGAGCCCGCACCGCTCTTCAGCTCGGTGATCGAGCCGACGGGATCGTAGCCGTAGCCCAGTGACAGACCGCCCGCCGCGGGGTCATGCACCGCCTGCGGACGGTAGTCCAAATCCAGCGGGCGCTGCAGCTGGCGGCCGTTTCCGTAGGTCCAGCCGGTCGCCGGCCCGAAGGCTGCGTGGGTCACGTTGTTGACCACCACCTGCCGGGCCTGTCCCGGGCGGGTCAGGCCAATCTGGCTGATCCGCCCCTGGGCGTCGCGCACATAGTCGGCGACGCTGCCGTCCGGGTAGGTCAACGCGGTCAGGCGACCGGACTTGCTGTAGGCGTAGCGCAGCGTGCTGGCTACACCGTTGATCGTCTGCACCTTGCGGGTGACCTGGCCAAAGCGGTCATGGCAGTACGCGGTGCTGCCATTGGCGTGCAGCACCTGGCCCAGGCGACCCTTGGCGAAACGCTCGTCGCTGGCACATACGGCTGGTGCGGTGTCGTAGTGATAGCCCACGTCCAGGTTGGGATCCGGATAGGCAATGCCGACCAGTCGATTGAGCGCGTCGTAGCTGTAGGTGGCGGTCACGCCGCGCGCATCAGTGCGAGTCTTGCGGTTGCCAGCGGCGTCAACAGTGAAAGTAGTGTTCCCGCTGTCGGGGCTGACCTGTCCGGTCAGATCACCAAAGCCGTTGTAGGCGTAGGTGGTGTGCAGGCCCTTGGGATCGGTCACCTGGGTGACCTGATCCAGCGCGTTGTACTGGCTGCGGATTTCCGCGGCAACACCGCCCACGTCCTGCAGGGTCTGCGCCAGCCGGTTCAGCGGATCGTACTGCTGGGTCGTCTCACGCTGCAGGGCATCGGTGACCGACTGCGGATTGCCATTGGCGTCGTACGCAAAGCCGGTGGCATTGTTGCCGGCATCCTTCAGCGTGGTCAGCTGCCCGAGTGTGTTGTAGACACGGGCCAGCGTGCGGCGCAGCGTGCCATCCGCATCGACCGTGTTCTCCTGCAGGCGGTTGCCGGCGTTGTCCAGAGTGTAGTGAATGGTGTTGTCGGCACTGTCGGCAATGTCCGTCAGCCGCTGCGCGGCGTCGTAGACGTAAGTGACGCTGCTGCCGTCGGGTTCGGTGGTCCGTTGTACCTGGCCAGTCGGCCAGTAGCTGATCTGTGTAGCCCGGTCCTCGGCTGTGGTAGCACCGCGCACGGTGACGGAGGTCGGCCAGCCGCGGGCATGGTAGGTGTAATCGGTGACCACGCCGTTGGCGTCCTTCGCCGACAACGGCCGCCCGAGTGCGTCGTAGGCCAGGGTCTCGACCGTCTGGCCCAGCGCATTGGTCACGCTGCGCAGGTCGCCCTTGCGATAACTGCAGGCACCACTGGTCGCGCATCCCGCGTCGTCCGCGGTGTAGTAGGCATAGGTGGAGACATCCGCCACATCACTGCGCGGGCCATCCACGCTACGCAGCAGTCCCACCAGCGGGCACTCCGGGCCCTCTGCCTCACAGTAGGTCTGCGTGGTGATGCGGGTGTCACCGGTCACCATGTCGCGCACGGTGATGGTGGTTGGCTGGAGGCGCGCATTGCGTGCGATGCGAATCTCACGGTTACCGACGGTCTGCTGCACCAGCCGATTGCTGTCCATGGCGACGCGCGTCTCGCTGACGCGCTGATCCGGAGTACCGGCCGCTTCGGTGGTGGTGGTCACGCTGACGGCGCCTACGGCAGCATCGCTGGCCTCGGCATAGGCGTAGCTGGTGACGACACCACGACGATCGGTCACCGACTGCAGCCGACGCCGGAAATCGGTGCCCTCGGGCAGATAGGCGCGAGTGGTGCTGCCGTTGCTTTCGGTGATGCCATTGACCTTGCGCGGAAGGCCGCTGGTACCGCTGGCAGTCAATGCGTAGGTGCTCTGCTTGCCCAGTGCGTCGGTGACGATGGTGGTGCCTGCCTGGGTGTACTCCAAGCGCACGCCATCAATGCCCACGTCGGCCTGACTGCAATCGCCGGAATGGCGGCTGCAGGTGACCCGCCCCTTGGCGTCGTAGCCGAACCAGCTGTAGCGACGGGTGTCTTCGGCGGTCACGCCGGTCAGATAGGCCGGGAAGCGGGCGTCCTCATAGTGATACGTGCGGCTGGCACCGTCTGCGTAGGTCGCGCTGATCAATTCGCCGGCGGGGGAGTAGGCGTAGCTCACCACAGGCTGGCCGGCAACCACCAGGGCCGAGATCAGTGAATCGTCGCCCTGCACCAAGTACTGGACGTCCACGCGCCGACCGGTTGAATGGGTGATGCTGAGCAGGCGGCCACGGCTGTCGTGTGCATAGATCAGCGACGTTCCGTCTTCGAAATCGCGGCGCTGCATCAAGCCAGCGGCATCAAAATGAATGCGCTCTCCGGCACGTGAAAGTTGCCAGTTGGTGCCCTGCTGGACCGCGCGATCGCCGCTTCCGTCCATGGCTTCGTAGCTTGCCCCCACTTTCTGGAATGCGGTCTGCCCGCCATCGGCGCCGATCAGCCCAACTTTCAGTTCAGGGCTGGGAGGGAAGGTGGCGTCGTCTATGCCTGCGGTAAGCCGCAGATTGTGGGAATGGGTCCAGCCCGTACCCAACGCGCCGCCCGCCGTGCTTGTCAGGGAGTGATAGTGGCGTTCGAAGCTCACCCATCCAAGGTTGAAATCCGGCTCAGGCTGGGATTTATCGCCAGTGGTCGGATCACACGGGTTACCAACAGGACACTGCTGCGGCGGCAGCGGCGCGCTTGTGTAGGAGAGCATGGGCGACATGTGCGGCTCGTCCTGCCGGACCAGAGAGCACATCTGCAGGGCCTCATTCCACGTCAGGGACGGTCGATTCGGACAAAGCGCCGTTCTGGCCCGGCGCACATGCTCCCACCCCACTATCGACGAGCATTCTTGAGTGCTCTGGTGATAGAAGTTCAAGGTGTAATGAAAATCTTTCTCCTCGTTGGTGACGCTACCGTCGTCGCCCCTGCCAAGTCCAAGGAGCTCCACCCAAGGATCCTCCGTGAGGGTAGTCGCCGGGCACTGCGGGTCGCTGACGCGGGTAGCGAGGATCACGCTACGAATCTGATCTTCGGATGAGTACTCCTGCCCTGAGTGGGTGTAGACCCAGTCGGTAGTAACGATCTTCTCGGGTCTCACCCGGTAATCGTAGATGACCTTCTTTCCAAGGACGCGTTGGCGTTTGACATGCCAATCGAAGGGTTTGTCCTTCTCGTACTGGGAAAAGAGCGACTTGATGTCCTTCTGCACCGCCGCTTCGGTGGCTCGCGGCTGGCCCATCGACAGATAGCTCTCCCACTTCTTCTGCACCTCCTGCGCCTGCACCGCAGTGGTACCCACGCACCCCAGCGCGGCCATCGCCAGCACTGCGCACGACAGACCCTTCAATCGCTTCAACATCCCTGTTCTCCTTCCTGGACGGTTACCGCACCGGGAGGAACGAAGGCGCTCGGGCAGCCATTGCCCTTTCCCGCCCTGCTTCGGATCGTCCCTGTTCCGGATTGCGGCGTGGCCGCATGGGGACGTTATCTCCGATGTGGGTTACGCATTCAAGTCAGAAAGTGTGGAACCGGTTGAATTTCAGAGTTTTCTGATAACCGCCAACCATCGATAGCGGCCCGAAGATACAAAAACGCCGGGCAGTGCCCGGCGTTTCCGTCACAGCGTGGAAGGGTGTAGACCTCAGTACTTTCCGTCAAACGCAAAAATCGGCTTGCGCTTCTGCCACAATCCCGCAGTGAAATCGGGGAACTCCAGCGTCTGGAAACTGTTGGCGATCGACTGCTCGCTCAACGGGGTAATCGCGCTCCACGTCACTGCGTCGTAGATGTCGATCGGCATCGGCGCCTTGGCCTTCAGCGCTTCCACGAACGCATGGATCACGAACCAGTCCATGCCGCCATGGCCGGCGCTGGCAGCGGTATCGGCATTCTGCTTCCACAGCGGATGTTCGTACTGGTCCTGGTACTTCTTGAACTCTTCCCACTGGTGCGGCGGGCTGCGGCCTTCGATGTGGATCGAATGGTTCACGTCCATCCACAGGCCCTTGGTGCCCTGCACGCGGAAGCCCATCGAATACGGTCGCGGCAGCGAGGTGTCGTGCTGCAGCAGGATGGTCTCGCCGTTCTCGCAGGCCAGCGTGGTGGTGACGATGTCGCCGAGCTTGAACTTCACCCTGGTGCTGGGGTGGGTGGTGCCGCCGCTCTTGGCTACGGTGTATTCGTGCAGGCCACGCGCCTTGGTGGCGAATGCGTTGATGTGGGTGAAACGGTTGCCGCGGTTGATGCCGGTATACATCGCGCACGGGCCGATGCCGTGGCTGGGGTAGAGCTCACCATTGCGCTCCACCGAGTGTTCGGTGCGCCAGCGTGCTTCGCTCCAGCCCTTGGGGCCGAATTCCACGCCGCTGTCGTAGGGCTGGTTCGGGTCGCCGGAGTTGAACTTCACCCCGCGCAGGTCGTGCTGGTAACCGGCCTGCAGGTGCACCAGTTCGCCGAACAGACCCTGCCGCACCATCTGCAGGGCCGCCATCACGTCACGGCGGTAACAGACGTTCTCCAGCAGCATGTACGGGGTGCCGGTGCTCAGCTGGGTCTTCAGCACATCCCAGTGGTCCTGCAGGGTGATGCCGGCCACCACTTCGCAGCCCACGGCCACGCCGGCCTGCATCGCGGCAATCGCCATCGGTGCGTGGTACTCCCACGGCGTGGCGATGATCACGCCATCGATGCCCTTCTGCTCCAGCAGGCGCTTCCACGCGTTGATGTCGCGGTCCTGGCCGTAGGTCTTCGGCGCGGGCTTGCCCGCCTTGCTGACCATCTCCACGGCGCGGCCGAGCATGATCGGCTCGATATCACACAGAGCAACGACCTCCACGTCGTCGCGGCGTACCAGTTCCTTCAGCAGCACCAGGCCGCGCATGCCGGTACCGATCACGGCCAGGCGTACCTTGCGGCCACGTGCCCATGCCGGGGTCTGCGGCAGCAGGCTGCTGGCGGCGACAGCGGCGCTGGCCGCGATGAATTCCCTACGCTTCATGGCAAACACTCTCCTCTTGAAGGCGCGCCAGCCTGGGCCGGCGCGCCTGGTCACGCAAACGGAATTACTTGAACCGGTAGCCGATGGTCACACTGTAACCACGACCGAAGATGGTGGCGTAGTCACTGGAGTCACCCAGGAAGCTGTTGGGATCGTAGAACGGCAGGCGGTTGAACAGGTTCTTGACGGTGAAGCTCAGGTTCCACGCATCGTCCGGGCGCCAGGTGACGCTCATGTTGGCGGTCCACCACGACGGTGCACCATCGCACTTGCTCTTTTCCAGGGCCAGGTAACCGCCGGTGCAGGTTTCCTTGTTGTTGCTTTCTTCGTCGATCTGGTCGGTGGCCCACTTGGTGCCGCCCACGTAGTTGACGAACATGCTGGTGGTGACCTGCTTGTAGGTCCAGTCGGCATTGAGCGTCGCACGCAGGCGCGGGTTGTTGTAATAGCCCACCACGTCGCCGTAGTACCAGCCGTTCTGTTCATCCATGTAGAAGCGGTTGCGGTTGGCGATGGTGGCGGCCAGGCCGATGTTCAGCCCGCCCCACTCACCCAGCGAGAAGCGGCTGCGCGCATCGATGTCGAAGCCATCGATCAGGGTCTTGCCGCGGTTCTTGTACTGGCCCACCACGCTAGCCACGTTGCCGGCCGAGTAGCCCGGCAGCGTTCCCGGGCAGCTCACACCGCTTGCCGGGTCGGCGCACATCGCCGCCAGCTGCGCCAGATTGGCGCGGTCGCTGTCGGTGATCGGCGAGCGCGACGAGGAGATGATGTCTTCGGCGCGGCGGTAGTCCGGGGCAACGATTTCGTTGTCGCGGTAGATGAACCAGTAATCGGCCGACACCGACAGCCAGCTGGCCGGCTCGTAGACGAAGCCCAGCGTGGCGATCTTCGCCTTCTCCGGCTTCAGGTTCTGGTTCGGCTGGGTCATGCGGGCCACGGTACGGCTGCAGTCCACGTTGAGCAGGCTCTTGCCCAGGTCGACATCACCGCCGCGCTGCGATTTCAGCAGCAGGTTGGCGATGGCGTTGGTCTCGGCGCAGCGCAGTTCATCACGGTAGCCGCCCAGCTGCGCGTACACGCCGCCGTTGCCGGACTCGGCCAGGCTGGGGGCGCGGAAGCCGGTGGAATAGGTACCGCGCAGCATCAGCTGGTCGAATGCCTGGTACTTGAAGCCGATCTTCGGCGCGACGTTGGCGCTGAAGTTCGGGTACTTGTCCACGCGCACGGCCGCGTCCAGCTCCAGCTTCTCGGTAATCGGCGCCACCGTTTCAGCAAACAGCGCATAGGTGTTGCGCGCGCCATCGAACCACGAGCCACCCTGCTGGGTGATCAGGCCGGCGGCCGCGTCGGCGTTGCCGGGGGTGTAGAAGGTTTCACGGCTGGCGTTGAAACCGAACGCGGCGCGCATGTCACCGGCCGGCAGCTGGAACAGCGGGCCTTCGATCTTGCCGTCCAGGGTATGCAGGCGCGTCCACGACTGGATGTCGAAGGTCGGGAAGGCGCCGCGGATCAGTGCGGCGTTGGCCTCGCTGATCTCACCGAACTTGTACGCCGGATGATCGGAGATGATCACACGACCCGTGCCCGGGTCGATGCTGTAAGGACCGAAGGCCTTCTCGAAGCCCTTCACGTTGACGTTGATCGTCTGGTAGGTGGTCGAGTGCGTGCCGGCGGTGGCGAACGCGGTTTCCCAGTTCCAGTCACCGACGTTGCCGCGCGCGCCGGTCAGCACGCGGTAGCTCTTGTCGGTGTTGCGCTGGCCGAAGTAGTTGGCGCCGGCATCCTGCAGCAGGTACTGCAGGCCGACCACGCCACCCATCATGGCCTTCAGCTCGGGGCTGGCGTGGTTGTACTCGTTGTTCGGGCCCAGGAACGGATACAGGAACTGGTTGACGTTGTTGCCGGTATCGCGCGAGAACCAGCTGGTCGGGTTGCCGGTGGTGGTGCCGTAGCTGCGCGGGGTGCCGCCGTTGGCACGCAGGTCGATATCGGTATATGTGGCCTCGGCGAAGATCTCGGTGCTGTCGCCCACCAGGAAGGTGCCGTTGAGGTAGGCGGTGTTGCGCTCGGATTTGGCGCCGGCGTCGATCTCGTTGTTCATCCAGGTTTCCCAGACGCAACGCGGGCCGGCCGCTTCACTGGTCAGCACGTTCTTGCAGCCGGGCGCGGCTTCCTGCACGCGGCGGCCGGTCACCGGATCGAACGCGAAATAGCTGCCCGGGTTGAACTCACCCGGCTTGCTGCCCACGCCCAGGCGCAGGTTGTTCAGGTAGTTGGGGTTGTTGACGTAGTACTGGTCCGGGCGCTTGTCATAGAAGTCGGCCAGCGGAATCGCGTCGCGGCGGTACATGTTCACCGCGCCGTAGATGTTGAAGCGGTTCTCGGTGAGGTCACCGAAGCCGGCGGTGATGCTGGCCTGGCGCTCGCCGTAGGAATCGATGCGCGAGGAGGTGTCGTTGGTGAAGCTGATCTCCGCGCCCTGGAAGTTGCGCTTGGTGATCACGTTGATCACGCCGGCCACCGCGTCGGTGCCGTACACGGCCGAGGCGCCGTCGGTCAGCACTTCCATGCGTTCGATGGCGGCGGCGGGAATCGCATCGATGTTGACGAACTGGGTCTGGAAACCCGCCGGCGCACCGTAGTACGACAGGCGGCGGCCATTCAACAGCACCAGCGTGCCCTGTGCGCCGAGGCCGCGCAGGTTGGCCTGCGAAGCGCCGTCGGAGCCGGTGAACAGCGAGCGCGAATCCTGCTGCGCTGGCCGGGCGGCCGGCAGGTTGTCGAGCACCTGCAGCAGCGTGCGCGCACCCATGTTCTGGATGTCCTGCTTGCTGATCACCTGCACCGGCGAGGCGGTTTCAACGTCGGTGCGGCGGATGTTGGAACCGGTGACCTCGATGCGGGCCAGGTCGGTGGCCTTGTCCTTGCTCTCCTGGGCGAAGGCAGGAACGGCGACCGACAGCAGCACGCCGGCGATGGCCAGCGACAACGGTGCGATCGAACGACAGGGGGGGCGGTGGTGGCGGGCGGGCAACATCGGGGTTCTCTCCTGGCAGGGGTGCGGCGCGAATGGTGGATCGGCGGGCAAAACGCTCCCGGGCCACGGCTCCCACCGTCGTGGTGAAGCCGTAGTCGGAATGGGCGGGGGAGGAGCGGTGTTACGTGGCGGTCATGGGGCGACGATGCTGGCGGAGTCGCCCTCCTGGCCGATCAGCACGGCGTTGGCCCAGTTGGCACAGACCTGGGCGGGTTGGCTGCCCTGCGCACCCAGCGTGCGCAGGCTCAGGGTGGAAAAGCCACGGATGTCCAGCTCCGGCTTGACCACGCCGGGCGCCTTCACCAGGCCGCTGTCATACAGCAGGCGGTTGTCGCCCCAGACCTGGAACTGCAGGCCACCGGCCGTGCGGCAGGCGTCGTCAATGCCGAGGTCGGCACGCAGCAGGCGCCATCCCCCCTGCAGGCGCAGGTCGATGCGGCTGTTGGCGGACACGCCCAGGCCGCGGCGGAACTGCAGGCCGTTCATGCGCATGCCGGCGTCGCCGGTGAACGCCTTGTCGGCGTGCACCTGGCTGGCCAGCGCGGCCGGCACCGGCAGCTCGGAGAGATAGCGCTGCCGGGCCGGTCGCTCCGGTTCCTGGTGTTCGAGGATGTGGAAGGTGGACAGCGCAATCGGGCCGACGTCGCGCGGTTGCAGCGCGTCGAAGGCACGCGCACTGCCCTGTGCAGCGGTCACCATCGGATCGGTGCTGGAGGCACCATCACCTTCGGGGTTCTGCACGCTCAACACGCGGAAGCGCAGCAGGCGGCCGGCGTGGGCCGGGAAGTCGATGCGCTGCGTGCCTTCCTTCAGCTGCAGGTGGCCGCGGGCAATCGGTTCACCCCACTCGCCGTTGCTGTCGCCCAGGTACACCTCGTAGTCGCGCACCTGGCCGTGCTTCCAGTTCTTGTCGTTGCGCGGCGCGATGTCGATGCCATCGATCATCTTCCGTTCGCCGAAACCGATCACCCACTCATGGGCACCGGTGCGCACGGCCTGGTTGCGCACGCTGCGGAACCAGGTGGCCGGATCATCATCGAAGGCATTTTCCAGCGCATGGCCGGGTTCTTCGGCCGGGCGGTTGACCACCAGCAGGCTGTCGGCCGGCAGTTCGCGGCCCAGCACCGGTGCAGCCGGATAGGCATCGTCGGCGGCCGCTGCGGCGACGGCGAAGTCCAGCTGCAGCTGCAGCGGCTGGCGGATGTCCTGCGCCGCGGTGCGTACATGCAGGGTGCCGCGACGCTCCTTGGCATCGAAGTACCAACCCTCGCTGGCGCTGTTGAATGCGGTCGCGTCGGCCAGCGCCGGCAGCGCGCGGCCCGCGGCCTGCACCGCACGCGGCGCCTGCCGGCTGAGCACGCGCAGGCCATAGCGGCGCTGTGCCAGCTGGCCGTTGTACTGGCCCTGTACCGCATCGATCTGTACCTGCACCGGGCCACTGCCCCGTGCCGGCGCCTGCACACTGATCCGCTGCGTGCTCGATTCGCCCTGCTGGTAGCGGCGGGTGTTGCCGTCATCTTCGTACAGCGTGTACTGCGAATCACCCTGCGGGTACAGGTCGAAGGTCACTTCATCGAGCGGTTTCTCGCCGTCGAACAGCATCGACGGGTACATCGGCAGGATCGCACCGGCACGCACGAACACCGGCAGGGTGGCCAGGTCCACTTGGCGGTCCAGCTGGCGGCCATCGGCAGCGGCCTGCACGCGGCGGCCATCCCAGTAGTCGATCCAGCCGCCGGCGGGCAGGTGGATGTCGCGGCGCCAACCACGGCTGGCGGCCTGGCTGCGGTACACCGGTGCAACCAGCAGGTCGCGGCCGAGCAGGAACTGGTACTTGTAGGTTTCATCCTGCGCGTGCGGATCGCGCGGGTTGTCCCACATCAGGCCACGCACCGGCGGTGCACCGGTCTGTGCGGCCTCATGCACCAGCCCATACATGTACGGAGTCAGGCGCATCTTCAACTTCAGGTAATCGCGGTTGATGCTGCGGTAGGGCTCGTCGTACCACCACGGGTGCTTGCGCGCATTCGACGACCAGCCACTCATGCCCATCAGCACCGGGGTGAACGCCTTCCACTGCAGGTCGCGGGTGAAGGTCTCGGCGCTGCCGCCGAAGATCGCGTCCACATCGCCGCTGGCGTAGGCCATGCCGGACAGGCCCGAACCCACCAGGGTCGGTACATGCCAGCGGATGTAGTCCCAGCTGCTGCTCTGGTCGCCGGTCCAGGCCACGGCATAGCGCTGGATGCCGGCCCAGCCCATCACCGTCCACAGGAACGGGCGCGAATCGGAATTGTCGAGGATGCCGTTGAATGCCTGGCGGTTGGCATCCATCGCGAACTGGTAGCCCTTGCCGGTCCAGGCCACGTCCAGTTTCTGCACGCGGCTGCCGGCCTTGCCTACTTCCCAGGCGATCTTGTCGACGCCGTTCTCGGTCCACAGGCCGGTGCGGAAGCCGTACCCGGCCAGGCCCTTCACCGTCTCCGGCAACTGCTTGTAGCCGCAGCCATAGCCATCGTTGGGCAGGATCCAGCCGCCGGGCATGTCATTGGCGCGGTACTGCTTGGCCACGCTGTTGATCACATCCGGCGTGGTGCCGGTCGGGCCGTCGCTCCAGCCCTCGGGCACGGTGCCGGGCTTCTTGCTGTTGTCGCCGTCGTTGTAGCAATCGGCATCGCCGTAGGACAGCGCCCAGCGCGCGACCATGTTCGGGCGGCCGGTCAGCTGGGTGTAGCGCTCGATCAGCTTCGGCAGATCGGCGCCAACGAAGTAATACGCATCGAAGCGGTCTTCGCGATGCAGCAGGGTGGCCTGGTCGCTCTGCCGCAGATCGTAGCTGCCATCGCTCCACGTATTACGCAGCATGCCCCAGCCACGGCTGCTCAGCAGCATCGGTGCCGGGCTCGGGCGATCCCCCTCTTCCCAGCCGCCGGAGTACGAGACGTCCAGTTCGCGGCCCTTGAACTGGTAGCGGCCGTTCTGTTGGCCACCGCCGTAATAGCCTTCATCGGCCTGCGAGGACAGCACCTGCACGCTCTGCGCGGCATCCAGGTCCAGCGGCTGCAGTTCCTGCCACAGCGCGGTGGGCTGGCCGTTGTCCAGACGCTCCAGGCGCAGGCGCAACGGCTGCCGCTGCACATGCAGCACGAGTGCAGCGGTACGCACGCGGATCTCCTGCGCGTCTTCTTCCAGCTGTGCCTGCACGTTGGCCTTGGGCTGCGGCAGCACGATCGGCGCGGCCTTGTCACCGGCACCGGTCAGCTTGCCGTTGCGGCCGGCCTGTACACGGATGATGTCGGTGGCCGGCAGTTCAATGCGGATGCGCGTGCCGTTGTCGGTCTGCAGGTCCCAGCCATTTACACCGTCGGTGCTGGCACTGGCGCTGACCGAGCGCAGGTTGCCGACCGGTGCGGCCTGGGCCGACAGGGACGCCGACAGCAGTGCCGGCAACAGGGCCAGCAGCAGTGGCGAACGACGAACGCAGATTTCCACACGGACTCCCAACCCGTTCACCGGGCGTTTCGAAAGCGGTTGGGCCGACTCTAGGGCAGCGATTCGAAAGATGTCAACAAATTGAAAGGAAAAAGGAAGATATATTTGGATGAAACGAAAGTTGTTGCGGCGCAATACTTTGTGTAATCGCTTGCAGGCGCCTGTTAAGCATTGTGCGATACGGCATCCGGCGGTTTCTTTCGTTTCCAGAGTGATGCCGCGCGAGGAAAGTCATCACCGCGATATCTTTCTTTTTACTTTCGGTATTTGACATTTCGAAAGAAAACGCAGATGGTGCGCTGGCCCAACTGGAACCTCCGAATGGACGTCACCCTGCTTTCCGATGTGTCCGCCTGGCAGCGCCGCGGCGGAGCCGATACCGCTACCGAAATCGCCCAGCAGCCGGCGCTGTGGGAAGCCCTTGCACAGGATCTGTCGCGTGCCCGCGACCGCCTGCAGGCCTTCCTCGGCGACAGCCTCAACGACCCGAACCAGCGCGTGCTGTTCACCGGCGCCGGCAGTTCCGGCTTCATCGCTGAAATGGTGGCCGATGCCATCAACGCGCAGTGGCCGGCCGAGGTGCGCGTGGTGCATACCACCAGCCTGCTCACCCATCCTGCGCTGTACCTGCAGCGCGATCGTCCGACCCTGCTGGTGTCGTTCGGCCGCAGCGGCTCCAGCCCCGAAAGCGTTGCCGCCGTCGACCGTATGCGCAGTGACGTGGACGATGCGCGCTTCCTGGACATCACCTGCAATGCCGAGGGCGAGCTGGCCCGCCGTGGCGCCGGCCGTGCCGACACCTGCACCCTGCTGATGCCGTCGGCCAGCTGCGACCGTGCATTCGCCATGACCAGCAGCCTGACCTGCATGCTGCTGGCGGCATTGACCGTGTTCGACCGTTCGCCGTGGGATGCGCGCATCGCGCGCCTGCAGCAGATTGCCGGTCTGGCCCGCGAAGGCCAGGCCCAATGGGATGCAGCTGTGGCCGCGCTGGCGCAGCGCCCGTTCAACCGGGTCATCTACCTTGGCAGCGGCCCGCTGGAAGCGCTGGCGCGCGAGGCTGCGCTGAAGGTGCTGGAGCTCACCGCCGGCCGCGTGCTGGCGCTGGCCAACACCCCGCTCGGCTTCCGCCATGGACCGAAGTCCACGCTGGACGGCAGCACCCTGGTGGTGGTGCTGCGCAGCGTGCAGCCGCTGGCGCGCCGTTATGAGCAGGACCTGCTGGAAGAACTGCGCCGCGACGGCGTCGCCGGCCAGGTGCTGTCGATCGGCCCGCATTCGGATATCGGCGCCGACGATGACTACACCCTCACCGTGCCTGCCCTGGATGACCCGTGGCTGGCCCCAGTGTGGCTGGGCTTTGCGCAGCTGTACGCGCTGCAGCGTTCGGCCGCACTCGGCCTGACCCCCGACAATCCGTTCCCGGACGGCACCGTCAACCGCGTGGTCAAGGGTGTCACCATCCACCATGGCTGAGCTGATCGCCAACGCCTGCTACGGCATCGACATCGGCGGCACCAAGATCGAACTGGTGGTGTGCGATGCGGCGATGCAGGTCACCTGGCGCCGCCGCGTGGCTACCCCGCAGGGTGACTACGACGGCTTCCTGCAGGCGGTGGTGACATTGGTTGCTGAAGCCGATGCTGCGCTGGGTCGCAGCGATGCGGCCATCGGCATCGCCCTGCCCGGCGTGCGTGATCGTCGCAACGGCCGCCAGCTCAGCGCCAATGTGCCTGCGCTGACCGGTCAATGCGTGGCGGCTGATCTGCAGGCACGCCTGCAGCGCCCGCTGCATTTCGGCAACGACCTGCAGTGTTTTGCGCTCTCTGAAGCGCACGGTGGCGCCGCCGATGGCTACCCCAGCATGTTCGGCGCCATCCTCGGCACCGGTGCCGGTGGCGGCTTCTGCCTGCAGGGGCGCCTGCTGTCCGGCTTCAACGGCCTGGCCGGCGAATGGGGCCACTGGAGCGTGCCGGGCCACCTGCTGCAGCGCCATGGCCTGCCGCTCATCGATTGCGCCTGTGGCCTGCAAGGCTGCGTGGAGCGCTACGTGTCCGGGAGTGGCCTGGCGATGATCGAGCGCCACCTCGGTGGCAACGCTGCCGATGCCAGCGTGGTGGTCGCCTTGGCCGAGGCCGGCGATGCGCGTGCACGGCAGGCGCTGGACATCCATCGCGACCTGCTCGGCCACAGCCTGGCCGCCCTGGTGCTGGCGCTGGACCCGCACGTGATCGTGCTCGGTGGCGGCCTGTCCCAGTACGCACCGCTGTACCAGCTGTTGCCGGCGGCCATCGCCGCGCATCTGTTCAACGGCGTGCAGGTGCCACCCATCGTGCCGCCGCGCTTCGGCGATGCCGGTGGTGCACGCGGTGCCGCCCTGCTGGCCTGCCAACCCTCGTTTTCCTGATGTCCGGAGCTTGACCATGTCCCCGTTGCAGACCCTGCTTGCCTCCCACCGCGCCGGCCACAACGTCGGCCTGTACAGCGTCTGCTGCAGCAACGAACAGGTGCTGCGCGCGGCCATGCACGTGGCGTTGGCGCACGATACCGTGCTGCTGATCGAAGCCACCTCCAACCAGGTCGACCAGTTCGGCGGCTACACCGGCATGACCCCGCCGCAGTACCGCGACTACGTCGGCACCCTGGCCGATGAGGAAGGCTTCCCGCGCGAGCGCTTGATCCTCGGCGGTGACCACCTTGGCCCGAACGCGTGGCAGAAGCGCCCGGCCGCCGAAGCGATGACCCATGCGCGCGTGCTGATCGAGGCCTACGTCGCCGCTGGTTTCCACAAGATCCACCTGGACTGCAGCATGTCCTGCGCCGATGACCCGGTGCCGCTGCCCGATGCCATCGTTGCTGCACGTTCGGCCGAGCTGGCCGAGATCGCCGAGCGCACCGCCGCCGAGCACGGCCTGCCGCCGCCGGTCTATGTCATCGGTACCGAAGTGCCGATTCCCGGTGGCGAAGCCTCGCTGGCCGGTGGCCTGCAGGTGACCACCCCGGCCGCCGCTGCGCAGACCCTGGCCATCCATCGGCAGGCCTTCGATACCCCGCTGCTGCGCGATGCATGGCAGCGTGTGCTGGCCATGGTGGTGCAGCCGGGCGTGGACTTCGACCACAGCAGCGTGCACGAGTACGACGCGGCCGCCGCCAGCGAGCTGGCCGACTTCCTCGAACAGCAGCCGCGCATCGTGTTCGAAGCGCATTCGACCGACTACCAGCGCGAAAGCGGCCTGCATGCCCTGGTGCGCGACCATTTCGCCATCCTCAAGGTTGGCCCCGCGGCCACCTTCGCCTACCGCGAAGCGCTGTTCGCACTCGCTGCCATCGAAGCCGAGCTGCTGCCGGCCGCGCAGTGCTCGCGCCTGCCGCAGGTGCTGGACGAGGTGATGGTGGCGCTGCCGAAGTCCTGGCAGTCCTACTACCAGGGCGACGAAGCGACCCTGCGCCTGCTGCGCAGCTATTCCTTCAGTGACCGCTGCCGCTACTACTGGGGCGAGCCGGCGCTGGTGCAGGCCGTGCAGACCCTGTTCGCCAACCTGGAACTGCACGCGCCGCCGCTGGTGCTGCTCAGCCAGTACCTGCCGGAGCAGTACCGCGCCGTGCGCGAGGGCACCCTGGCCAATACGCCTACCGCCCTGGTGCAGCATCGCATCGGCCTGTGCCTGGGCGAATACGCCCGCGCCTGCAGCGCCAACCAGGCAGGAACCCGCAAGCACAACGCAAGTCCGGCTGCCGCCGATCTTGCGAACGGCTAATCTCTACCTTTCCCTGCGAAACCGAGAATGGCCATGCGCAACACCCGCTCCCGCCGGCAACAGATCCTGCAGCTGCTGATCGAGCACGGCTCGGTGCAGGTGGCCGATCTGGTCGAGCGTTTCGGCGTGTCGGCGGTGACCATCCGTGCCGACCTGACCCACTTCGAATCGCAGGGGCTGGCCACGCGTACCCACGGCGGCGCCACCCTGGTGCGTACACCGCCGCAGGAGCAGGACATCCATGAAAAGGATGCGCTGAACCTGCCGCTGAAGGATTCCATCGGTACGGCAGCCGCGCGCCTGGTGCAGGCCGGTGACAACATCATCATCGACTCCGGCTCCACCACGATGACCCTGGCCCGCCATCTGCGCGAACACCGCGATGTGACGGTGATGACCAACGGCCTGAACATCGCCTGGGAACTGGCCAACGCCGCCGGCATCACCGTGTTGCTGACCGGCGGACTACTGCGCCAGCAATCGCTGTCGCTGCAGGGCAGCCAGGCCGAAGCCAGCCTCAACTCCTACAGTTTCGACACGCTGTTCCTGGGCGTGGATGGCCTGGACCTGCAGTTCGGCCTGACCACCCACGACGAAGCCGAAGCCCGCCTCAACCACCGCATGGTCGAACGCGCGCGGCGCATCGTGGTGCTCACCGACGCCTCCAAATTCGGACGCGTCAGCCTGCACCGCATCGCCCGCCTCGATCAGATCCACGCCATCATCACCGACGCCGGCATCGACGACGCGACCCGCGAGGGGCTGCAGCGGCTGGGCATCGAAGTGATCATCGCCGAGCCCCCCGCATGACCGATATCCGCTCCCTGCACGGCCGCATCCTCACCCCGTTGGGCTGGCGTCGCGGCCAGGTCCAGTTCGATTCACACGTGCGCCAGCTGCAGGTAGATGACCACAGCGGCGGCGATGACCCGCAACTGCCGGTGATCCTGCCCGGCTTCATCGACCTGCACGTGCATGGCGCGGCCGGCGTCGACCTGATGCAGGGCGGAGACGTGGCCCGCACCATCGCCCGCACCCATGCGCGCTTTGGTACCACCACGCTGCTGGCGACCACCATGACCGCTGGCCTGGACGAGATCGAATACGCGCTGCAGGGCGTTGCGGCAACGATGGCAGCGCCCGATGCCGATGCCGCCTGCATCGCCGGTGTGCACCTGGAAGGCCCCTTCATCAGCCCGCAGCGGCTGGGCGCACAACCCAATCGTACGATCGAGGCGACGATGGCGCTGGTGCGGCAGCTGCACGCGCTGGCACCGATCCGGGTGATGACGCTGGCGCCGGAGATCGGCGAGCACACCGCGCTGATCCCCGCGCTGTCCGCACTCGGCATCCGCGTGCAGCTCGGCCACAGTGCCGGCACCTACGAGGAAGGCGTGGCCGCATTGCAGGCCGGCGCTTCCGGTTTCACCCATCTGTTCAACGGCATGACCGGCGTCGACCACTACCGGCCGGGCATCGCCGCCGCTGCCCTGGCGCATGCGCAGTACGCCGAGATCATTCCCGACCTGCAGCACATCCATCCCGGCGTGATCCGCCTGGCCGCACGCGCAATTCCGCGCCTGTATGCGGTAACCGACGCGACGGCCGCCACCGGCATGCCCGATGGCGAGTACGCACTGGGCGAGCAGCGCGTACACAAGTGCGGCGGCTGCGTGCGCCTGGCCACCGGCTCGCTGGCCGGCAGCGCGCTGACCATGGACCAGGCGCTGCGCAACCTGGTGCAGGTGGGTCTGGATCTGGCTGACGCATCGCAGCGCGTGTCCACCTTCCCGGCCGATTACCTGGGCTTGAGCGATCGCGGCCGCATTGCGCCCGACGCCCGCGCCGACCTGGTGGTGCTGGATGCGGAGCTGCGCCTGCAGAAAGTGGTGGTGGGCGGTCGATTGATCGATCTGGACTGACACACGCCATGCGGCCCGGATGCCGCACTCAAGGCGCGCAAGCGCATTGCATCAGCCACGCACCATCCCGTTAGTCCAGGAACGAGCCGATGACCGCAGCCACTGCACCTGCCGTACCCGCTTCCACCGCCCCGCGCTGGCCCGTACGTTACCTGCTCTTCATCGGCGGCCTCGGTGGCCTGCTGTACGGCATCGACATCGGCATCATCGCTGGCGCCCTGCCCTATCTTGAAGCCACCGCCAGCCACGCCTGGCAGCTCAGCAGCCAGCAGCTCGGATTTGTCGTCGCTGCGGTGCTGCTGGGCAGCGTGCTGTCCTCGCTGTTCGCCGGCATGATCGCCGACCTCATCGGCCGCCGTGGCGCGATGCTGCTGGCCGGCGTGCTGTTCACCGCCAGCATCCCGATCATGGCACTGGCCTCGGGTTACACCCCGCTGCTGCTGGGGCGCCTGCTGCAGGGTGTCAGCGGCGGCCTGATCGGCGTGGTCATTCCCCTGTACCTGGCCGAAGTGCTCAGCCCGGAACGGCGCGGCCGCGGCGCGGCGATGTTCCAGCTGCTGCTGACCGTCGGCCTGGTGCTGGCCGCGTTGATCGGCCTGTACCACGCCCATGCCGTGGACGCTGCCGCAGAGTCGGTGCGCTCGCTGCCGGTCGCGCAGCAGGCACAGGAGCTGTTCACGGTGAAGGACCACGCCTGGCGCACCATCTTCTGGACCTGCCTGGCACCGGGCCTGCTGTCCTGCGCCGGCATCTTCTGGCTGTCCGAATCACCGCGCTGGCTGGTGCGTCGTGGCCGCATCGATGATGCGCGCCGCAGCCTGCAGCGCGTGCTGCCCGCTGCCGACGTCGAGCCCACCCTGGCGCAGATCCAGGCTCCGGAATCGAGCAGCAGCAGCGGCAAGCGCGACCCGCTGCTCAGCCGCCGCTACGTGGTGCCATTCGTGTTGGCCTGCGTGGTGCTGGCCTGCACCCAGGCCACCGGCATCAACTCGGTGCTGGCCTATGCGGTCAACATCCTCAACCAGGCAGGCCTGTCCGGCTCGGTGGCCAACGGCGCCGACGTGGCGATCAAACTGCTCAACGCGGTGATGACCGTCGCCGCGCTGCTGCTGGTCGACCGCAAGGGTCGCAAGTTCCTGCTGATGCTGGGCAGCGGTGGCATCTGCGTGGCCCTGCTGGCCGCAGCAACGCTGTTCTTCCAGGCCGAACGGGGCCGCGCCGACGTGCAGCCGCACCTGCAGGCCGCAGTGAGTGGCGATGGCCTGCAACTGGTACTGGATGACGCGCAGTGGCAGCATCTTGCCGGTGGCGTCGACCGCGAGGGCCGGCCGCTGCAGCTGACCGTGTCCTACGCCTATGGCGACTTCACCAACGTGCGCGCGCTGCGCAGCGACAACCTGACCGACCGCGAGCTGCGCATCGAGCGCGCCGGCACCGTGCAACCGGACAGCGTCATCGGCGCGTTCTTCCGCACGATGCACCTCAATCCGTTCGCCGACCCGGCCAGTGCCGCGCAGGCACCGCTGCGCATCGAGCAAGCCCGTATCGGCCCGATTCCGCCGCCCGCGCATGGCTGGGCCGTCGCTGCCTGCATCCTGGTATTCGTGGCGTTCTTCGCAGTTGGCCCAGGCGTGTGCGTGTGGCTGGCGCTGTCCGAGCTGATGCCCAACCGCATCCGCTCCAACGGCATGAGCATCGCGCTGCTGATCAACCAGTTCGTGTCCACCACCATTGCCGCCATCTTCCTGCCGACGGTGGGACACTACGGCTACGCCAGCATGTTCCTGTTCTGGGCGGGCTGCACGTTCGTGTTCTTCCTGGTGGCCGCATTCTGGCTGCCGGAAACCAAGGGGCGCTCGCTGGAAGAGATCGAAGCCGGGTTTGCAGGAAAGCAGCGCTGATTCAGCGCTGCTGTGGCGGCGCAGGGCCGCCGTGCGCGATGTAGCGCGCCATGTCGTGCACTTCGGCCACGCTCATGTTGGTACCGGCCACCTGCATGGACTCGCCAAAAGGGCCCGCTATGGTGGCCACGGACAGCACGTGGTCATCGACGGTAAGCGCCACCTGCTTGCCCACCAGGGCCTCGGTCGCGTGCAGCAACCGGCCGGCGGACTCCTTGCGGAACGTCAGTTCCAGTACGGACTGGTGGGCGGCGTCCAACGCCGCTCGCACGTCGACGATATCGGCACTGGTGAGCATCGGCGGCGCTTTCACGGCGATGCTGCGCCCTTGCCACTGCAGGGTAGCGCGGCCATCGGGATCGACCTCACGCATCTGCACCTGCACCCCCTCCCGCGGCGGATGCCGTGTCTCCGCCGGAAGCACCCGGTTGCAGCCCGCCAGCAGCAACACCGCGAGGCCGCCGCCGAGCAACGCCCATCTGTTCCAGCCCCGCATCAGCGCAGCTTCCTCAGCTTGAACGCCACCAGCACCTGCAGCACGCCGTACAGCAGGCTGCCGATGCCGATCCACAACGTGGTTACCGCTACGCCGGCATACGGGTTGGCCGCGAACAGCAGGCCCAGCACGATGGCCAGCACGCCGCTGAGAATCAGCAGCCACTCACCCTGGATCTGCCTGCGCACGCGGATGGCGAAGACGATGCGATAGATGCCTGCCACCAGCAGCCATGCCGCCAGGAACAGCACCAGCACGCTGGCGGTGGCCAGTGGATTGATCACCGCCAGGATGCCGAAGCCCAGCGAGGCGACCACGTACAGCAGCAGCCAGCCACGTGAGGCGCCACTACCACCGGTAATCAACGCCAGCAGGCTGATGACGCCTTCCACGATCGCCATCACACCCAGCGTCCACGCCAGCGCGATGGCCGCTGACATCGGCCAGCCGATCGCGATGATGCCGAAGCCCAGCGCGACCAGACCGTACAGCAGCAGGATCCACCAGCTGCGTCCAACGGCCGACAACAAGGGAGACAGAGGGGAATTCATGACCACTCCTTCGATCCGGGTTCGCGAACATCCTAGACCTACGGAATGAAAGGTGCGATCACGGCACCCGCGCACAGACCCATGCCCGCACATCTTCAGCCCCCACCAGCCGCAGCGTCTCGGCGACTTCCAGCACGGTGCTGCCGGTGGTCATCACATCGTCGACGATGGTCAGCCGCGCGGGGACGGCACCGCGCACATCGAAGGCGTCGAACAGGTTGTCGCGGCGCTGCTCGGCGCTGCGTTCGGACTGCGGCGCGGTATGACGGCGACGGTACAGCCCGCGCCACCTCGGCGTCCGCAGCAGCCGGCACAGCTCGGCTGCCTGATCATAGCCGCGCTGGCGCAGGCGTTTGGGATGCAGCGGCACTGGTACCAGGGGTGGGCACGACCATGGCGGCGGGTTGCGCAGCATCAACTGCGCAAGCAGGCGTCCGGCAGCCAGGTCCTGGTGGAATTTGTAGCGGACCAGCAGTTGATCGATCGGCGGCAGGTACAGCAGGCTGGCGTGGGTAGCGGTCTGCGGCGGAGGCTCGTCACGGCAGGTGCTGCAGATGGGCAGGGCTTCCTCCGGTAGCGGCAGCGCGCAGCGAAGGCAGGCGCGACCCGCCCACGGTAGATCGGCGAGACAGGCGACGCAGAGGTCGAAGGTGTCGTGGCCGGGCTCGCTGCAGACCAGGCAGCGCAGGGGCAGCAACAGGCGAAAGGCCGCCTGTAATGGTTCACCAAGGGCAGAAGGCAGTGGGAAGCGCATGCCGCAGCATCGCCCTGCAAGCGCAGGCTGCCCATCGGTGAAGGGGCTGCCTGCATGTCAGTACAGGGAGCGTTGGCCGATGGGGGCTGCACCTTGCCAGGCCGTAGACCTGCATCGCACCTGCTACCGCGCGCTTCCATCCACATACGGCCGGAACTGCAGAACCAGCACTGGCCGATCCTGCGCCAGCTATCATCAGGATGGGCGCGGTTGCCCTGGATGGACCTCTACTGCATGGACGGACTGACGCTGGTCAAAGCAACTGCGCAGGACGCAGATGTGGTCTTCAGATTGATGCAGCTGTATTACTTCGAAGCCTCTGCCTGGAGTGGTGAGGAGATCCTTGCCGATGGTCTCTACGACTGCGCACTTGCCGATGTCCGGGCCCGCCTGCAGGAAGAGCCGGAGTGGACCCGTCTGCTCTGGCTCGATGGCCAGCTGTGTGGATTCGTCCAGGTGGATGAAGTCGAGTTCCAGGGGCGGCGCCTGCCAGAGTTGGCCGATCTGTTCATCCTTCCAAAGCATCGGGGCAAAGGCATCGCGTCCGCAGTGGTCGCAGAGCTTGTGCGGCCTAAGTCGGGGGAATGGCTGCTGGCCACATTCCGCAAGGATCATGTGGCGCACGCATTCTGGGAACGGAATCTTGCAAGGATGGGCATGGCGTACAGCGTCCCAGCCGGGTCAGAAGGAACAGACTTCCGCCTGTTCCTGATCAGGGCGATATGACGATGGGGAGCCCCCCCAGCTCCCCGGTCAGCACTCGCCCGCGCCAGGATGGCCAATAGGACGGTGCAACCACGCAAGGGCTTGCCCTGCTCCTGGCGGCGGCAGCCCAAGGCTGGACGTGGCTGGCTTGGGCTCACCGGGGGTCAGCCGCACGCAGCGGATCGACCACCGTGAATTCCCCTCAAAACTCGATCCCATTGGCTGCACGCTGGCAGGCAGGCAGTCCCAGCGCGATACGCGTTCGCCCGATCGTGGCCGCGATCTCCTGTTCAAAGCCAGCCCCTGACTCCAGGCAATGCAGCAGCCCGACAACCCTCTGCTTCAGCTCAACGGCCCATGGCACGTCATTTGGATCGGCGATCACTTCTGTAAACAACAACCCACTGCGTTCGACCTCACCCGCCAACCCCGCCAACACCGCCGAGTGGTACGTGTTCCATAGCGTGGGCGATGCATTGGCAGTGGTCCACGCCAGCGCGTGGGCGATCGAGGGGAAGCGATCGCGCAGCGCAACGACTTCCTGCGCTGCATGCCTGGCCAGCAGCGTGGCCTCCGCCGAGAACTGCTCCTCGTCGATGAATTCGTGGAAGGTTCCCACTCTGTGCCCGGCGTCGAATGAAAGGAAGTCCTTCTCATGCCAGAGCCAGCACGCTCCAACATTCAGATAGCTTCCCTTCCGTCCCGAAGAGGGCTGGAATTCAACCACGCCGATCCACCATACCTGGTCGTCAATCCAGATTCTGGAGCGTCCCTTCTGCACGCAGCCCAGAGGGCGCAGCACCGTTCTGGCTGCAGCGTTGATCATTCGAGAGTGCTGAGCGGTCGACATCGAAGGCATCCTTGCGCTTGCGAACGTTCGCGGAATCGTACTAGAAGGAACGTCGGCCAGCATCATTGAATCGGCGAAGAACCCGCCCACTCGTCCCTTCAACATTGCTGGTCGTCCGCTTCATACGAAAGCGCAGAGACGTTGGTGAAACCAGAAAGGGGGCCGGCTGCGGGCACCGCGCACAGGAGTGCGGTGGTGTGCGCAGGGTGACACTTCCGCAAACGACACTGGAAGCGGGTGAATCAATGATCCTGCCGATTCACTCCATCATGCGCTCTCGCCAACGGCGCTTCTCCACGGTCCGGATGTTGGGCTGCGCGCGCAGTACATCCAGATATCGAGAAAGATGAAGCAATTCATCGTCGCAACCATCACCAGTGAACTCCCGCACCTGTATCAGATTTCCGTAGTTCTTGGCGTACTTGCTGGGAGTGTCGTCAATGCCGATCATCTGCTCCAGCGCAAAGCCTAGACGTTTCAGTTTGGCCAGGCGCTTCTGGCTGGTGTAGCCACCGGTCTCCCAATCACGCGCAGTACTGCAACGCTGGGACGACCACAGGAACTCCAGCGTGCGCCCTGGCATCAACCATGCCACCAGTGGCTCGGCATACAGACTGCCGGAAGATGTCCACACCCCTACGTTGAAGTGCGCGAATGCGAAATCCAGGAAGTCGTCAACGTAGGGCCGCTTGTAGACGTGATAGCCCACCACTTGAGTGTCAGCAGGACGGTGCAACTGACGCGCACTGGCATGAACCAGCGTTTCATCGAGATCGAGCACCAGGAGCTTTCGGTCAGTTGTGGGCATGCTTCCGGTCTGGTCTCGTTCCACGCTCAGCGGCATCGATAAAGGAAAGGTATTCGACAAGGTAGCGGCTGGGTCCGCCGCCTTTCAACAACATACCCCACAGCGTCAGCAGCATGCTGGACGCCCTGGGCCTACCCACACTGGTGGCGAGATGCCTGGTGGCAGCACGACTGGGGGACTAGTTGCCTAGGCTGAGATACCCGTCCGCTGCTTGACAGGCTGCCGGGATGTCCGGACCCTTCGCGGCATGACAATCGACGTCGAACACCTGAGCCTGCGCGAACTGAACGCCCTTGTGACTGCTGCCGAGCAGCGGAGGGCGCTGGTTGCCAGCCGCCGCCCCGTGGCCGTTGTCCGTCGCAAGCTGATCGCCTTCGCCGCGCAG
The DNA here is from genome assembly GCF_029892765.1 of Stenotrophomonas sp. 1278. Classification (NCBI taxonomy): domain Bacteria; kingdom Pseudomonadati; phylum Pseudomonadota; class Gammaproteobacteria; order Lysobacterales; family Lysobacteraceae; genus Stenotrophomonas; species Stenotrophomonas sp. 1278. The sequence continues at coordinate 166,212 of NZ_JARXWD010000005.1, forward strand.
TGCGGCTACACGATTGAAGAGCTGCTCGGGGCTGCGCCCGCCGAGGCCGCTGCACCGGTCCGCAAACCTGCCACACGGCGCAAGGCAGGCAAAGTGGCGGCCAAGTACCGCGACCCGGACAACAAGCGCAATACGTGGTCGGGCCGCGGCCGGATGCCGCGCTGGCTTGCCGAGAAGACCAAGCATGGCCGCAGCCCTGCCGATTTCCTGATTCCCGGGCTGGGCCGGTCCGACGTTCGAAAGTCCAGCGCGATCGGGCAGAGAACCGTCTTCAAGCAGAGCTGACCCGTGGGTGCTCGGCGCACGGAGCGGACGATCGCCGTGGCACCAACGCGTGCATTTCCAGGTCGGGCGGTGCAGGCAGCTCTATCGCATCGTAGCGACGGCCGTGGCCTGCAACTCCATCCAGCCGCTCACTCCTCGCCCAGGGCCACCGGCAGCGGCACCTTGCGGATCAACTTGAGCGCGCGTCCTTCCAGAACGTAGAAGAAGGCGAAGTTGCCGGTCCTGGCATAGTTGTCGTCGAACTCCCCGCCCTCGGCCACTACCAGCGCGCTGTGCGGATCGACCTTGACCACCATCGGGCCAAGCTCTCCGCCCAGCGATGGGGTGGCCAGCTTGCCGGTGCGCTTGCTGACGAAGGTCATCGAAACACAACTGGTTCCGCATCCCCATCCCACCAGCGTGTACTCGCCGGCAAAGCCAACCTCTCCGTCCTTCAGGGCTGCTGACAGGCGTGTCCTGAACATGCGGGCGCGCGGATCGCTGAGGTCCAGCGATGCGGCCGGTCCGCTATGGATCTTTGTTACGGGGTAGTCAGCGAACCTGGGATTGCCGCCTTCACCATTGAAGATCGCCTCGCGGATTCGCGCGTTTTCTGCGACCTGTGCGGCAGTCGGACCAATGGAACTTGCAGCATCCGTGGCATCCGGGGCGCTTGCCTGCATCGCCTGCACCTGCGTCACTGAGCAAAGGGCCAGTCCTGCGCCGGCCATGGCCAGCAGGATGACCAGCGATGTGCGACTTCTGGACATGCTCATCTCCTCAAGACGCCTTATCGCTCTGCACATGCTTCGGCGGCAAGCGAGCAGATCTGCACGACAGCCGCGACCTGCGGTGTCTTTCCCACGTGCCCGCAATCCTGCAGCCAGATCAATGCGTGCTGCCCCACCTTGAGATCGGTTTCATCGATGCCGCCGCCATAGACGGTCCACAAGCCGGTGCCGTCGTTGACGATGGTGCGGTGAACCGCGCCTGCGCGGGTCTGGACCGTCAGCTGGCGATCGCGGACCTTCACGATCGTTCCCGTCACCGAGGGCGGCGAGGGAGCGATGTCACCGCCGTCGGCGACCGGCAGCACGCACTGCGTCGCTGCAATGGCAACGACGGGAACGGTGGTCAGCATCAGGGCAGTGGCAATCGCCGTCGCCTGCAGCGCGTTCGCCGCCACGACCTTCAGTACCGCAATCAATGAGGTGTTCATGGCAATCCTTTGCGTGAGCACCCAGTCTAACCCTCGTCCGCACTGTAAACTTACATAAAATCAAAATAGTTGACAGCGCACTACGGCCCACCCAGACTGCGCCCTCGCTCCAGCCCTTCCAAGGTCCCGCCATGGCAACCGCCATCCGCCACGACTGGCACCACGACGAACTGCAGGCGCTGTTCGACCTGCCTTTCCCGGAACTGCTGTTCCGCGCCGCCGCCGTCCACCGCGAGCACTTCGACCCGACCCAGGTGCAGGTCTCCACGCTGTTGTCGGTGAAGACCGGTGGCTGCCCGGAAGACTGCGCGTACTGCCCGCAGGCGCAGCGCTACAGCACCGGGGTCAACGCACAGAAACTGATGGACACCGATGCGGTGCTGGCCAAGGCCCGCCAAGCCAAAGCGGCCGGTGCCTCGCGTTTCTGCATGGGTGCAGCGTGGCGTTCGCCGAAGGACCGCGACATCCCCAAGGTGGCGGCGATGATCGCCGGGGTGAAAGCGCTGGGCCTGGAAACCTGCGCCACGCTGGGCATGCTCAGTGGCGAGCAGGCGCGCGCGTTGAAGGACGCCGGCCTGGACTACTACAACCACAACCTCGATACCGCGCCGGACTACTACGAGTCGATCATCCACACCCGGCAGTACCAGGATCGCCTGGATACGCTGGGCCATGTGCGCGATGCGGGGTTGAAGACCTGCTGCGGCGGCATCGTTGGCATGGGTGAAACACGCGCGCAGCGGGTCGGCCTGCTGCTGGCGCTGGCCACCTTGCCGGCGCATCCCGATTCGGTGCCGATCAACAAGCTGGTGCAGGTGGCCGGCACGCCGCTGCATGGCAGTGCCGAGCTGGACCCGTTCGAGTTCGTGCGCATGATCGCCGTGGCCCGCATCGCCATGCCGCATTCGATGGTGCGGCTGTCGGCCGGCCGCGAGGCGATGAGTGATGAGCTGCAGGCGCTGTGCTTCCTGGCCGGCGCCAACTCCATCTTCCATGGCGACAAGCTGCTGACCACCGGCAACCCGGAGAGCGAGCGCGACATGGCCCTGTTCGCACGCCTGGGCCTGCAGCCGATGGCGGTGCAGGTGGACGCCGACGGTCATGACCATGGCGGCACCGTGCATGCCGATATCAGCGCCGATGGCCCCGGCTGCGGCTGCGCCCACGCGGCCTGAGCCGGCGGCCAAGCAGGCGTCGCGGCAACGCGCTACCCTAGCCGCCCCGTCGCCGCATCCAGCCGCCATGGCACGCCCCGACCTGACCGCCCGCCTCCAAGCCCAGCGCGCGTTGCGCGATGCACAAGGCCGTCGCCGCCCGCGGCGCACGGTCACCCGTCGCGATGGTGTGCGCCTGGAAGTCGATGGGCGCTGGCTGACCGGCTTCTGCAGCAACGATTACCTGGGCCTGGCCCAGCAGTTCAGCGTGGTCAACGCACTGCAGGATGCCGCCGCGCGCGAAGGTGCCGGTGCCGGTGCTTCGCACCTGGTCTGCGGCCACCACGCGCTGCACGACGCATTGGAACGCGAAGTGGCCGAGTGGCTCGGTTACCCGCGTGCCTTGCTGTTCGGCAGTGGCTTCACCGCCAACCTGGCCGTGCAGCAGGCGCTGCTGGGCGAAGAGAACGATGTCTGCGTGCAGGACAAGCTCAACCACGCCAGTCTGCTCGATGCCACCCGGCTGGCCGGCGCGCGCCTGCGCCGCTACCCGCACCTGGACGCGGAAGGTGCGATGCGCCAGCTCAAGCATGCGCCCGATGGCGCAGCGATGCTGGCTACCGACGGTGTCTTCAGCATGGATGGCGATATCGCGCCGCTGCGTGCGCTGTCGCTGGTCGCGCGCCTGCAGCAGGCGCTGTTCTACGTGGACGATGCGCATGGCGTGGGCGTGCTCGGCGATGGTCGTGGCGCGGTCGCCACCGCCGGCCTGGGCGTGGACGATGTGCCGCTGCAGCTGGTCACCCTGGGCAAGGCGCTCGGCGGTTCCGGCGCGCTGGTGCTCGGCCGCGAAGACCTGATCGAGCACCTGGCCGAAACCGCACGCCCCTACATCTACACCACCGCCATGGCGCCGGCGCTGGCGGCATCCGCACTGGAAGCGGTGCGCCTGGCCCGCCGCGATCATTGGCGCCGGGCGAAGCTGGCCGATCTGATTGCCCTGTTCCGCAGCGAAGCGCGACGTCATGGGCTGGATCTGATGGCATCGGAAACGCCGATCCAGCCGCTGTTGTGTGGCGACGACCACACTGCCATGGCGATGTCGCAGGCGCTGGAGCAGGCCGGCTGGCTGGTCGGCGCGATCCGCCCCCCGACCGTGCCGGAAGGCAAGGCGCGCCTGCGCGTCACCTTGTCCGCGCTGCACACCACCGAGCAGGTACGCGGCCTGGTCGAAGCCATCGCCGTTGCACGCGACCGCGTGGCCTTTGCCGCGCGCGAAGTGCTGCCGCCGTCGTTGCCGGCGCTGGCCTGAGTGATCGTGTAGTTCCCCATGCATATTGAAGTGACCGGCCATGGGCCGGACCTGGTACTGATCCACGGCTGGGCCCTGCAGGGCGGCGTGTTTGCGCCGCTGGTGCAGCGCCTGGCCGATCGATTCACGCTGCATCTGGTCGACCTGCCCGGCCATGGCCACAGCCGCGACGACAGCACCCCGCTGCGCCTGCCGTTCGTGGTCAATGCCATTGCCGCAGCCACGCCGCCAGCGGTGTGGTGCGGTTGGTCACTGGGTGGCCTGTTCGCGCTGCACGCGGCGGCCACGCTGCCGAAGGTGCGCGGTCTGGCGATGATCGCCGCCACGCCGCGCTTCGTGCGCGGTGATGACTGGCCGCATGCGGTGGAGCCATCGGTATTCGAGCAGTTCGGTCGTGACCTCGCGCAGGACTTCAGTGGCACCCTGGAACGTTTCCTGGCACTGGACGTGATGGGTTCGGCGCATGCCCGCGAGGAACTGCGCACCCTGCGGCAGCGCCTGGTCGAACGCGGAGCGCCCACCGAACGCGCACTGCGCGAGGGCCTGCAGCTGCTGGAGAGCACCGACCTGCGCGGTGCCCTGCCCGCACTGGGCAAGCCCAGCCTGTGGATTGCCGGCCAGCGTGACCGTCTGGTCTCGCCGGCGGCGATGCAGGCCGCTGCCGCGCTGGCGCGCCGGGGCCAGTCATTGACCGTGGGTCATGGCGGCCACGCCCCCTTCCTCGGCCACGCCGATGACGTTGCAGCCGCCCTGCGACACTTCGTTGCCGGCCTGTCACCGGCCGATGGCGGACAATGAGCCTTCCTAAGCTTGTGCAGGACTGACGCATGGATCTGGGCATTTCCGGCCGCTGGGCACTGGTCTGCGGCGCCAGCAAGGGGCTTGGCCTGGGCTGCGCGCGCGCATTGGTGCGCGAAGGCGTGAACGTGGTCATCGTCGCCCGCGGTGACGCTGCACTGCAGGCCACGGCTGAAGAACTGCGTACGCTGCCCGGTGCCGCTGAAGTGCGGGCGATCGCCGCCGACGTCACCACAGAGGCGGGCCGCGCCCAAGCGCTGGCCGCCTGCCCGCAGGTCGACATCCTGGTGACCAACGCCGGCGGTCCGCCGCCGGGCGACTTCCGCACGTTCGAGCGCGACGACTGGATCGCCGCGCTGGACGCCAACATGCTGGCGCCGATCGCGCTGATCCGCGCCACCGTGGACGCGATGATCGAGCGCGGCTTCGGCCGCATCGTCAACATCACCTCGTCATCGGTGAAGGCACCCATCGACGCGCTGGCGCTGTCCAACGGCGCGCGCAGCGGCCTGACCGGCTTCGTCGCCGGGCTGGCGCGGCGCACCGTCGTCCACAACGTCACGATCAACAATCTGCTGCCCGGCCAGTTCGATACCGACCGCCTGCGCGCCAACTTCGCCCACGCCGCCGGCCAGGACGGGGACGTGCAGGCGGTGGCCGAACGCCGCCGCCAGCAGATCCCCGCCGGCCGTTTCGGCACGCCGGACGAATTCGGCGCCGCCTGCGCCTTCCTGTGCAGTGCACAGGCCGGTTACCTCACCGGGCAGAACCTGCTGATCGACGGCGGCGCCTACCCCGGTACGTTCTAAGAGACTTCTGCAATGCCGTCCCACTTCGATGCCCGCCATGTCCGCCGCGCCTTCGCCCGCGCCGCCACCAGCTACGACGCTGCCGCCGCCCTGCAGCGCGAGGTGCAGTCGCGGCTGCTGGAATCGCTGGACTACCTGGAGGCACGCAAGCCGGAGGTGGTGCTGGATATCGGTGCCGGCACCGGCCATGCCAGTGCGCTGATGAAGAAGCGCTGGCCGAAGGCGCAGGTGATCGCGCTGGACGTGGCACTGCCGATGCTCGACCAGGCCAAGCGCCAGGCCGGCTGGTGGAAGCCGTTCCAGCGCCTGGCCGCCGATGCCACGGCGCTGCCGTTGGCCGACAACAGCGTCGATGTGATCTTCAGCAACCTGTGCCTGCAGTGGGTGGACGACCTGCCGGCGGTGTTCGCCGGTTTCCGCCGCGTGCTCAAGCCCGGTGGGCTGCTGGTGTGTTCGACGTTCGGGCCGGAAACGCTGGTCGAGCTCAACGAGGCCTTCGCCGCCGCCGACGACCGCCCGCACGTGAGCCGCTTCGCGCAGATCGCCCAGTTCGGCGATGCGCTGATGATGGCCGGCTTCCGTGATCCGGTTCTGGACCGCGACCTGTTCACCCTGACCTACGACGACCTGCCCTCGTTGATGCGCGAGCTGCGCGCGATGGGCGCGACCAACGCACGGGTCGATCGCCGCCATACGTTGACCGGCCGGGGGCGGTTCGCGGCGGCAGCGGCGGCGTACGAACCGATGCGCCGTGCCGATGGCAAGCTGCCCAGCAGCTGGGAAGTGATCTACGCCCATGCCTGGGCGCCGGATCCGGGCGCGCCGATCCGCGAAGGTGGGCATGACATTGCTTCCGTGCCGGTGTCGGCGATCCCGATCCGGCGCAAGCAGACCTGATTCGAAGGCGCCGCCGGGCATGGCCCGGCGCTACCAGGCGCGCGTTATGGGTAGCGCCGGGCCATGCCCGGCGAGCGCAGCGGCAGCCGCTCAGGTATTGGCCGGTGAACTCAACGGCGGCCGTACCAGGTCGCGGTGGAAGAAGTAGATCTCCTGCACCAGGAAGCGCCAGCTGGTATGGAAGCTGCGGAAGCGCGTGCTGGGCGTGGACGAGGCCAACGCCTGGATGCCCAGCGCCTTGCTCAGGCGCAGCGCGCGCGCCATGTGCAGCGGGTCGCTGACGATGATCACCGAATGCAGCTTGCGCTGGTCCATCAGCCGCTTGGCCTCGACCAGGTTCTGCACGGTATTGCGCGAGGCGGTCTCGATGAGGATCGCCTCATCGGGAATGCCGTGCTTGAGCGCATAGCGCCGGGCCACCTGCGATTCCGAGAAGCGCGCACCGGTGCCGCCGTAGCCTCCGGTAAAGATCAGCAGTGGCGCGTAGCCGGCGTCGTACAGATCCAGGCCGTGGCGGATGCGCTCTTCAAACACCGGCGAGGGCTTGGCATCGTAGGCCGCCGCACCCAGCACGATGATCGCGTCCGCCTTGGCCGCCTGGTCGCGCTCGCCGACCCAGACGATCCAGGCGGTCACGCCCAGCAGCCAGATCACCAGCAGTACGAACAACCGCCACACCCAACCGAGCAGGCCGGTACGTTCGCGATGGCGGCCGCGGCTCATGGCGCTCCCCAACGCAGGGCAGGCAGATCGACATTGCCGCCGGATAGCACCAGTCCAACGCGCAGGCCGGCGAAGCGCGCGGGCTGCGCAAGCACCGCTGCCAGCACGATCGCCGAGGACGGCTCGACCACCTGCTTGAGCACGTCCCACAGCAGGCGCATCGCCGCCACGGTGGCGGCATCGTCAACCACGATGACCTCGGCGCCCGCAGCCTGCAGCAGCGCGAAGTTGGGTGCGCCGATCAGCGTGCGCAGTCCGTCGCAGATCGTGTCCGGGGTAAATGCCTCCTGGCGCTTGCCGGTCGCCAGCGAACGGGCGGTGTCGTCGGCACCGGCCGGCTCGGCCAGCACCAGCCGTGTGCCCGGGCTGGCGTGCTGCAGGGCCAACGCGGTGCCACTGGCCAGGCCACCACCGCCCACCGGCACCACCAGCACGTCGAACGGCCCCTCGCTGTGCAGCAGCTCCAGCGCGGCCGTGCCCTGCCCGGCGATCACCGCGGGGTTGGTGTACGGATGGACCAGAGTGGCGCCGGTATCGGCCTGCACCTTGGCGCAGGTGGCCTCGCGGTCGGCAATGGTGGCCGGGCAGCGCCAGAGGGTGGCGCCATGCCGGGCGATATTGGCCAGCTTGGCGGCCACGGCCCCTTCCGGCACCACCACATGGCAGGGAATGCCCCGTGTGCGGGCAGCCAGCGCCAAGGCGGCACCGTGATTGCCGGAGGAATGGGTCACCACACCGGCACCGGCGTGGTCGGCGTCGAGCGACCACACCGCATTGCACGCACCGCGGAACTTGAACGCGCCGCCGCGCTGCAGGTGCTCGGCCTTGAACGCCAGTTGCGCACCGGCCAACGCATCCAGCGTGCGCGAGCGCAGCACCGGGGTCACGCTGGCATGGGGCGCGATCCGCGCGGCGGCGGCGAGGACGTCATCAGCGCGGGGCAACAGTGAATCGCTCATGACGCAAGATTAACGTATGGCCCCGCGCTGGCGAGGGCGCCATCGGTCATGCCAGCATGCATGCCTACACCGCCATTCATCCTGGCCGGCGGAATTAAGGGCTGATTCAACGCCGGCGGCTGAAGCTGCCTGCATACCCGTCCTCTGGGGGGACCCATCATGAAAACGCGCCTGATGCTTGCCGGTGGCCTGCTGCTGGCCCTGACCGGTTGCACCACCTATGACTATGTCGGTGGCCGCGGCGGTGGCTACTACCACGGTGCGCCGTCGGTGGAGTACCGCTACCCCTATGGCTACCCGGCCGACTACGGCTATCCGTATTACGGCGGCGGTGGCTATTACGGCTATGGCGGCCCGTACTACCAGCGGCCGATCTACCGCCCGCCGCACCACAACCACCGCCCGCCACCGCGTCCCGGCAACGGCGGCGAAAACCGCCCGCCACCGCCGCCGCGCCAGAACAATGGCGGCTCGCCCTGGCGCAACATGGATTCGATGCGTCGACCGCCGCAGCCTGTACAGCGGGTCGAGCGCCCCTCGCCGCCGCCGCAGGCGCGTCCGGCCCCGGCTCCGCGTGCGCCGAGGATGAACAGTTCCCCCTGGCGTGCCATGGATCGTGAGAGATAGCGCACAGTTGACGCTTGTTCCATCTTGCATTTCACACGGTCCAAGCCTCAATCTACGCAGGTGGTGACGGCCAGCGTCACAAAGTGACAAAAGCGTTAAGGGCCCGTCCCAAACAGCTCTACGTCGATATCCGACAGGAACATCTGGATCCCCCCTGTTCCGGCCCTGTCGGATGTCGGCACCTTTAAAGACGAACGGCCCCGCACTGCGGGGCCGTTTGTTGTTTGGGACACCAGGGCGCGCGGGCAGTAGATCCACGCCATGCGTGGATGCCGCGTTCCCAGCCGCCCCAAAAAACAGGGCCGGACAGTCCCCCGACTGCCGGCCCCTCTGCTTCCCCACCGTGCGCCTGTACCGGCCCCTGTTCCAATTCCGGTCACCAGCGCCTGCGGCGCCAGCCACGGTGGGTGCTATTGGGTTATCTGCAAAAATCCTGCCAACTTTAGGGTTGATTTCGACGCCGGCCGGCCGGCGCCAACGTCCCTGCCCCGATTGGCGCTAAAATCGCCACCCCGGCGCCGTCTCCGGCTGCGCCTGCCCCTTGCTGAACAGCCCCCATGATCGATTCCTTCCATCGTTACGACGTCATCGTCATCGGCGGTGGCCACGCCGGCACCGAGGCCGCGCTGGCTGCGGCCCGTACCGGCGTGCGCACCCTGTTGCTGACCCACAACATCGAAACGGTGGGGGCGATGAGCTGCAACCCGGCCATCGGCGGCATCGGCAAGGGCCATCTGGTCAAGGAAATCGACGCCCTCGGCGGTGCGATGGCGCATGCCGCCGACCGCGCCGGCATCCAGTGGCGCACCCTCAACGCCTCCAAGGGCCCGGCCGTGCGCGCCACCCGCTGCCAGGCCGACCGCAACCTGTACCGCATGGCGATCCGCGCCATCGTCGAGGGCCAGGCCAACCTGACCGTGTTCCAGGCGGCGGTGGATGACCTGGTCATCGAGGGCGACCACGTGCGCGGGGTCATCACCCAGACCGGCCTGCGTTTCGATGCCGAGGCCGTGGTGCTGACCGCCGGCACCTTCCTGGCCGGCAAGATCCACGTCGGCCCGACCCAGTACGCAGCCGGCCGCATGGGCGATCCGCCCGCTACCACGCTGGCTGCACGCCTGCGCGAGCGGCCGTTCCAGGTGGACCGCCTGAAGACCGGCACGCCACCGCGCATCGACGGCCGTTCGCTGGACTACAGCGTGATGGACGAGCAGCCCGGCGACACGCCGCGCCCGGTGATGTCCTTCCTCGGCTCGGTGGATGAGCATCCGCAGCAGGTCAGCTGCTGGATCACCCACACCAGCGAGCAGACCCACCAGATCATCCGCGACGCCCTGCACCGCTCGCCGCTGTACAGCGGCCAGATCGAAGGCATCGGCCCGCGCTACTGCCCCTCCATCGAGGACAAGGTGGTGCGCTTTGCCGAGAAGGCCAGCCACCAGATCTTCGTCGAGCCCGAAGGCCTGGGCATCGTCGAGATCTATCCCAACGGCATTTCCACCTCGCTGCCGTTCGACGTGCAGCTGGAGATGGTGCGCAGCATCCGTGGTTTCCAGAACGCGCACATCACCCGCCCCGGCTATGCCATCGAGTACGACTTCTTCGATCCACGCGGGCTGAAGGCCTCGCTGGAAACCAAGCTGGTCAACGGCCTGTTCTTCGCCGGCCAGATCAACGGCACCACCGGTTATGAGGAGGCTGCCGCACAGGGCCTGCTGGCCGGCCTCAACGCCGCTCGCCAGGTGCGTGGCCTCGAGGGCTGGTGCCCGCGTCGCGACGAAGCCTACCTCGGCGTGCTGGTGGATGACCTGATCACCCACGGCACCAACGAGCCGTACCGCATGTTCACCAGCCGCGCCGAGTACCGCCTGCAGCTGCGCGAAGACAACGCCGACCAGCGCCTGACCCCGGCCGGCCGCGACATGGGCCTGGTCGATGATCGTCGCTGGCGTGCCTTCGAAACCAAGCAGGCTGCCGTAGCCGCCGAGCGCACGCGCCTGGGTGCGCTGTGGGCCACGCCGGCCAATGCGCTGGGCCGCGAAGTGCAGGAAACGCTCGGCGTGGCGGTCAGCCGCGAAACCAACGTGCTGGACCTGATCAAGCGCCCCGAACTGGATTACGCGCAACTGATGCGGGTGCCCTCGCTCGGCCCGGCCGTGGCCGATGGCAAGGTGGCCGAACAGGTGGAGATCGGGGTGAAGTACGCCGGTTACCTGGATCGCCAGCGCGAGGAGATCGAGCGCCAGCAGCGCCATGAAGCAACGCCGATCGCCGGCGATTTCGACTACGCCATCGTGCGCGGGCTGTCGGCCGAAGCGCTGCAGAAGCTCGAGCGCGTGCGTCCGCAGACCATCGGCCAGGCCCAGCGCATTCCGGGCATGACCCCGGCGGCAATCTCGCTGCTGCTGGTGCACCTGGAGCGCGCACGGCGCGGACGCGTGGCATGAAAAAACGGTAGTGCCGGCCGCTGGCCGGCAACCCGATACACCTTCGGCAGAACCTCTGCAGTTGCCGGCCAGCGGCCGGCACTACTGGCAGGGCTGCGTGCTGCACGCGGTATCATCATCGCGATTGCCCCGCTCTTCCGGAGATGCCGATGACCCCGCTGCGCCCCTTCCGCGACAAGATGCCGGTGCTCGGCCAGCGCGTGTATGTCGATCCGGCCTGCACGATCATCGGTGATGTCGAACTGGCCGATGACGTATCGATCTGGCCGGGCACGGTCATCCGTGGCGACGTCAATTTCGTGCGCATCGGTGCACGCACCAACGTGCAGGACGGCACCATCATCCACGTCAGCCACCACAGCCCGTACAACAAGGCCGGCTACCCGACCCTGATCGGCGAAGGCGTCACCGTCGGCCATGGCTGCATCATCCACGCCTGCAGCATCGGCGATTACAGCCTTATCGGCATGGGCGCGTGCATCCTCGACGGTGCCCGGGTCGAGCGCCATGGCTTCGTCGGTGCCGGTGCGGTGGTCGGCCCCGGCAAGGTGGTGGGCGAGGGCGAGCTGTGGGTGGGCAACCCTGCCCGTCCGGCGCGCACGCTCAGCGACAAGGAGATCGAGTCGCTGCACTATTCGGCCGACCACTACGTGCGGCTGAAGGACGAATACCTGGGCTGAGGCCGCCTCGCCGATGGCCGGGCTCTGCTAAAGTCTGGGCCCGACCAGGAACCGTCGAGACCCCCATGCCCGTGGCTGCACGCCGGAGAGGACTCCAGCGCCCACTTCGGCGGCCATCGCGCTGATGGCCGCGCCGATGCTCGATACCTACCGCGAGGTGGTAACGCCGGAAGGCGTGCCGCTGCAGTTGCCTGCGGCGGGCCCGATGCCGCGTGCGCTGGCCTGGCTGATCGACCTGGCCGTCCGCTTCGGCGCGCTCACCGCGCTGTCCATTCCGCTGGCCCTGCTCGATGAGTTCGGCCGCGGCCTGTACATGGCGCTGATGTTCCTGCTGATGTGGGCCTACCCCATCGTCTGCGAAGCGCTGTGGGGCCGTACCCTCGGCAAGCGCGTGCTGGGCCTGCGGGTGCTCGCGCAGGATGGCGCGCCGGTGGGCTGGATGGCCTCGATCACCCGCAACCTGCTGCGCACCGTGGACATGCTGCCTTTCGGCTACGCACTGGGCCTGATCAGCAGCCTGTTCGATCCGCATGGCCGCCGCCTGGGCGATCTGGTTGCCGGCACGATGGTGGTACATGCACCGCCGCATTACCTGCCGCCGCCGGCCACCATCGACAGCGCGCTGGCGCCGCCGCAACCGCTGCGGCCGGAGGAACAGGCGGCGGTGATGGCCTTCGCCGAGCGCGCGCCACGCCTGTCACCCGCACGCCAGCAGGAACTGGCCGGCATCGCCGAGCCGTTGACCAGCGCGTCCGGCCAGGTCGGCGTGCTGCGCCTGTATGCAATGGCCAACTGGTTGCTGGGACGACGATGAAGCAGGAGCAGTTCGTCGCCCGCCATCAACAGGAATGGCATGACCTGGAGCAGTGGCTGCAGCATCGCGCCGGTGCCTCGCGTCGGCGCCGGCGCAGGCCGGGTGCGGAAGAAGCCGGCGACGTCAGCTTCCCGCAGCGTTACCGACGGTTGTGCCAGCAGCTGGCGCTGGCCCGCGAACGCGGCTACAGCCCGCAGCTGGTGCAACGCCTGCAGCAGTTGATGCAGCACGGCCATGGCGTGCTGTACCGCACGCCGCCGACCCGCTGGCGGCGCGCGCTGGAATTCCTGGTTGCTGATTTCCCGCTGCTGGTGCGCAGCCAGGCGCGCAGCATGTGGGCGGCACTGGCGATGTTCGCAGTGCCGGCGCTGGCCTGCTTCGTGCTGGTGCAGGTGTACCCGGACAGCATCCACCTGCTGATGGACAACGGCCAGATCGCCGAGATGGAGCGCATGTACGATCCATCGGCCGAGCGCCTGGGCCGCGACAGCGGCACCGACTGGATGATGTTCGGCTACTACATCATGAACAACATCAGCATCGCCCTGCGCACCTTCGCCAGCGGCCTGTTGGCGGGGTTGGGCACGCTGCTGGTGCTGCTGTTCAACGGCATCACCATCGGCGCGGTCGCCGGCCACCTGCAGCACATCGGCCATGGAGGCCCGTTCTGGCGCTTTGTGGCCGGCCACGGTGCGTTCGAACTGACCGCGATCGTGATTGCCGGCGGCGCCGGCCTGCAGCTGGGCATGAAACTGCTGGCTCCCGGGCGGCGGCGCCGAGTGGATGCGTTGGTCGAAGGCGGGCGCATCGGCGCGCGGCTGTGCCTGGGCGTGGCCTTCATGCTGCTGCTGGCCGCGTTCGTGGAAGCGTTCTGGTCCTCCATCGCCGACATTCCGGCTGCAGTGAAGTTCAGCGTGGCCGGGGTGCTGTGGGCCGGCGTGCTGCTGTGGCTGTGGCGCGGTGGACGCGGAGGTGGCCATGCGGATTGACCATCTGGACGTGGTGCTGCGCGCGCGCAGCAGCTGGGAAGCGATGGAGCTGGGCAGCGCGCTGGCCCGCCGCCACGCCCGCGGTGTGTGGGGCAGCTGGCTGCTGGCCAGTGCACCGTTGTTCGTGCTGTTCAATGCACTGGCCTGGTGGCTGGATGCCTTCGGCTGGGCGTGGCTGGCGATGTGGTGGTGCAAACCGTTGTTCGAACGCGCACCGCTGTACGTGCTCTCGCGCGGCATCTTCGGCGAACGGGTCGGCCCGCGCGATGCGCTGCGCGCACAGCGGCAGTGGGGCGGCAGCGGCTTCTGGGGCTATCTGGGCTGGCGCCGTTTCAGCGGCCTGCGCAGCCTGTGCCTGCCGGTCAATCTGCTGGAGGGCAATGCGCCCGCCCAGCGTGGCCCACGCCGGCGTGCAGTCGCTGCCGGCGCTGCGGGCCCTGCGCTGGTCTTGGCGGTTATCTGCCTGGCATTCGAGCTGGTGCTGGTGGTGGGCGCGATCGCCACTATCTTCATCTTCATCCCGCTGGAACTGCTGCCCGAATCCTGGCGCGCAGCGTGGGCGATGGTCAGCGTGGAGGCGCCTGCGTGGGCCAAGCTTGGCCTCAACCTGTTGTGCTGGCTGGCGGCGGCGCTGATCGGGCCGTTCTACGTGGGTGCCGGCTTCGGCCTGTACTTGAACCGACGCACGCAGATGGAAGCCTGGGACGTGGAGATCGCCCTGCGCCGCCTGCGCGAACGCCTGCTGCCGGTCGCCTCTTCGTTGCTGCTGCTGTTGTGCCTGGCGCTGCCGTTGGCGCCCGTGCACGCACAGGTCGCCGACACGCCGGACGCCGCGCAGACCACCACGGCCAGCGCCGATGAAGACGCAGAAGCGGAAGACGCTGAAGAAGCGGCCACTGCGGAAAACGATCCGGCCAATACACCGGCGCTGATCTTCGGCGACACGCCGGTGGATACCGCTGGCTTCCGCCAGGCCGTGAACCGCGCCTACGAAGATCCGTTGCAGCGGCCGACGCGGCAGGTCAGCCGATGGAAGCCGATCGAAGACGCCGCCGAGAAGCAGAAAGACAAGAAAGAGCTGCAGAAGGACAGCAGCAGCAACGCGGACCGTACGTCGCGCAAGAGCGGCCAGTTGTGGCTGGCTCGGCTCGCCGAATGGGGCCTGTGGGGGCTGCTGGGGGTCCTGCTGCTGGTGCTGCTGTTGACCGCGCGGCTGTGGCTGCCGTGGTTGCGCGGTTCCGGCCGCCGCAAGGAAAAGCAGGCACCGCAGATCACCGAAGAGCAGGTGGAAATGCCGGTGGTGCTGCCGCCGGATGTGGCGACCCAGGCCGGGCTGCTGTGGGACCAGGGACGGCCGCGGCAGGCACTGGCGCTGCTGTATCGCGCCAGCGTGCGCACGCTGGTGGAGCGCACCGGCATCGCGTTGCCGCCCGGTGCCACTGAAGCACAATGCCTGCGTGCCTCGCGGCGCATGTCCGACAGCACCGACCGTGAACTGTTCGCGCTCATCGTGCGCATGTGGCAGTACGCCGCCTACGGCGGGCGCCTGCCTAGCCGCAGCGATTTCGACGCGTTGGCCAGCACGCTGCGCCAGCAGTACGGGTGGCAGGCATGAGCCCGCGCCTGTTCTGGTCGTTGCTGCTCGGCGCGCTGGTCCTGCTCGGGGTGCCGCTGACCATCCTGTTCCTGCGCACGCACGAAAAGGTGACCGAGACCATCGTGCTGCCGCCGCAGGGCGAAGCCAGCTACAACCCGCTGTATGTGCTGGGCCAGGCGCTGCGCGCCGACGGCATCGAGGTGCAGTCCCGGCAGCGGCTGGACCTGGCACAGATGCCACTGGCGGCCACCGATACGGTGGTATTGCTGCAGGACACCGCCGACATGCCGCCGCGCACCGCACAGGCCCTGCTGGGCTGGGTCGGCACGGGTGGCCATCTGCTGCTGCGCACGCAGCCACCGGCCGAGGACGATGCCAGCAGCACGCAGGGCCCCCTGCTGGACAGGATCGGCGTGGACAGCCTGTTCCATGGCAGCGACTGCCAACCCTTCCACGTAGTCGATGATCCCAGCCACGTCGAGTTCTGCGGCGGCCGGCGCTTCAGCCTGGGCTTCCAGGCCAACGCCACGGCCGAGCGCCGCTGGGGTGGCCAGGAAGGACTGGTGTTCGCGCGCCTGCCGCACGGCAAGGGCCGCATCGACGTGCTGGCGGACATGGACGTCATGCGCGGTGAAGGCCCGTCCGCATCAACACGCCGCCGCGCGGTCGACGCCGATGCCGTTGCCCGCGATGGCCTGCATGACCTCTCCCACCGCGACCTGACACGCTACCTGCTCGATCCCAACTATGGGCGCGGCACGATGTGGCTGGTGTACGGCAGCCGCCCGCCCTCGCTGGGCGCGCGCATCTTCTACCAGGGCTGGCCGCTGTGGGTGCCGCTGCTGCTGGCGATCCTCGGCTGGCTGTGGTCACGCGCGCAACGCTTCGGCAGTGCCCTGCCCGCGCCGGTGGTCGAACGCCGTTCGTTGCTGGAGCACGTCCGCGCCAGTGGCGAACTGCTGCTGCGCTTCGGCCATGGCACGCGCCTGTACCTGGCCGTGCAGGCGCTGTTCCTGCACCGCCTGCGCCTGCGCGCGCCCGTCGCTGCGGCACTCGACGGTGCTGCGCGTGACCAGGCCATCGCCGCAGTGCTGCAATGGCCCGTCAGTCGAGTCGCCAGTGCACTCACTCCGCCTTCGCCGCATGATTCCTCCGCCCTGCGCGAGCGCATCCGCTTGCTGCTCCAGATGAGATCCCTGCTATGACCGATGCCCCTGAACTTCCGGCGGCCGCCACCGCCCGCCTGATCGAACGCGTCGACGCCATCCGCCAGGCCGTCGGCCATGCCTTCATCGGCCAGGCCGATGTGCTCGACCAGATCCTGGTCGCCCTGCTGGCCGGTGGCCACGTGCTGATCGAAGGCGTGCCCGGCCTCGGCAAGACCCTGCTGGTGCGCGCGCTGGCGCAGGCACTGGAACTGGACTATGGCCGCGTGCAGTTCACCCCCGACCTGATGCCCAGCGACGTCAGCGGCCATGCGGTGTACGACCCGAAGAGCGAGAGCTTCAAGATCCGTCGCGGCCCGGTGTTCACCAACCTGCTGCTGGCCGACGAGATCAACCGGGCCCCGGCCAAGACCCAGTCCGCGCTGCTGGAGGTGATGCAGGAAGGCCAGGTCACCATCGAAGGCAAGGCCTTCACCCTGGCACCGCCGTTCATGGCGCTGGCCACGCAGAACCCGCTGGAACAGGAAGGCACCTATCCGCTGCCGGAAGCGCAGCTGGACCGTTTCCTGCTGAAGGTGCTGATCGACTATCCGCAGCTGGAGGACGAGAAGCGCATGGTCGCGGCGATCACCAGCGGCCGTGCCGCCAGTGATTTCGACCTGAGCCAGGTTCCGCGCGTGCTCGGTGCCGGCGAACTGCTGGCGTTGCAGCAGGCCACCGCGGCAATCACCGTGGATGACGAAGTGATCGACTACGCGGTGCGCATCGTCGCCGCCACCCGGCAGTGGCCGGGCATCGCCGTCGGCGCCGGCCCGCGCGGCAGCATCGCCCTGGTGCGTGCCTCGCGCGCGCAGGCGGTGCTGGCCGGTCGTGACTTCGTCACCCCCGATGATGTGCGCGACATCGCCCGCCCTGCCCTGCGCCACCGCATTGCATTGGCACCGGAGCTGCAGATCGAAGGCCAGGGTGCCGACGACGTGCTGGGTGCGCTGCTGGCCAAGGTGGAAGCGCCGCGCCGATGAGGCCTGCGCCGCTGCTGCTGGCGTTGTTGTTGGCCTGGGCTGCGCTGGGCGGCGTGGTGCTGGCCGGGCTGCTGCCACGCTGGAGCTGGGCGCTGGCCGGCGCACTGGTTGCGGTGGTGGCACTGGTTGATCTGTGGCGGCAGCGGCGACGACCATCGCCCAGCGTCGAGCGCGACGTGCCCGAGGCCCTGGCACTGGGCGTGCGCCGCGAGATCGGCCTGCGCCTGCAGTCCGGGCAGGCCATGCAGGTACAGGTATTCGATCTGGTGCCAGGCGGTTGGCCACTGGAATCACTGCCGCAACGCGTGCAGTTGCGGGCGGGCCATGCCAGTTCGCTGCATTACCACGTGCAGCCGCAGCAGCGCGGTCGCTTTGCCTTCGAAGGCGTGCAGCTGCGCATCCGCTCGCCATGGCGGTTGTGGTGGCAGCAACGCACGCTGCCACCGGCGCTGGAGGTGCGGGTCTATCCCAACTTCGTGCCACTCACCCGATTTGCGCTGTTCAGTGCCGACCAGGCCTCGCGACTGGTCGGTGCACATGTGAAGCGCCGCCGTGGCGAAGGCACCGACTTCCACCAGATGCGCGAGTACCGCATCGGCGACAGCCTGCGCCAGCTCGACTGGAAGGCCACCGCCCGCGCCCGCAAGCTGATCTCGCGCGAGTACCAGGACGAGAAGAACCAGCAGCTGCTGCTGATGCTCGACAGCGGCCGGCGCATGCTGGCCAGCGAAGGTGGGCTCTCGCATTTCGACCATGCGTTGAACGCCTCGCTGGTGGTGGCCTACCTGGCATTGCGCCAGGGCGATGCTGCCGGCCTGTTCGCGGTAGGCGGCGAGCGTCGCTGGGTGGCGCCGCAGCGCGGCATGGACACGGTGCAACATCTGTTGCGCGCCAGCTATGACCTGCAGCCGCAGGCCGTGGCCACCGATTACCTGGCTGCCGCCACCGAGGTCTCACTGCGCCAGCCCCGGCGCGCGCTGGTGATGCTGGTCAGCAACGTGCGCGACGAGGACATCGAAGACCTGCTTGCGGCGGTGCGCCTGCTGCAGCGCCGTCATCTGGTGTGCGTAGCCAGCCTGCGCGAGCGCGAGCTGGATGCTGCGCTGGAAGGCGAGGTGCACACGGTGGAAGATGCCGCGCAGGCCGGTGCCGCCGCGCTGTACCTGCAACAGCGTGCGCAGGCGCATGACGCGCTGCGTGCCGAACGGGTGATGGTGCTGGACGTCACGGCCGATGCCCTGCCCGCCGCGCTGGTGGAGCGCTATCTGGCGGTGAAGCGCGAAGGGCTGCTGTAACCGGTAATGCCGGCCGCTGGCCGGCGGATCACCACAACCGCCGGGCATGGCCCGGCGCTACCGACGCTCGGCCTTGGTAGATGCCAACCTTGGTTGGCACACCATCAACGACGCCGACCAAGGTCGGCCTCTACCCACAGCGGTTGCCGGCCAGCGGCCGGCACTACCCCTGCAGCAAGCGCTTCTGCAACCGCTCCACCGCGCGCTGCAGCAGCACGCGATGCCGTGCCAATTTCATCCACTGCGGCAGCCGCGAGAACATCGAGCGATGATGCCCTTTGGTTTCACGCAGTGTCGCGACAGCGTACTCATGAAGCGCCTGCAGATGCTCGGCGTTGTAGGCCCAAAGCAGACCTGCGCGGGTCGGCTCCACCAGATGCAGCGGAAGGCCGAAATGTGGATCGGCCGGCTCGGCATCGCGCAGCGGGGTGGCCGACACGTCGACATCGCTGCTGCGCCCACATTGCCCACATCGCGCGGGAAAGGTGGCCGGCGAACGAACGCCCGACGCGATCCGGCGATGCACGTACAGCCATTGGTGCCCGCAGTACCCGCACGGCCGGCGTCCCTGCATGCACACCGCGCCCACCCAGTCGCCACTGTCCAGCGCAACGCTGCAGCCGGTGCAGCGGAAGCGCACCGTCCAACGGTAGGGCTGCCAGCTCGCCAGCACCCAGCCCGGCGTATCGCAGCGGTGGCAGCGCACCGCGATGCGGTCGGCGAACGCATTCAGGCCGCGACCATCGTCGAAATGACGGCCCGGCACGGGTGCAGGACGCCCGCGCCGACCGGGCGGGCGCCGCACCGCCATCAGACGTAGATCCGCGTCGGCGCTTCGTCGATGATCGCGTGCGGCACGAAGCGCGCGCTGTCGCGGGTGATCGCGCTGTCGTCCTCGCGGATGCCGATGCCGCAGGCGTGGTCGCCGATCACCCAGCTGCCGATCAGCGGGTAACCGCCTTCGAAGCGGGTGAGCGGATGCGCGCGCTGGAGAATCGCCGGACCGTCGTAGGGGCCATCACTACGCTGCGTGCTGCCGTCGGCCAGGTGCATCTCGATGTTGGCACCTTCGCGCGAGAACAGCGGTTTGCGCACCCAGCCCGATGCCAGCGCGCTGCCGTCATCGAAGTGTGCTTCCAGCAGGTTCGGGTGACCGACGTTGCGCTGCCACAGCAACGGCAGAATGCCCTTGTTGCTCAACACCGCCTTCCATGCCGGTTCCAGCAGCTGCACGCCCGACCCCGGCAGCGCACGACCGAATTCCTCGGCCATCAGGTCTTCCAGCGGGTACAGCTTGAACAGCGTGCCGATCACCGTATCGTCCAGCGCGGTGAAGCGCCCGTCTTCGGACAGGCCGATGTCCTCGATGGCGATCGCCTGCCCGTGCAGGCCCGTCTGCGAAGCGCAGTCGCGCAGATACTCGACCGTACCGCGGTCTTCGTCCGAGCTGCCCACCGCACTGAAATACAGCGGCGGCGGCAGCTGCGTGGCCAGTTCGCCGAAGCGTTCGACCAGGGCTTCATGGATCGCGTTGAACTGGTCGGCGTGCTGCGGCAGGCGGCCGGCGTTGCGCTGGTCCTCCAGCCACTGCCACTGGAAGAAGCTGGCTTCAAACAGCGAGGTCGGCGTGTCGTAGTTCAGTTCGTACAGCTTGGCCGGGCCGGTGCCGTCGTAGGCCAGGTCCAGGCGCCCGTACAGGTGCGGCCGGCGCTGGCGCCAGCTGTCGGCGATCCAGTCGCGGTAATGCGCGGGGATCGCCAGCTGGTCCATCAGGCGCTCGCTGGCGATGACATCGCCGACCAGGTCCATCGCCATCTGGTGCAGTTCGGCGCTGGGGTCTTCGATGTCCTGCTCGATCTGGCGCAGGGTGAACGCGTAATACGCGCTTTCATCCCAGTACGGCTGGCCGTCGATGGTATGGAAGCGGAAACCGGCTTCCTCCGCGCGCGCCCGCCACTGGGCGCGCTCGGCAATACGGATACGTTGCATGGGTCGATCAGCCGCCGACGCTGCTGCCGCTGCCGCGCGCACTGGTGCTGCCAAAGCCGCTGCGGCTGGCGGTCACCGCACGGTTCGGTTCGCTGCTGACCGGGGCCAGCCCGGCCTTGCCCGCGCCGATGCCGCTGGCGGTGTTCAGGCCGCCGCTGCCACCCGGGGCAGGACGCGCCCAACCGGCGCTCTTGTCCTGGTAGGCCGGCGCCGAAGCCGGCGCCTGCGGGGCCAGGCCACCGCGGTTGCTCAGCATCTGCGACATGAAGAAGCCCATCATCATCGGACCGATGAACGAGGTGCCGGCCGAGGTGTGCTGCTGCACGCACTGCTCAGGCTTGTAATCCTGTTCGCAGGCTTCCTTGGTCGCGTACTTCGGCGCTGCGTCGGCAGACTTCTTCTGCGCCTCGGCAAACGCATTGCGGCACGCCGAAGGATCAGCGGTAGCCGCGGTGCAGGCCTCCACCGAGGTATACAGGCCTTCCTGCACCTGCACCTGCTCTTCCTTCTGGCAGGCAGTGAACAGCAGCGGCGCAGCGCTCATCAGCAGCAGCGCGGTGGTGCGGGAACGTTTCATGGCCTCATGCCTTCAAGTCGGAACAATGCCCCATCATGCCAAATCCGGGCCAACAACCGGAATCGGCAAAGTAGGAAAGATGAACGGAATTTCATTTTCGTTGTCATCTCCCTCGATCCATCCACGCATGGCGTGGATCTACTGGCCCACGGCCACCTGTCGGAGGCGGGGTGGGTGCGGTGGCGTCCCCTGCCGCCGGACCCACCCCGCCATCCCAAGGAATGCAGGCTTTTGACGTTGATGTTGATTCGGCAGGTGCAGGGCGCAGCCCTGCCGGACCGCCTCCGGTGGTTGCAGCAGCAACCGAAAAAATTGGCCATGATCAACCGACCCCCACGTCGTACGGCCCGCCCGTTCCGCCAGCCATGCCCGAATACCGCTCCCGCACCTCCACCGCCGGCCGCAACATGGCCGGTGCCCGCGCCCTGTGGCGTGCCACCGGCATGAAGGATGGCGACTTCCACAAGCCGATCATCGCCATCGCCAACTCCTTCACCCAGTTCGTGCCCGGCCACGTGCACCTGAAGGACCTTGGCCAGCTGGTCGCGCGCGAGATCGAACAGGTCGGCGGCGTCGCCAAGGAATTCAACACCATCGCCGTGGACGACGGCATCGCCATGGGCCACGACGGCATGCTGTACTCGCTGCCCAGCCGCGAGATCATCGCCGACGCCGTCGAATACATGGTCAACGCCCACTGCGCCGATGCGCTGGTGTGCATCAGCAACTGCGACAAGATCACCCCCGGCATGCTGATGGCGGCGCTGCGCCTGGACATCCCGGTGGTGTTCGTCTCCGGCGGACCGATGGAAGCCGGCAAGACCAAGCTGTCCGAGCACAAGCTGGACCTGGTCGACGCGATGGTCGTCGCTGCCGATGACAGCGCTTCGGACGAGAAGGTCGCCGACTACGAGCGCAGCGCCTGCCCCACCTGTGGCTCGTGCTCGGGCATGTTCACCGCCAACTCGATGAACTGCCTGACCGAAGCACTGGGCCTGTCGCTGCCGGGCAACGGCACCACCCTGGCCACGCATGCCGACCGCGAAGCGTTGTTCCGTCGCGCCGGCCGCCTGATCGTCGAACTCTGCCACCGCTGGTATGGCGGCGAAGACCCGCGTGCGCTGCCGCGCGGCATCGCCACCCAGGCCGCGTTCGCCAACGCCATGACCCTGGACATCGCCATGGGCGGCTCGACCAATACCATCCTGCACCTGCTGGCCGCCGCGCAGGAAGGCGAGGTCGACTTCGACCTGACCCACATCGATGCACTGTCGCGGCGCGTGCCGCAGCTGTGCAAGGTGGCACCGAACACGCCGAAGTACCACATCGAGGACGTGCACCGCGCCGGTGGTGTGTTCGGCATCCTCGGTGAACTGGATCGCGCCGGCCTGCTGGATACCTCGGTGCCGACCGTGCACAGCGCCACGCTCGGTGAAGCACTGGATCGCTGGGACGTGATGCGCAGCGACAACGACACCCTGCACACCTTCTTCAAGGCGGGTCCCGCCGGCATTCCCACCCAGGAGGCCTTCAGCCAGGCCACGCGCTGGCCGTCGCTGGACCAGGATCGCGCCGAAGGCTGCATCCGTGCGCTGGAACATGCCTATTCGCAGGAAGGCGGGCTGGCCGTGCTGCGCGGCAACCTCGCCGTCGACGGCTGCGTGGTGAAGACGGCAGGCGTGGACGAATCGATCCACGTGTTCGAAGGCAATGCGCGCGTGTTCGAAAGCCAGGACGCCGCCGTGGCCGGCATTCTTGCCGATGAAGTGAAGCCCGGCGACGTGGTGGTGATCCGCTACGAAGGCCCGAAGGGCGGCCCGGGCATGCAGGAGATGCTGTACCCGACCAGCTACCTGAAGTCGAAAGGCCTGGGCAAGCAGTGCGCACTACTGACCGACGGCCGATTCTCCGGTGGCACCTCGGGCCTGTCGATCGGCCACGTTTCGCCGGAAGCGGCCAGCGGCGGTGTGATCGGACTGGTGGAGGATGGTGACCGCATCCGCATCGACATCCCGGCGCGGCGCATCGACCTGCTGGTGGAGGAGGCGACGCTGGTCCAGCGCCGCGCCGACGCCGATGCACGGGGCTGGAAGCCGCGCGCACCGCGCCCACGCAAGGTCACCAGCGCGCTGAAGGCCTATGCCCTGCTGGCCACCAGCGCCGACAAGGGCGCCGTGCGCAACACCGCCCTGCTGGGCGACTGAAGACCGGTAGTGCCGGCCGCTGGCCGGCAGCCTCCCTCGTAGTCCGCTAAGGTATCCCAACATCACCGACACGGAGGTTGTGATGACGTCACTTTTCCTCGCACTGGCCGTGGCCATGGGCGCGAGCGCCGAACCGCCGCAGGCCCCTGACTGCAGCTACGACCGCGCGGCGATGCTGGCGATGGAACCGGGCATGTTCGACCAGGACATGGACGGGGGCTGGCGCCCGCTGGCCGATCGCGGCTGCACCCAGGAAGCCGCGGACCTGCTGGCCGCGTATGCGGCATTGCCCAAGGCGACGGGCAACACCACCCTCGTCTGGCACGAAGGGCAGCTGCGCGCGGAGCTTGGGCAAACCGCGCAGGCGATTGCGCTGATGCAGCGCACCTACAAGCCGAAGGACACCGACCCCGGCTACTGGAACGCCTACGTGGACGGCACGATCGCGTTCCTGCGGCGTGATCGCAGCGGACTGGAAAAGGCACGTGCCGCGCTGGTCGCGATACCGACGCCACCCACGATGGCGGAGAACATCAAGAACGGTCGTTTCCACTTCACTACCAAAGGCGGGCAGCAGGTGGATGCCCCTTGGCCGCCGAATCTCGATGTGCTCGATGCCTTCCTGCGCTGCTTCGACCGCGATTACCACAATGCGATGGGCAACCCGGCCTGTCGGAAGCCGGAAAGCGGTTGAGGCTCTCCGCCGGGCATGGCCCGACGCTACCAGTGCGGGCTCAGCCGATGGTGCGCTTGAACGGCGGCAGCGCGTCGATGATGCGCTTGCCGTAACGGCGGGTCAGCAGGCGCGAGTCGAGGATGATCACCCGCCCGGTGTCGGTGGAGGTGCGGATCAGGCGGCCGGCGAACTGGGTCAGCGTGCGCAGCGCATGCGGGATCGCGATCAGGTTGAACGCATTGAGCCCACGCGCTTCCACCCATTCGCTCAGGGTGGCGGTCTGCGGATCGGTCGGCACCGCGAACGGCACCTGGGTGATCACCACCGTGGTGCAGGCCTCACCGGGAAGATCCAGGCCTTCGCCGAACGAGTTCAGCCCGAACAGCACCGAACCCTCGCCGGCGGCGACACGGCGCAGGTGTTCGTCGATCATGCGCGTCTTCGACATCTCGCCCTGCACCAGCACCTGCTTGCGCTTGGCGGCCGGCATCAGGCCCGCCACCTTCTCCATCTTCCAGCGCGAGGTGAACAGCACCATCGAGCCCTTCGTCCAGTCCAGTTCCTTGCCGATGTACCGTGCCACTTCGCGCGGATGGCCTTCGCGGTCATCGGGCGTGACCGGAAACGGCGGCACGATCAGCTCGGCCTGGTTGGGCAGGTCGAACGGCGAGGACAGCGAGACCATCTCGGCGGTTTCGGGGATGCCGTTGTCGATCGCCAGCGCCTGGAAGTCGCCGCCACCGGTCAGCGTCGCCGAGGTCATCACCACCGAATCCACTTCATCCCACAACAGCTTGCGCAGCACGTGCGCGGCCGACACCGGCGAGCCATGCAGCACCAGGTCGCCATCGCGGGTGGCGGTCACCCAGCGCGCCATCGGGGGCGCGCCTTCCTTGTCTTCGCGGCGCCAGACCTGCCACAGGTTGTACTGCTGCTCGATCATCTCCAGGGCCATGCCGAGGTTGCGCTGCAGGCGCTCGCGCGCCGGATCGTCCGGCTTGCCCTTGGCGACCTGCGCGGTGGCCGCGTGCGCCCAGTTGTAGAGGCTGCGGGTATCGTCGGCCAGCGCCTCGATCGGCTCGCGCCAGGCCTCGGGCAGGCGTCCGTTGGCCGCGCGCCACATCGGCTCCTCGTCGGCCGGCGCCGGCATCCATACCGCCTCGACGTGGTCGCGGAACGCACGCAGGCCCTTGGCCACGTTGCTGGCCGCGTCGATGGCTTCGTTCGGCAGAAGGTTGCCGAGGCGATCCTTGTCGACCGCGCGGTAGGCACCGGCGATCAGGATCTGCAGGCGGCCGGTGCGCTTGGCCATTTCATCCAATGCCAGGCTGGCCGCGCCCTGGTCGATGGCCACGTTGCCCACGTGGTGGCCTTCGTCGAGTACCAGCAGCATGTCCGACGGCGCGGCGATCATCGGCTGGCCGTTGTCGCTGTCACCAATGGACAGCGCCGACAGCAGCAACGCGTGGTTGGTGACCACGATCTGCGCATCGCGCACGGTGTTACGCGAGCGCAGTACCGCGCACTGCGCCGAGTACGCGCAGCGTCGCCCCGCGCAGCCTGAGGCCGGCGTGGTGATGCGGCTACGCAGACCGGGGCTGATGGTTTCCGGTGCGTTGTCGATGTCGCCGTCCCAGCTGCCGCTGGTGAAGGCCACGGTGAGGCGCTTGGCGATGTCCATCTCGATCGGCGCCAGCGGGCGGTCGAACAGCGGCTGCTCGTCCTCGAACATGCCGTTCTGCGCGCCCTCGCCGTGCGCCTCGGCGGCGTTGCGCGTGCACAGGTAGCGGGTGCGGCCCTTGGCCAGGGCAACGGTCGCCTCCAGGCCGGTGGCCTTGAGGAAGTTCGGAATATCGCGCTCGACCAGCTGCGACTGCAGCGCCACGGTACCGGTGCTGATCACCAGCTTCTTCTTGCTGGCCAGGGCAATCGGCACCCCGGCGGTCAGGTAGCCCAGGCTCTTGCCAACGCCGGTCGGCGCCTCGACCACGCCCACGCCACCGCTGGTGGACAGCGCACGCGACACCACGCCGATCATCTGGCTCTGCGAGCGGCGGGTGGAGAAGCCGGGGGTATTGGCCTGCAGCGTCGTGTACGCCTTGCGGATCGCGTCCTTCAAGGTGTCATCGAGCTTGCGTGGAGCGGCGACGGTTTCGGTCACGCCAGAACTACCGTAGCGGGGTCAGGCCGGCCATTGTCGCATGGCCGGCCACGGGCTCCGAGGCGCGGGCGCTGAACAGGGTCAGCCGCGTCGCACGATGGCTGGATGCACGCCCCGCAACGCTACCGACGCGGCCAAGGCCGCCATCGGAGTCAGGGTGTAGCGGCGCGCAGCCGCAGCAACCGTACCAGCGCCCAGACCAGCAGGACCGTGCCGACGGCATCCAGCATCGCCAGGCCGAAGTGCACCACGCCCAGCACGGTACTCAGCTGCGAGATCGCGCCGAAGTCACCGTTGCTGACCATCCACATCGGCACCAAGTTGGCCAGCAGGCTGCCCATGCTGGACGCCAGCAACAGCAGCAGGCCGGTCAGCGCGCCGGTACGTGCCGGATCGCGCGGCGCGCCCATCACCCAGACCAGGCCAACGCACAGGGCAATCAGCACCGGCAGGCGCACGCCGACCATGGTCAGCAGGGAGACCATCAGAGCCTGGGTATCCATCGATCAGTCCTGCCCGGCGAAGGCGCCGGCACCGGCGCGCAGCTGCTGGTAGACCTCGTCGGTCTGCGGGCGTACGGCATGCCACTGCAGGAAGCTCTCCGCCGCCTGCTCGACCAGCATGCCCAGGCCATCGACCGTGTTGCGGCACTGCGCGGCGCGCGCCCAGGCCAGGAAGGCGATGGCGGCCTCGCCGTAGTTCAGGTCGACGGCCGTGGTCATCGAATTGACCAGCGACAGCGGCAGCTTGAACTCGGCGTCGCGATCGCGGCCGGCCGAGGTGGCGTTGAGGATCAGTTCGAAATCACCGAGGTCGCGCAGATCGTCCCAGTAGCGGCTGAGCGCGCGGCCCGGCTCGCCCATGGCATCGATCAGTTCATCGGCACGTTCCGGCGTGCGGTTGACCACCACCAGTTCGGTGATGCCGGCATCCAGCAGCGCCGGAGCGACGCTGCGCGCCGAACCACCGGCGCCCAGCAGCAGCACGCGGCGGCCGCGCAGGTCCAGGCTGTGGCGGTCGGTGAGGTCACGCACCAGGCCAATGCCATCGGTGGTGTCACCGTGCCAGCGGTCGCCCTTGCGCAGCAGGGTATTGACCGAGCCGGCGCGGCGCGCGCGTGCGGTCAGCGTAGTGCACACCGAGAACGCCGCTTCCTTGTGCGGTGAAGTGACGTTGGCACCGACACCGCCTTCGGAGGCGAACGCCTCCAGCCCGGCCAGGAATGCGTCCGGGGCGAGATCGATGCTGCGGTAGTCGAGGGAGATGCCTTCCTGGCGACCGAACGCCGCATGGATCTGCGGCGACTTCGAGTGGGCGACGGGGTGTCCGAAGACGGCGTAACGATCGGTCATGGAATCCTCAAGCTGGCTAGACTGGTGCTCTTTCGTGCATGGACCTGGATGATGCGTATCGCCCCGACCCTGCTGGTGCTCGCCGCCAGTCTACTCTCTGCCCCGGTGGCGATGGCGTTGAACGAGTACGGCATCGAAGGCATGGGCGTGGTCTCCACCCGTGCCGATGAAGGCCGGGCCACGATCAGCGCCGATGGCCAGCGCATCGTCTTCGCCCGCCGTGGCGAGGCCGGCTGGGGGCTGTGGCAGGCGAGCGTGGTCGACGGCCGCTGGCAGCAGGCGCAGGCGTTGCCGCTGGCGGTGTCCGGCGAGGTGCGCGATCCGTATTTCAGCCGCGATGGCCGCTGGCTGCTGTTCGCCGCAGGCCGCGAGGGCCGGTCGGGGCTGTACCGGGCGGCGATCGCCGCCGATGGCAGCATGAGGGCGCCGCAAGCGCTGGCAGGCGATGGTGGCCGCCATGAAGAGCGCGGGCCGGCATTGAGCGCGGACGGGCGACAGCTGCTGTTTGCCCGCCAGCAGGGCCGTGGTGCCGGCTGGGACCTGTTCGTGGCCTCGTTGGACGCGCAGGGCGTGCGAGGCCCGGCGACGGCATTGCAGGCATTGAACAGCCCCGCCGATGAAACCGATGGCGACTGGCTGGGCAGCGCTGGCGCGGTGGCCTTCAGCCGGGGCAGCGGTGACACCGCGCAGGTCTGGACCAGCGGTTGTGCATGGACGGGCGCTGCGCTGCAGCCGATCGGACTGTCGTTCAACCAGGCCAGCGGCTGGACCGGCGCGCCGGTGGTCGACAACGCCAAGCCGGGCGAAATGATGGTGGCCAGCAGCGCGGCGAAGTCGCCCCGCGCCGGTGGCGTGGATGTATACCGGCTGGCCGTGCCGAAGGTGGCGGCAGTGCCCGGGTGCATGCAGTAGATCCACGCCATGCGTGGATGAGCGTTTGGTGGATACCGACCGCCCCCCCGCTCCGGTAGGTGCCGACCTTGGTCGGCACAGAAACAAAACCGCCAACCAAGGTTGGCGACTACCAGTAGATCCACGCCATGCGTGGATGGCCCGGGTCCCGGGCCACGGCGCTCAGCGCGACAGCACCTTCGCGCGCTGCTGTTCGTACTCCGCTTCGCTGAGCTGGCCGTTGTCCTTGCGCCGGTTCAGGGCGGCCAGTTCGGCCTGCACGCTTTCCGGCACGGCCTGCTCGCGGGCGACCCGGGCCGCAGCGGAGAGCTGCTCGGGCGGGCGCCGCGCGGCGCGCCAGGCAGCAACGAACACGCCGACGATGATGGCCCCGAACACCAGCGTACCGGTGCCCCAGATCAACCATTGCATCCAACCCATTTCAGGTCCCATCGCGTGTTCCTCCGTCCGTCGTGGGCGCTATTGTCAGCGCTCGCGCAGCCAGCGCGCCACCTGCGGCGCGAAATAGGTCAGCACGCCATCGGCGCCGGCACGCTTGAAGCCCAGCAGCGATTCCAGCACGCAGGCGCGTTCGTCCAGCCAGCCGTTGGCGAACGCCGCCTTCATCATCGCGTACTCGCCACTGACCTGGTAAGCAAAGGTCGGAACCCCGAAGGTTTCCTTCACCCGCCGCACCAGGTCCAGGTACGGCATGCCCGGCTTGACCATCACCATGTCCGCGCCCTCCTCCAGGTCCAGGGCGATCTCGCGCATCGCCTCGTCACCATTGGCCGGGTCCATCTGGTAGGTCTTCTTGTCGGCCTTGCCGAGGCTGGCCGCGCTGCCCACCGCATCGCGGAACGGACCGTAGAACGCCGACGCGTACTTGGCCGAGTAGGCCATGATGCGCACGTTGAGGTGGTGGTCGGCGTCCAGCGCACGACGGATCGCACCGATGCGGCCATCCATCATGTCCGACGGCGAAATGATGTCCGCGCCTGCCTCGGCATGCGACAGCGACTGCTTGACCAGCGCTTCGACGGTGATGTCGTTGAGCACGTAGCCCTTGTCATCGATGATGCCGTCCTGGCCGTGCGTGGTGTACGGATCCAGAGCCACGTCGGTCATCACCCCCAGCTCCGGGAAGCGCGACTTCAGCGCGCGGATCGCACGCTGCGCCAGGCCGTCCTCGGCCCACGCCGCCGAGGCGTCCAGCGACTTCTGCGAGGCATCCAGCACCGGGAACAGGTCGATCACCGGGATGCCCAGTTCCAGCGCTTCCTCGGCCACCTTCAGCAGCTCTTCGATCGACAGCCGCTCCACGCCCGGCATCGACGGCACCGCCACGCGACCGGCCGGTTCGTGCACGAACACCGGATAGATCAGGTCGTCGGTGGTCAGCGTGTTCTCGCGCATCAGGCGGCGCGAGAATTCGTCATGGCGCATGCGCCGTGGGCGGTAATGGGGATGAGGCATGGCAGGCTCCGGGGAGTGGCTATTGCAACAGGTAGCCCTGCGGCAGCAGGGGTGCGGGCAACGGGCGTTCGCCGAGGGCGTCGAGCTGGTCGATCTCGATGGTGCGCACCAGCGCGTCCAGCGGCAGGTCGTTCGGCTCCAGGCCGAACGGGTCTTCCATTTCTTCACCCAGCTGGTCCAGGCCGAAGAAGGCGTAGGCCAGCACCGCCGACAGCACCGGCGTGGCCCAGCCCAGCGAGCTGGCCAGGCCGAACGGCAGCAGCACGCAGAACATCCACGCGCAGCGGTGCAGCAGCAGGGTGTAGGCGAACGGCAGCGGGGTGGTCAGGATGCGTTCGCAGCCAGCCTGGATCGAGGACATCGCGTGCAGGCGCTCTTCCAGCTGGACGTAAAGAATGGAATCGAGCGTGCCGGCGCGACGGGCCTGGGCCAGTTCGGCGGCGATCATCGCCAGCAACGCATCGGGCACGTTCTCGCGCTGGGCGAGCTGCCCGCGCTGTTCCTCGTCCAGCCATGGCACCGCCGCCAGCGCGACGTCGCGGGCGCGCAGGCGCGCGGCCAGTGCATAGGCGAAGGCGGTGGTCAGGTAGCCGAGGCGCTGGCGGCGCGGTGCGTCGTCGGCCAGCAGCACCTGTACCTGCCGCGCCAGCGAGCGCGATTCGAACACCAGCTGGCCCCACAGCTTGCGGCCCTCCCACCAGCGGTCGTAGCAGGCGCTGTTGCGGAAGCTGAGGAAAATCGACAGGACCAGGCCGAGCAGGGTGAACGGGGTGACCGAGACACGCTCGATGCCGATCGGCGGCGCCAGTTCCACCACCGCGGCGACCGCGATGGACAGGATGAGGATGGCCAGCACCTTCGGCGCGATGGCCGGAACGATGGAGCCACGCAGGATGTACAGCAGTTGCCAGCCGTGGGGACGGGAACGAATGATCATGGGAGCAGCCGCGCAGGGCGCGGTTCGACAGGCACGCGGGGGGCTCGCGCAGCCGCCCATTCTACTCCCTGCCCGGCCGGCGGCCGTGTCCCTGCGACGCCCGGTCGCACCGGCCCGGCCGGCTCAGATCACGCCGCCGCCCAGCCCCAGGCGCAGGATGCCGACCACCACCACGATGCCGTTCAGGATCAGCCCGGTCCACGCCCGGCCGCGCTTGCTGGGGTGGGTGAACAGGATGCCGAGCGCGGCGATGATCGCGCCGACCGCGGCGAACGGGATCAGGAACCAGTTGCCCCAGCCCAGCAGCGGTATCAACGCCAGGATCATCCACAGCAGCGCCAGCACGCCCCACAACAGACTGATCACACCCATAGCGCCCTCCCGTGGTTGTTCATGCGCCAACCATAGCCGTTCCCGGCAGCGCCGCCTACCGCCGTTGCCGTCAGCCTCACCGGCCCCGTGCTAGCGTGCGGCCATGGGTCGAGCCCCGATGTTGGCGCCGATTCAGAGTGCCCGGCTGATGATCCGAACCAGTCCTACAGGGGTATACGCCATGAACATCCGTTGGGTCGCCTTGGCGGCCATGCTGCTGACCGTTGCCGGTTGCGCCAGCACCTCCAAGGTCATGCTGGGCCGCGCCCGCGCGCCGATCGATCCGTCCCAGGTGCAGATCTATTCGACGCCGCCCGCCGGTTCGCAGGAAATCGCCCAGCTGGAATCGTCTTCGGCGGTGGGCTTCGGCACGCAGGGCCAGACCGATGCCGCGGTGGCTCGCCTCAAGCGCGAAGCGGCTGCACTGGGTGCCAACGGCGTGATCCTGATGGGCGTGGGCAGCAGTGGCTCGCCGGTCGGCATGTCGGTCGGTGCCGGCAGTTACGGTTCGCACGTGGGCGGCGGCGTGGGCATCGGCATACCGACGACGCAGAAGCGCGCCGCCGGCGTGGCGATCTGGGTACCGGATCCGGCGCCGCCGGCACGCCTGCCGACGCAGACGATCACCCCGCAGCGCTGAGCGGCAGCGTCACCGCGGGTAGCGCCGGGCCATGCCCGGCGTCTCTTCCGCTGCGCTCGCCGGGCGTGGCCCGGCGCTACCGGTACTTCGGAACGAACTGCTGCTGCACGGCTTCGGCCAGCTGGTCCGGTGGCAACAGGCCCTGGTCGAGCAGGAAGTTGTTGAACGCCAGGCGGTCGAACTTCGCGCCCAGTGCCAGCTCGGTCTGCATGCGCAGTTCGAGGATGCGGGTGTAGCCGTAGAAGTAGCTGCCCGCCTGGCCCGGCATGCGCACCATGTAGCGGTCCAGTTCCTGGGTGGCCATCGCCTTGGACAGACCCACCTGCTCGATCAGCACGCGCTCGCCGTTGGCACGGTCGGTCAGGCCGAGATTGAGCATCGGGTCCAGCATCGCGCGGGCGGCACGCAACAGGCGGAACTGCAGCGCGATCATCTGCCCGTCCAGCGGCTCGTACGGCACCATCTCCGCCTCGGCATACAGCGCCCAGCCTTCCACGTTCACCGAATTGAACGCGAACATCGTGCGCGCCAGCGACACGCCACGCTCGACCATCGCGGTGAACTGCAGCTCGTGGCCCGGGCGGCCTTCATGCGCGCTCAGCGTCCAGGCCGCGGAACCGAAGTTGAAGTCGTCGTACTGCGCACCCGCACCGGCAGCCGGGTTGCCCAGCGGCAGCACGAAGGTGCCCTGCTGCCCGGTGTTGTTGACCAGCGGCGCAGGCAGGAAGTGCGGTGCCGGGCTGGCAGCGCTTTCGGCGGCCGAACCCAGGCGCATCTGCATCGCGCGCTGCGGCACGTCGACGATGCGGTGTTCGCGGATCAACGGATCGATGGCATCGATCACCTTGCGGTAGTGGCCTTCAAGCTGGTCATCGGCAATTTTCTCGCCCTTCAGCGCGCGGATCACCGCCACCGGGTCGCTCGGATCACTGACCTTCAGGCCCTTCTCTTTCACCACCAGCGGTGCCAGCTGGCGCATCGCCGAGCGGGTTTCCATGAACTCCAGCTGCGCGCGCTGCATCAGCAGCTTCGGGTCGATATCAATGCCGACCTGCTTGAGCTGGTAGGCGTACAGCGGAGCCGGCAGGCGCGCATCGGCACGTGCCTTCGGCAGCACCTCCTTGCGGGTCCATGCGGCGTAGTCCTTCATCTGTGCGGCAAGCGCCTTCATCGCCTCGTCGGCACCAGTGACCTGGTACTTCTTCAGCAACGACTCGATGCCGGTGATGTAGGTCTCGACGTTGTCCAGCGACTGCTGCACTTCGATCTTCGTCGGCTGCAGCAGCGTGCTGTCCTTCAACCGCTCTTCGTAACGCTGGCGGGCCAGCGTGGTGAACGCGGTGCCGCCCGGCTGCAGGCCCGCATACGCCTTGAGGCGATCGACCGCCTTGGCCCGGCGCTCGGCCGGCACCTGGTCGGACAGCAGCAGGTTGAGGCCGCTGAACACGCTCTGCGGCGCATCACGCCACGGCAGCAGGTACTTCTGGTTGAGCTCGCTGCCTTCGATGCTCTGGTTGGCGGCGGCGATCATGATCTCCAGGTCCTGGCGGACGTTGGGATCCTTCTCGCTGACCAGCTTGGCCTTCAGTTCGTCGCGGGCCTTGGCCATCGCGGCGCGGTAGCGCTGGTCGTTGTCCGGGCCGAGGTCGGCGACCTTGTCGTCGTAGCCGGGCACGCCGAAGAAGCCGGTCTCCTCGGGCTGGAACGGCCCCTGCGCATCAAGCAGGATCTGCGCCAGTGCATTGCTGCGCGCGACCCAGGCCGGGCTGGCCGGCGTGGAGGCCTTGGCGGCCGGTGCGGCCAGGGCCGGTGGGGCCGACAGCAGCGGGGCGGCGGTCAGGGCCAGGGCGATGGCAAGCGCGATCGGCTTCATGGAGCACTCCAGGACAGGGTTGCCCGCACCCTACGCGCTCACGGCGGTGGCGACAATCGGCCGGAGGTCACGCCATCTACAGCGCTGCCGTCAGCGCGCATTCGCCACGATCGCGACAGGCCTGCAGTTCGCATTCGCCGGCCGCCTCGGCATCATCCAGCGCGCTCAGGTCGAAGGTCTGCTTGTCTTCGGCCAGCACGTACATCACCGGGTAATCCCACACGTCGTCGCTGCGGGTGCCCTTCACGAACAGGCGGCCGTGCGCATGCGGCCCTTCCAGCGCCACGGTCAGGCCAACGTCGCGCTCGCCGTTGATGGCGGTCTGCATGCTGCCCAGCGGCAGCGTGCCGGCCTGCAGCGGTTCCCCGAATACCTGCACCAGTTCGACGCTGCAGCCGGCGCGGCGCATGGCCTCGCGCATCGGCGCACTGTCGTGCGCGGCCTCGGTCCAGCGCAGCACGCTCCAGGCGATGGCGCCGCCCAGTGCGGCCAGGAACAGCAGCACCGCCAACGGCATCGCCCAACGCCA
Source organism: Stenotrophomonas sp. 1278 (assembly GCF_029892765.1). Classification (NCBI taxonomy): domain Bacteria; kingdom Pseudomonadati; phylum Pseudomonadota; class Gammaproteobacteria; order Lysobacterales; family Lysobacteraceae; genus Stenotrophomonas; species Stenotrophomonas sp. 1278. The sequence continues at coordinate 200,661 of NZ_JARXWD010000005.1, forward strand.
ATGCCGGCACCACCAGCCGGAAGCCAGGGTGGAGGGCGCAGGAATCGGCGGCGGCAGGGTCATGGGCGGGCTCCTTCCCGGATGATGATCAAGGTTTCAGGCAACGCCCCAGGAAAGCTTCGGCAACGCGGTAGCGATGCAGTGCGTCGGCACCGGACAGGCCGTGCTTGGCACCGGGGTAGGTCATCAGTTCAAACGGCTGGCCGCGCTTCTGCAGCGCGCTCATCAGGCTGGTCGAATTGGTGAACAGCACGTTGTCGTCGGCCATGCCGTGGATCAGCAGCAGCGGCGAGCGCAGGCCCTCGATGTGGGTCAGCACGCGTGCTTCGCGGTAACCGGCGTCGTTGCGCGACGGCAGGTCCATGTAGCGCTCGGTGTAGTGGCTGTCGTACAGGCCCCAATCGGTGACCGGTGCGCCGGCCACGCCACAGGCGTAGCTGTCCGACGCCTTGGCCAGCAGCATCAGGGTCATGTAGCCGCCGTTGGACCAGCCCTGCACGCCGATGCGCGCCGGGTCCACCCACGGCTGCTGCTTCAGCCAGGCCACGCCGCGCAGCTGGTCGGCCACTTCCACTGTGCCCTGCTTGCCATACAGCGCGCCACCGAAGTCACGGCCGCGGCGCGGGGTACCGCGGTTGTCCAGCGAAAACACCACATAGCCCTGCTGGGCCAGGTACTGGTTGAACAGATGGTCGCCACGGCCAGGCCAGCTGTCGGTGACGGTCTGGCTGGCCGGGCCGCCATACACGTACACCGCCACCGGGTAGCGCTTGGCCGGATCAAAGCCTGCCGGCTTGATCACGCTGTAGTTCAGCGGCGTCCTGCCGTCGGCCGCGGTGAGCGTGCCGAATTCGACCGGGCGCTGCGCGTCGCGGTAGCGTGCATACGGATGCTTGGGATCGGCCAGATCGTTCTCGACCAGGGTGGCGATCTTCTCGCCATTGGCGCGGAACAGTTCGATCTGCGGCGGCGTGCTGCTGTTGGACCAGCTGTCCACGTACACGCTGGCGTTGCGCGCGAAGCTGGCGCTGTGCATGCCTGGCGCCTTCGACAGGCGCTGCGGCTGGCCACCCTGCAGCGGGACGGCGTAGATCTGGCTTTCGCGCGCCGATTCGATGCCGGCACGGAAGTACGCCAGGCCGGCCTTTTCATCGACCGCCAGCAGTTCATCCACCGACCAGTTGCCGTGGGTCAGCGCGGTGGCCTTGCCCTTGCTGTCGATGCGGTACAGATGCTGGAAACCGGTGCGCTCGGACGACCACAGCACGCTGCCGTCATCGAGGAAACGCAGGCTGTTGTGCAGCGGCACCCAGGTCGGGCTGGTCTCGTGGGCCAGCACGCGCTGCTGGTTCGAGGCCAGGGTGACTTCCACCAGGTCGAGCTTCTTCTGGTCACGCGACTGGCGCTGGAAGCTCAGGTGCTGCGGATCGCGCCAATCGACGCGGGCCAGGTAGATGTCCTGTTCCTTGCCAAGGTCGATCCACTGCGTCTGCGCATGTTCGGCCGGCGAGATCACGCCCAGCTTCACCTGCACGTTGGCATCGCCGGCGGCCGGGTAGCGCTGTTCGATCACATCGGTGCGGTCGGCATAGACCTCGTAACGCTTCTGCACCGGCACCGGGCTTTCATCGATGCGGGCGTAGGCGATGGCCGAATCGTCGGGTGCCCACCAGTAACCGGTATGGCGATCCATCTCCTCGTCGGCGACGAATTCGGCGATACCGTTGCCGATGGTCGTGCTGCCATCCCCGGTCAGCTGCATCTGCTTTCCGCTGGCCAGGTTGATTACCCACAGGTTGCGGCCGCGGATGAAGCTGACGAAGCCGCCCTTGGGCGACAGCTTGGCGTCGGTGGCAAAGCCTTCGCCGTGGGTCAGCTGGCGCACCGCGGCCTTGCCTTCCTGCTTGAGGTCGTACAGGTACAGCTCGCCGCCCAGCGGGAACAGCAGGCGCTGCGCGTCCGGCGACCACTGGTAGTCGACGATGCCGGTCATGGCGGCGATGCGCTGGCGCTCGCGGCGGGCCTTTTCCTCGTCGCTGAGGGTTTCGGTGCCGGGCAGCACCACCTTCGAATCCACCAGCAGGCGGGTCTGGCCGCTGCCGATGTCATAGCTCCACAGGTCCAGCTGGTTGCGGTCGCTGTCCTTGCCGCGCAGGAAGGTCACGCGCGAACCATCCGGCGCCACCTTCGGCTTCATCAGGGTCGGGCCGGACAACGGCAGCGGACCGGTGATGGCTTCCAGGGTGAGTTTTTCAGCGTGGGCGACGGTACTGGTGGCAAGCATGAGGGCGAGCGAGGCGAACAGATGGCGCATGGAGGGTCCCGGCAAACGGCAGGTCCGCCACCGCGACAGGCGCGGGACGGTCAGCGTCCATCCTAACCAAGGCGGTGCAGGAAGACAGCATGACCTTCTGCCCATGGCAGGGACCGAGCAAAGCACATCCGCCGGGCATGGCCCGGCGCTACCGTTGGCGGGCTGGGTAGCGCCGGGCCATGCCCGGCGAGCGCAGCGGCCTGCGCTGAATCCTCAGCGCTTGCCGAACAGGTGCCTGCGCTCTTCGTCGCTGAGCGGCTTGCCTGCGTCCGGGTTGACCTGCTGGCGCAGCGCATAGGCGCGCTGGGTCGCCGGGCGGGCGGCGATGGCCTGGTGCCAGCGCTTGAGGTTCGGGAACGCGTCGAAGTCCGCCGGCAGCTTGTCGTAGGCGCCAACCCACGGGTAGCTGGCCATGTCGGCGATGGTGTACTCCTCGCCGGCCAGGAAGGCGTGCTCGGCCAGGCGCTTGTCCATCACCCCGTGCAGGCGGCGCACTTCATTGTCGTAGCGCTCGATCGCGTACGGGATCTTCTCCGGCGCGTACACATTGAAGTGGCCCATCTGCCCGCTCATCGGGCCCAGCCCGGCCATCTGCCAGAACAGCCATTCCAGGGTGGTGACGCGGCCACGCAGGTTGGCCGGCAGGAAGCGGCCGGTCTTCTCGGCCAGGTACAGCAGGATCGCACCGGACTCGAACACGCTCTGCGGCGCACCGCCGTCGGCCGGGGCGTGGTCGACGATGGCCGGCATCTTGTTGTTGGGGGAAATGGCCAGGAATTCCGGCTTGAACTGGTCCCCCGAACCGATGTTGACCGGATGGATGCGGTACTCCAGGCCGGCTTCTTCCAGCAGCAGGGTCACTTTGTGGCCGTTCGGGGTAGGCCAGTAATACAGGTCGATCATGGCGGCGGCTCTGGGGTACGGAAAGGAACCTGAAGTCTAGTGCGTGCGTTGGCTTGGCACCGTCATGGCGGGCCGGTAACCTCGCCTCTCCCCCGAAACGCAGCATCCTCCGCATGAGTGCAAACCGACCGCTACTGTCCCCGCTGTCCAGCCTGATCTTCGCTACCCGCTGGCTGCAGCTGCCGCTGTACCTGGGTTTGATCGTTGCCCAGTGCGTTTACGTGTTCCTGTTCGGCAAGGAACTGTGGCACCTGATCTCGCACTCGGTGTCGATGGGCGAGCAGCAGATCATGCTGATCGTGCTGGGCCTGATCGACGTGGTGATGATCTCCAACCTGCTGGTGATGGTGATCGTCGGCGGCTATGAAACCTTCGTCTCGCGCCTGCGCCTGGAAGGCCACCCGGACCAGCCGGAATGGCTGAGCCACGTCAACGCCAGCGTGCTGAAGGTGAAGCTGGCGATGGCGATCATCGGCATCTCCTCGATCCATCTGTTGAAGACGTTCATCGCCACCGGCGCGCTGGGCGGTATCCCGCTGTGCACCCCGGAGCAGATGAGCGTGGCTGCCGCCAACATCGGCGTGGCGCGCTGCTCGATGCTGACGGCCGACGGCGTCCTCTGGCAGACCATCATCCACTGCGTGTTCATCCTGTCGGCCATCGGCATCGCGTGGACCGACAAGCTGATGTCCGGCAGCCACGACAAGGCTGAGAGCCACGGCAAGTCTGCCGTCCATTGATCCCAATCCCGGTGGCGGTACCTGTGCCGCCACCGGCCCGCTACGCCTGCCCTTGTGCGCAGGTGAGGCCGGGATGCTAGATTGCACCCTCGCTACAGGCGACGGTGACGCTGGGAAACGTCCCCCGCCACGCCCGGACCTTGCGTCCCGGCCATGCGTATCTACGTTTTTCGTAACGTCGTCTTCTTAGAGGGGAGCAGGATGTCGCACGTCGCAATGATCGCTGCCGCGCGCCGGTGGTTGCCGGTCGCTCTGGCTTTGGCCCTGGCTGCCTGCTCGGGCAAGGATGAAACACCGGCTCCGGCCGCGCAGGGCGCCGCCGCTCCCGCCGCTGCAGCACCAGCCGCACCGGCAGTGGCCGCCAAGGTGCAGTCGATGGGTACCGAGCAGCTGCGCGAATCGGCCAGCCAGGCACTGCGCGAGAACCGCATGTACGCCCCGGCCGGCGACAATGCCATCGAGTACTACCTGGCACTGCGCGACAAGACGCCGGACGATGCCTCGGTGAAGAGCGCGCTGACCGATCTTCTGCCGTACACCCTGATCGCCGCCGAGCAGCATCTGGGCCGCGAGGATTTCACTGAAGCGCAGCGGCTGGTCGCCCTGATCGAAAAGGTCGATGCCTCGGCCCCGGCCCTGCCGCGCCTGAAGGAAGGCCTGACCAAGGGCGTGCAGGTTGCCGCCAAGCGCACCGAAGACGAGACCGAGAAGGTCAAGAAGGACGCTGAAGACCGCACCAAGCAGCTGGCCGAGCAGCAGCGCCTGACCGAACAGCGTGCCAAGGAAGCCGAAGCGGCCAAACAGATTGCTGCGCAGCAGGACGTTGCCCGCCGTGACAGCGAGCGCCAGGAGGCCGAGCGCCAGGCTGCCGCGCGTCGCGATGCCGAGCAGAAGCAGCAGCAGGCCGCTGCGCAGCAGGCCAACGCCGCCCGCCAGGCCGCGACCGCCGCTGCGCCAAGCCTGCGCCCGGTCAGCACGCCAGCCCCGCGTTACCCGGCCGAAGCACTGCGTTCGGGTACCTCCGGCGAAGTCCTGGTGGAGATCACCGTCGGCACCGACGGCTCGGTGACCAATGCGCGCGTACTGCGCGCCACGCCATCGCGTGTCTTCGATCGCGAAGCCCTCAACGCGGTCAAGCGCTGGCGCTTCGAGCCGGTGACGGCCCCGGTCACCACCCGCCGCACGCTGGTGTTCGCACCGGGCGGCTGATGCCCAAGGCGGTAGCGCCGGGCCGCGCCCGGCGGTTCTGGAGCAAGGCCCGGCATGTCCGGGCCTTGTGCGTTTCAGGCTGCGCTGTCGATCAACCGTTGCAGCGCAGGATCACGCGCGGTCAGCACCTGGAACAGGCCCAGCGCGTGCAGCCCGGGCAGCAGGCTGCGCAGATCGGCTTCGGCGGTGGCACGGAGGTCGGCATCACGGGCCGGGTCCTGCCACTCCCGCACGGTGGCGAGAAAGGCGCCGACGCTGCCCTTGCGCACGGTGAGGCCGTTCACCTGCACCTCGTTCCGGTGGTCGGGAAGGATGTCGTGCGGCTGCATGGCGTGCTCCTGAGAGGTGGACGCCCAGTGTCGACGCTCGCCATCGACCGTTCTGCCGTATAACTGCCAATGGATATGGCAGAACAGACATTCCAGACACCACTGATCGACCCTGCGTTGGCTGAGGCCAGCGGCGGGCCGGCCCTGCTCGGCACGCAGCTGGCGATGCCGGGTTCACGGCGCACCGCCCGGCACCAGCACGCGCGCGGGCAACTGCTGGGTGCCCACACCGGCCTGTTGCGGATCGAGGTGGGCGACACCCACTGGCTGCTTCCGGCCGGCCACGTGGCGTGGCTTCCGCCACAGCATCCGCATGCACTTTCCAGCATCGGCAGCTTCGATGGCTGGAGCCTGTACTTCAACAAGGAGTCCTGCGCGGGCCTGCCCACCGCACCGCGCATCTTCCAGCCCAGCGACCTGCTGCAGGTGGCGGTGCCGCGGGCACTGCACTGGTGCGGGCAGGCGTTGGATGCGGGGCAACAGCGCTTGGCTGGGGTGATCATTGATGAGATCGCCGCCGGCACGCCATTGCCGCTGGCACTCCAGCAACCCAGCGACCGCCGCCTGCGCCGCATCGCCGCCGCCCTGGCACGTGCGCCACATGACACCCGCACCGTCGAGGACTGGGCAGTCGCCAGCGGCCTGTCCAGTCGCAGCCTCGCCCGCCGCTGGCAGGCCGAAACGAACATGACCCTGACCCGCTGGCGGCAGCGCCTGCGCGTGCTGCTGGCCCTGCCGCGATTGCTGGCCGGTGAACCCGTCACCACCGTGGCGCTGTCATTGGGCTACGACACGCCCAGCGCCTTCATCGCGGTATTCAAGCGCGAGATGGGAGTGACGCCGGCGCGGTATGCAGACGGAAACGCTTCACAGCGCTGAAATGCACGAGGCCCGGCATGACCGGGCCTCGTGCCACATCCACCGGGCATGGCCCGGCGCTACCGGCTCCACTCAGCCGGAAATCGCCAGCCGCTCGTTGTGGTAGCGGCGCACGGCGGCGAACCACAGCACAGCGGCCAGCGCCAGGCTGGCGCCGAGGTAGATCGCCCAGATGGTCGGGCTGATCACCTCGTGACGGATCACCTTCAGCAGCATCTGGTTCTGCGACAGGAACGGCACCGCGTACTGCCACAGCTCGCTCTTCACCGGGTAAGCCATCAGCGCGTAGCCGGGCAGCATCGGCAGCAGCACCAGCCAGGTCATGTGGCTCTGCGCTTCCTTCATGCTCTTGGCCGCGGCCGAGAGGAAGGTCAGCAACGAGGTGCCGATCAGCAGCATCGGCACCATCACCAGCAGCATCTGCAGCATCGAGCCGATGTTCATGTTGAGCTGCCGGCCGACGTTGCCGGGCGCGATCTGTGCGCTGGCCTTGAACGCGATCAAGGTCAGCAGCAACGAGGCGAACCCGACCACGCAGGCGGCGGCGATCTTGCCGCTGACGATGGCACTGCGCGACCCCGGGGTCGCCAGCAACGGCTCCAGCGATTGCCGTTCGCGCTCGCCGGCGGTGGCATCCATCACCAGGTACGCGCCGCCGATGAACGAGGTCAGCGTCAGCAGCACCGGCAGCAGCATCGACAGCATCATGCCGCGCTTGGCCTCGGCACTGGCCATGTCCTGGGTGGCCACATCCAGCGGTCGTGCAACCTGTGCGTCGACGCCGCGCGCCATCAGCCGCAGCGCACCAACCTGGCCGTTGTAGGTTGCCAGGGCCGCCTGCAGCCGCGCACTGGGCACTTCGGCGGCACGACGGGTGCTGTCACGGATCACTTCCACCAGCGCAGGCTTGCCATCGGCCCAGTCCTTGCCGAACTCAGGGCTGATGCGCAGGGCCACGTCGATCTCCTGCGAGCGGATCGCTTCGGCCAGATCCTTCGGTGCCGGCGCGGCGTTCAATCCCTGCGCCGCCAGGAAGCGCACCAGGTTCGGCGCATTCTCCGCACCGATGGTCGGAATCTGCAGCGGCTGTTCGATCTGGATGCGCACGCGGCTTTCAGCCAGCTTGCCCATGCCCAGGATCAGCAGCGGGTACAGCACGGGGCCGAACAGCAGGGTCAGCAGCAGTGTGCGGCGGTCACGCGAGAGGTCGCGCAGTTCCTTGCGCATCACCGTCATCAGGGTCGACATCATGCTCATGCGTGCAGGCCCTCTTCGCTGCCGATCAGTTTCACGAACGCATCTTCCAGGTTGGGCTCGCCGGACTGCGCGCGCAGTTCATCGGCACTGCCGGCGGCCATCACCGTACCCTTGGCGATGATCACGATGTGGTCACACAGCGCACCGACCTCCTGCATGATGTGGCTGGACAGGATCACGCAGCGCCCTTCCTCGCGCAGGCCCAGCAGGAAGCGGCGCAGCGCGCGGGTGGTCATCACGTCCAGGCCGTTGGTGGGCTCATCAAGGATCACGTTGCGCGGGTCGTGCACCAGCGCGCGGGCAATGGCGGTCTTGGTGCGCTGGCCCTGCGAGAAGCCATCGGTCTGCCGATCGAGGATGTCGGCCATGTCCAGCGCATGGGACAGCACTTCGATGCGTTCGCGGATGCGCGACGCCGACAGGCCATGCAGCTCGCCGAAGTAGGCGATGTTCTCGCGTGCGGTCAGCCGCTTGTAGACGCCACGTGCATCCGGCAGCACGCCGAGGTGGCGACGCACTTCCACCGGATCGCGGGCTGCGTCGATGCCATCGACGGTGATGCTGCCTTCATCGGGCGTCATCAGCGTGTACAGCATGCGCATGGTGGTGGTCTTGCCGGCGCCGTTCGGCCCGAGCAGGCCGGTGATGCGGCCATCCTCGGCGCGGAAGCCGACATCGGCCACCGCCTGGATGCGACCGGTGCGGGTATTGAAGGCCTTGTGCAGGTTGTCGGCGACGATCATGGGGCCCATCCGTTGAACGAGGTGAACGCCGGCACGTAGCTCAGCGTGTCCAGGCAGCTGGCATCCAGCGCCTTGGCATCGGTGGTGTCGATGAACTGGCCGAGCAGGCGTGGCATGCAGCCGGCGGTGAGGGTGCCGTGGCCTTGGCCGCGGGCAACCAGCGCGCGTCCCTTCGGCAGGCCCTTGAGCACCTGTTCGGCGTAACGCGGCGGCGTCACCGGGTCCAGTTCGCCGGACAGCAGCAGCACTGGCAGGTCGCTGTTCAGCGGCACTGCCGCAGCCGCCACAGCCGGTTGGTGCGGCCACACCGGACAGGCGGCGAAGAACGCGCGCGCCACTTCCGCGCCGACCAGGCTGTCGCTGCTTTCGACCGGCGGCTGGTAGCGCGGAGCATCTTCACTGCAGATCACCGACCACTGCATGCCGCGGTTGATCTGGAAATCCATGCTGCGGGTCGCACCGCGCGCCAGCGACGCCAGTGGTGCATAGCGCCCCTGTGCCGCTTCATCCAGCACCAGCGGCAACAGCGAGGAGTACTGCGGTACGTAGGAGAAGGCGAACGCCAGGCCGACCACGCTGTCCGGGGTCAGCACCTCCTGCCGCGGTGCGTTGGTGCCGGGGTCGCGGTAGTCGACCGTGACCGGCGCGCGGCGCAGGGTTTCCACCACGCTGCGCAGCTGCGCACGGGTGTCGACCGGGAAGCGCTTGCTGCAGACAGCATCCCTGCGGCACTGCTCGGACTGCAGGGTGATCGCGTTGTCGAAGGTCGTGGCGAAATCGCCGCCGACCACCAGCTCGTTCGGTACCACGCCATCGATCACGATGCTGCGGGTGTGCTGCGGGTACGCGGCCGCGTAGCGCTGGGCAACGCGGGTGCCGTACGAGCCACCGACCAGGTTCAGCGTGTTGGCGCCCAGCGCCTGGCGTACCGCGTCCAGATCGGCGATGGCTTCGGCGGTGGTATAGAAGCGCGGGTCGGCACGGCCCTTCAGCGACGCAGCGCAGCGCTCGGCGTACTCGCGCAGCAGCGCCTCGCTGGGCGCAGCGTCTTCATCCATCGGCAGCTCCTTGCCGTCCGCGCCCAGGCAGCTGAGCGGATTGGAGCCGCCGGTGCCGCGCTGGTCGATCAGGAAAATGTCGCGCTGCTTGCGCACCTGGCGCAGTGCCGTATCGACGATGACGGCCACCTCGCTGGCCGCCTGGCCAGGTCCGCCGGCCAGGAAGAACACCGGGTCCGGCAGGCCCGAACCGCTGTTGCCCGACTCCAGCCAGGCCACGCGCAGATCGATCCTGCGGCCATCCGGCCTGCTCCGGTCTTCGGGCACCTGGAACGTCGCGCACTGCGCCTCGACGTTGGCATTGGCGCCTTCGGTGGCCAGCGTGCAGGGGCGGAAATCGATCTGGCCGTAGCGGCGGCTGGGTGTATCGCCCGCGCCGTCGGACCCTGCCTGCGGCGGTGCACTGCAGCCGGCAATCAGCATGCTGGCCAGCAACCCGGCCCGCGCGAAATGGTGTCTTTGCATCGTGCGTGATTCCCCTGGGGATGTTCCTGTCCACCACGACGGTGTGCCGCGGCAGATGTGACCAATCGAATGTGACCCAACTTACACGCGCCGGACGCTGGCGGCGACAGGCGGATGTCCTGGGCCGGCGTCGGCACGGCCACCAGTCGGTTGCGACCCCCGGCCTTTTCCCGGTACAGGGCGGTATCGGCCAGCGCGATCAGGTGGCGGAAAATGGCGAGCAGGCGGCCCGTGGCGCCGGCAGAATGCGCGCAGAACCGGGAGACACTCCATGCATCCGTGGCAACTCAGTGGCATCGACCACCAGCCGTTCGAGGCGCTTTTCGAATCCAGCGACGATGCGCTGGCCGCGCGGGGAATCGTGCGCCGGCGCGCCGGCGACAGCGGCGGCTACCCCTGCAGGGTCAGCCTGACCGACGCGCCTGCCGGTGCAGAACTGCTTCTGCTGCCCTACACACACCTGGCCACGCATTCGCCATACCGCGCCTCGGGCCCGATCTTCGTGCAGCGCGGTGCAACCCGCTGCGTGCTGCCAGCGGGCGTGGTACCTGCCTACGTGCAGCGGCGGCTGATCTCGGTGCGCGCCTATGACAGCGCGGACTTCATGCTGAGCGGCCTGGTCTGCCAGGGCACCGAGGTTGCCACGCACCTGGACCGGCTGTTCGCCGATACAACGGTGGCCTTCGTGCAGCTGCACAACGCAGGACATGGATGCTTTTCGTGCCAGGTGAATCGGGTCGGCCCCCCGCGGCAATGACGTTGCACGGGAACGTGATCGTCGCCGCGCCGCAGGCGTGACCGCCAGCGTGTTCGTTCAGTGTGGCGTGAAGCCTGCGGGAAGGGCTTCACACACGTAGTCACGGATCGGCATTGACGTGGTTTCCCACTGCGTATTGCAGCTCGATACTCGCGGCGGTACCGCTCATCGTCCGTCGCCCGATACGGCGTGGGTGCTGCGGTCACCGCTCCCTTCGACGACCACAAGGATGCGCCATGTCTCTGCGATACACCCCATTGCTGTTGGCCACCGTCTTCGTTGGCGCCGGTGTTGGCGTTGCCGGCAACGCCGCTGCACACGGCACGATGATCACCCCGGTCAGCCGCGTCTATGCCTGCTTCCAGGGCAACCCGGAGAACCCCACCAACCCGGCGTGCGCGGCCGCCAAGGCAGTGGCCGGCTCGCAGGCGTTCTACGACTGGAACGGCATCAACCAGGCCAACGCCAACGGCAACCACCAGGCCGTGGTGCCCGACGGCAAGCTGTGCAGCGGCAACAACCCGACCTTCCGCGGCCTGGACCTGGAGCGCAGCGACTGGCAGACCACACCGATCCAGCCCGATGCGAACGGCAGGTTCACCTTCGTGTTCAAGGCGACCGCCCCGCACGCCACGCGCGACTGGAAGTTCTTCGTCACCCGCGCCGGCTGGCAACCGGGCAGCCCGCTGCGCTGGGCCGATCTGCAGGAATTCTGCTCGCTGGGCAACACGCCGCTGTCGGCCGATGGCACCTACAAGCTGCAGTGCACGCTGCCGCAGCGCAGCGGCCAGCATGTGATCTACAACACCTGGCAGCGCGCCGATTCCACCGAAGCGTTCTATACCTGCATGGACGTGCGCTTTGAAGGCGGCGGCGGTACCACCCCGGTCCCGCAGTGGCAGGATGCCGGGCCGGTGACTGCACGTACCGAGCTGCCGGTGGGCACCACCCTGGCGCTGCGTGTGTTCAATGCCAACGGCAACGACGTGGAACGCGTGGAAGCCACCTTGGCCGCAGGCCAGACCACGCCGGCGCAGTGGCCATTGGCGCTTGCGCGCAAGGTCAACGCCAGTGCCCAGCACGCGCGCGTCGGCGTACTCAGCAACGGCGCGATCACACCGACCGCCTCGGCCACCGACAACCGCGTGTACCTGAAGGACGGCAACCGCTTCCAGCTGGACACCAAGGTGCCAGATCCGGGTACGCCGTCACCCGGCGGTGATTTCGACCATGTGTATCCGGCCGGTATCGGCAGCTACGTGCCCGGGCAGACCGTGGTGAAGAGCAGCGACGGCAAGCTGTACGCCTGCCGCCCGTTCCCGGAAGGCGCGTGGTGCAACGTCAATGCCGAGGCGTACCGGCCGGGTGTGGGTTCGGCCTGGCGCGATGCCTGGGTGCCGTACTGAGTGACTGAGTGACTGAGCGGGGGCGGCGCGCGCGTGCCGCCCCGCTTCTGCAATGGGGCAGAGGCAGGCCTGCGGGTCCGGCTTGAAGTGTTAACCCGTTCGCGCAGGCACTGCACATCCCGTCGCAGCCTGCAGCTTTTCGGAATCGTTGAATGGTTGGCGCTGTGCATCGTGAGGAGACTCGCTGGACCTTCCACCGTCCACAGGACCCCATCATGCAACCGCTCAATCGACTTGCTCTCGCGGTGGCTGCCATCGCCAGCCTGGGCGCCTCTGCCAGCGCGCTGGCACACGGCACCATGTCCAAACCCACCAGCCGGGTGTACGCCTGCTACCAGGGCAATCCAGAGCAGCCGACCAACCCCGCCTGTGCTGCGGCCAAGGACATCGGCGGCGCACAGCCCTTCTACGACTGGGCCGGCATCAACCAGGCCAATGCCAATGGCAACCACCAGGCAGTCGTTCCCGACGGCGAGCTGTGCAGCGGTGGCAACAGCAAGTACCGCGGCCTGGATCTGGACCGGTCCGATTGGTCGACCACGCCGATCCGCGCCGATGGCAACGGCCGTTACACCTTTGAATTTCTTGCCTCTGCCCCGCATGCCACCCGCGAATGGAAGTTCTACGTCACCCGCGATGGCTGGCAGCCGGGCAGCCCGCTGCGCTGGGCCGACCTGCAGGAGTTCTGCACGCTGGGCGACGTCCCGTTGTCCGCGGGCGGTGTCTACAAGCTGGACTGCCCACTGCCCCAGCGCAGCGGGCAGCACCTGATCTACAACACCTGGCAGCGCTCGGATTCGGCCGAGGCCTTCTATACCTGCATGGACGTGCGTTTCGAGGGAGGCGGTGGCGTCGAGCCGCCACCGCAATGGCAGGATGCCGGTCCGGTCACCGCCCGCGGCGCGCTGGAAGTGGGCACCACCCTGACCCTGCGCGTGTTCAACGCCCAAGGCAACGATCTGGAGCGCCCGGAGATCACCCTGGCCGCCGGCCAGACTGCGGCGAACCAGTGGCCGCTGGCTCTGGCCCATGCGGTCAACGCCAGTGCACAGCAGGCGCGCGTTGGTGTGATGGACAATGGTGTGATCAGGCCGATCGCCTCGGCCACCGAGAACCGCGTCTATCTGAAGCCGGGTCATCGGTTCCAGCTCGACACGCGCGTTCCGGATCCGGTCGATCCTGTGGATCCACCGCCGGGTGGCGACTACGACTTCGTGTACCCGGCCGGACTTGGCAGCTACAAGCCCGGCGAGACCGTGGTGAAGGGCACCGACGGCAAGCTGTACGCCTGCCGCCCGTTCCCGGAAGGCGCGTGGTGCAACGTCAACGCCGAGGCCTACCGGCCGGGCGTGGGTTCGGCCTGGCGCGATGCGTGGGTGCCGTACTGAGGCATGGTCCCGGGGGCGGCGTGATGCCGCCTCCGGTGCGTGGGGTTGCCGGCAAGCGGCCGGCACTACTTGCTGCTGACGTACTTCTCGCGGCGGATCTGCGGATTACCCAGGCCCGCCGCCTTCAGCGCTTCGGCGCAGGCGTCGACCATGTCCGGGTTGCCGCACAGGTAGGCGATGTCGGTGGCCGGGTCCGGTGTGAACGCCGCCAGCGCCTGCTGCACATAGCCATGGTGTACGTCCGGGTGCGGCTCGGCCGGCAGTTCCCGCGACAGGCAAGGCACATAACGGAAGTTCGGGTGCTTTTCAGCGAAGCTGTAGAAGTCTTCGCTGTACAGCAGTTCCCCCGGGCTGCGGGCGCCCTGCAGCAGGACCACCTGCACGCCACGCTCGGCCATCGCCGTTGCCAGCAACGGCAGCATCGAGCGGTACGGGGTGACGCCGGTACCGGTGGCGATCAGCAGGTAGCGGCCGTTGTGGTCGCCGGGGTTCAGGCAGAACCGACCGTAGGGACCGGACGCGCTGACCTGGCCGCCGATGTCCAGCGCCTCGAACAGCGCCGTGGCGGCGCCACCGGGTACGAAGCTGACCGCGATATCCACCGCCTCGCCTGGCCCCAGCGCGTGGTCATGGATGGTCGCCAGCGAATAGCTGCGCTTGGTTTCGGTGCCATCGGCGTAGCTGAAATGGACCTGGATGAACTGGCCAGGCTGGAAATCCAGCGGCTGGCCGTCGTCACGCACGAACTGGTAATGGCCGATGGAGGGCGCCAGCATGCGGCGGTCGACCAGTTTGATGGGGAATTGGACAGGCACGACTTTTCGGGACAGTGTGTAGCCGGGGCAAGCCCTCGGGGTCTTCTATAATAGACCTTCCCCGCCCCTCTCCAGCGCCAGCCCATGGGCGCGAAGGCTTCGAGCTTGGCTTCCCTGAACGATACGGCGCCCGCCCTGCGCGTGCGCGACCTGCGTAAAACCTATGACAACGGCACCCAGGCCCTGAAAGGGGTCTCGCTGGAAGTGGCCCCGGGCGACTTCTTCGCCCTGCTGGGCCCGAACGGTGCCGGCAAGTCCACCCTGATCGGCATCATCAGTTCCCTGGTCAACCTCAGCGAGGGCCAGGTGGAAGTGTTCGGCAGCGACCTGGTGCGCAACCGCAGCGCCACCATGCGCCTGATCGGACTCGTGCCGCAGGAGATCAACTTCAACCTGTTTGAAAAGCCCTTCGACATCCTGGTGAACTACGCCGGCTTCTACGGCGTGCCGCGCGCCGAAGCCGAGCAGATGGCCGAAGTCGAGCTCAAGCGCGCCCACCTGTGGGAGAAGGCGCAGGTGATGAGCCGCACCCTGTCCGGTGGCATGAAGCGCCGGCTGATGATCGCACGCGCGATGATGACCCGGCCGCGCCTGCTGATCCTGGACGAACCGACCGCTGGCGTGGACATCGAGATCCGCCGCGACATGTGGCGGGTGCTGAAGGAGATCAACGCCGCCGGCACCACGATCATCCTCACCACCCACTACCTGGAAGAGGCCGAGCACCTGTGCCGCAACCTGGCCATCATCGACCACGGCCAGATCGTCACCCAGGGCCCGATGCGCGAACTGCTGGCCAAGCTTGACGTGGAAGGCTTCCTGCTGGACATCGACGGCACCCTGCCCGCCCAGTTGCCGGTGATCGAGGGGGCAACCCTGACCGCCACCGACGGCCATACGCTGGACATCGACATGCCACGTGCGATGGACCTCAACCGCGTGTTCGAGGCACTGAACGCGGCGGGCATCCGCGTGCGTTCGATGCGTACCAAGAGCAACCGCCTGGAGGAACTGTTCGTGCGCCTCACCGGCAACCAGGAGACGTCCGCATGAGCAGCACCCCGACCCCGGTCCTGACCGACGGCCAGCGCAACCGCATCGCACTGATGACCATCGTGCGCCGCGAAGTCGCCCGCATCATGCGCATCTGGGGCCAGACCCTGGTACCGCCGGCGATCACCATGACCCTGTACTTCCTGATCTTCGGCGGCCTGATCGGTTCGCGCGTGGGCGACATGGGCGGCTACACCTACATGCAGTTCATCGTGCCGGGCCTGGTGATGATGAGCGTGATCCAGAACAGCTACGGCAACATCAGCTCCTCGTTCTTCGGCGCCAAGTTCGGCCGCCACGTGGAAGAGCTGCTGGTCAGCCCGATGCCGAACTGGGTGATCCTGTGGGGCTACGTGGCCGGTGCGGTGCTGCGCGGCCTGATGGTAGGCGTGATCGTGCTGATCATCGCGATGTTCTTCACTCCGGTGCGCATCCCGCATCCGCTGGTGACGCTGACCACGGTGATCCTGGGCGCGACGATCTTCTCGCTGGCCGGCTTCATCAACGCGGTGTATGCGAAGAAGTTCGATGACGTGGCGATCGTGCCGACCTTCATCCTGACTCCGCTGACCTACCTGGGCGGCGTGTTCTATTCGGTGGAGCTGCTGCCGCCATGGGCGGAGGCGGCCACGCACGCGAACCCGATCTTCTACATGGTCAACGCGTTCCGCTATGGCCTGCTGGGCAGCAGCGATGTGCCGGTGGTGGTGGCGTATGCGCTGATGATCGGTTTCGTGGTGGTGCTGACGGCGCTGGCGCTGTGGTTGTTGCGCCGTGGCGTGGGCATGCGCAGCTGAGGATGTTCTGCAGGGCCTGCGGCCCTGCACCCGCGGTGGTAGTGCCGGCCGCTGGCCGGCAACAGCAACAGCAACAGCAACAGCAACGTCAACGTCAAAAGCGAGATATCCGTGGGATGGCGGGATGGTGTCGGGTTGCGGGGACGCCGCAAGTACGTCCTTGTAGGCTTGGCCGCGCCATCCATGGCGCGGACACCCCGCAACCCGACACCACCCCGCCTTCGACAGTTTTTCGCTGCTGTCGGAACGGCGTCTGTGCTGCTGTTGGTGGGTGTCGACCCTGGTCGACACAGTAGATCCACGCCATGCGTGGATGAAGCATTCGCGATGGAGCCGAGCATCTGCTCGGCTCTTTTCGTTTGTGAGCTGATGGATATAGATCCATCGGAAAGATGATCGCGAGGAACGAGCGAAGCGACCCGCTGTTGCTTTTGATTTTCTTCTTTGTTTTCCGTGGTGGACGCACACGGAAACCGTCAGGGGTCGGGGGGGGGGGGGGGGGGGGGGGGGGGGGGGCCCGGGGGGGGGGGGGGCCCCCCCGGGCCCCCCCCGGGGGGGGGGCCCCCGCGGGGGCCCCCCCCCCCCCC